>NZ_BBOX01000336.1 GCF_001553455.1 Streptomyces hygroscopicus subsp. hygroscopicus
GAGGCGGGCCCGAGCCGGGTCATCCACCGTTTTTATCCACAGCCTGTTGATAACAGGATTCACTCGCGTGGGTGAGCGGTGATTGAGGGCTTGACGACGGGAGACAGGGGGCCGGAATCAGCCATTCCAGCGCGCTTGACGCGGGTCACAAACCACCTCATCCCGCCCTAACCCCATTTGCACGCAGCCGAATCGCGCTCCGATCACCCCTCGGTAAGCTGACGGCATGACAGGACAAGTACGCACAGTCGACGGGCGGGTGGCCGGTCGTCGCGGGCAGGCGACGCGGCAGAAGCTGCTCGACTGCCTCGGCGAGATGCTCAGCACATCCCCGTATCGAGACGTCAAGGTCATCGATGTCGCGCGCAAGGCAGGCACCTCGCCTGCGACGTTCTACCAGTACTTCCCCGATGTGGAGGGCGCCGTCCTCGAGCTCGCCGAGGAGATGGCCAAGGACGGCGCGGGCCTGACCGATCTGGTCGCCGGCCGCTCCTGGGCCGGCAAGTCCGGCGCGGCGGTGGCGGAGGAACTGGTCGAGGGGTTCCTCTCCTTCTGGCGCAAACATGACGCCATCCTGAGAGTGGTCGACCTGGGCGCCGCCGAGGGCGACAAGCGGTTCTACAAGATCCGCATGAAGATCCTCAATTCCGTCACCAACTCCCTGACGGACGCCGTCAGGGAGCAGCAGGCCAAGGGACGGATCGACGAGGACCTCAACCCGGCGGGCATCGCGGGCTCGCTGGTCGCGATGCTGGCCGCGGTCTCCTCCCACCAGAAGGGTTTCCAGAGCTGGGGCGTCAAGCATGCCGACCTCAAGCCGAGCCTGACCTGGCTCCTCCACCTCGGCATCACCGGGCGCAAACCGCCGAAGTAACGAATCGGCACCTCCGCTCTGCCTCACCCTTGGCCGCTCCGTGCCGGCCGGGACGGCCGGCGGGCCCGCACGTCCTGTCACGCCGCGGCGGACCACTCCTCGAGTGGTCCGCCGCGGCCCGTTGCGCCCGCCTGTCCGCCGCCGGTCACCGCTGGATCCCCACCGGTCACGCCCCGGCCGGTGCGTGGCCCGCCCTCGGCCCGCTCCCGGCCTGGCCCCGGGTTGACCTCGGCCCGCTCCCGGCCTGGCCCCGGGTTGACCTCGGCCCGCTCCCGGCCTGACCCGGGGTTGACCTCGGCCCGCTCCTGGCTGCTCCCCGGCCCGGCCCCTCCGGCCCGTCCCGGGCCCGCATCAGGTCCGGGGGCGGGCCTGTGCCGGGCCGGGTCTGTGCCGGGGCGGCCCTGTGCCGGGGCGGGCCTGTGCCGGGCCGGACCCGGAGGCCGCGTCCGAGCGGACCGACCGGCTCAGCGTTCCGAGACGCGATGGAGGCGGAAGAGGCGGATCTCGCGCTCCACCCGCGACTGGTAGTTCGCATACGGCGGCCAGAAGGCGAGGACCGCCCGCCAGGCCGCCTCGCGCTCGGGACCCTCCAGCAGCCGTGCCCGGACGGCGATGTCCCGGCCCCGCCAGCTGATCTCCGCTTCCGGGTGCTTGAGCAGGTTCGCGGTCCACGCCGGGTGTCCCGGGCGGCCGAAGTTGCTGCCGATCAGGACCCAGGTGCCACCGTCCTCCGGCATACAGGCCAGTGGCGTACGGCGGGGAAGCCCCGACCGCGCGCCGCGCGCCGTAAGGATCACGCCCGGCAGCATCCGCGCGCTCGGCAGCACCCTGCCGCGGGTCAGCCGGTGGACGGTGCGGTCGAAGGCGGGGACGACATGGGGCGCGACCTTGGCGAACGCGCGGGTCGAGGACACCTTCTGGACCAGCCTCACGCCATAACCGGCCATCAGACCGTCACCGCCTTCCGCGGACCGTCACGCCCGTCACGCCCGTCGTGCCCATGGTTCCCGCCACTCCTACTGCCGCCATGGTTCCCGCCACGCCCCTTGTGCCCATCGTTCCCGCCGCGCCCCTGGTGACCGTCGTAAGGAGCGCGATCGGTGACGTCGAAGAGACCGTCCCGCTCCGCCGCTCGCGCCCGCAGCCGGTGGACGGGCCCGAAGAGCAGCTCATCGGAGGCGGCCCGTTTGAAGTAGAGGTGCGCCTCGTGCTCCCAGGTGAAGCCGATGCCACCGTGCAGCTGCACCGCCTCGGCCGCCGCCGTGCGCTGCGCCTCCAGCGCCTGGGCGAGGGCGAGCCCACTCGCGACCGCGGCTTCCACACTCCCACCGACCTCCGCACCTTCAGGGGCTCCCGGACCTCCAGGGGCCCGCGTACCCCCAGCGACCCCGGCGCCCCCACCGACCCCCGCACCCCCAGCGACCCCCGGACCTCCAGGGACCCCCGCATCTCCAGGGCCCCCCGGACCTCCAGCGGCACCCGCAGGGCCCCCTGGACCTCCAGAGGCCGGGCTACCCTCCGCACCGCCCTGCGCCGCCGCCCAGGCCGCGTAGTACGCCGCCGAACGGGCCGCCTGGACCGCGACGTACACATCCGCCAGCCGGTGCTTGACGGCCTGGAAGGAGCCGATGGGACGGCCGAACTGCTCACGCTCCCGCACATACCCGACCGTTCGCGCGAGGGCCGCGTCCGCCGCCCCCACCGCCTCGGCGGCGAGCACGGCCGCGGCCGCCGTACCCGCATCCGCCAGCGCTTCCGCCACTTGGTCCCCGCTGCCGCCGTCGTCCACCCCCAGCAGCTCGGCGGATACGTCCCGCAGTTCGATACGGGCCTGCGGGCGCGTCGCGTCGAGCGCGGTCAGCCGGGTGCGGACCAGCCCGTCCGCCCCCGCCGGAACGAGGAACAGCAGCGTCCGCCCGCGCGTATAGCCCCCGGCACGGGCAGCGACCACCAGCAGTTCGGCGCTGTGTCCACCCAGTACCTGCTCCACCTGCCCGTACAGCCGCCATCCCGCCCCGCCGGCCGCGTTCAGGCGCGCCTGAACGCCCCCCGCGCGCCCGCCACCGGCCCATGCGCCGTCCCGCGCCCCGATGAGCCCCAGCGCTTCGGACAAGGCACGCCCCGGTACCGCCAGCGCGGCCGTAAGGGCACCCTCCGCGATCCGCGGCAGCACTTCGGCGCGCTGCGCCTCCGTCCCCAGCGCGGCGACAAGAGGTGCGGCGAACACGGCGGTGGCCAGGAGCGGCGACGGAAGCAGCGCCCGCCCCGTCTCCTCACAGGCCAGCGCCAGCTCGGTGACGCCGCAGCCGACGCCCCCGTACGTCGGCGGAAGGGCGAGGCCGGGCAGTCCGAGCGTCTGGGCGAGCTGCCGCCACAGGGCCTCGTCGTAGCCGGGTGCGGTCTGGACCGCCGCCTTGACCTCCTCCGGTCCGCACCGCTCCCGCAGCAGGTCGCGCAGCGTACGGCGGATCTCGTCCTGTTCCTCGGTGAACGCGGCGTCCATCGGCGAGCACCTCCGCTTCTGACGGGTCGTCATACTAGGGACGGCTCCCCCACTTTCCCACCCCTGCGCGCCCATCCACGGCTAAGCTGCTGCCACTCACCACGCTCCTCCCCCTTCGCTCCGCCGGAGCGCAGACCGGCGGTGGCCCTGTCCTCCGGGGCCTGTCGGAGGAGCGAGGAGGGGTAATGGACGATCGGAACACGCAGGAGACACACGACGACCGATGGACCGACCCCGACAAGTGGCAGGTCGTCATCGGTGTGCTGAGCCTTCTGGTGGCGATCGCCGCTTGCGTGGGGCAGTTCCTTCAGTAACCGGGCGCCTCACGCGTGGTCCGGACGGGGCTTGTGCTCGATGTGCGAGCACGGCCATACGGGAGAGCGTCCGGACCGCCCCCTTCCCCTTCCGGTCCGGCTTGCGCACACGGAGACCCTCTTCCGGCCGCCCGATCTGATGTACCGTCAGATTTATGTCGCCCGTAGCACAGCGCGCCCGTAAGGTCGCCGTCGTCGGCGTCTCCCTCTCCGACTGCGGCCGCGTCGACACGGCCACTCCCTACGCCCTCCACGCCCAGGCCGCCCGCCGGGCCCTCGCCGACTCCGGCCTCGACCGGTCGGCCGTCGACGGCTTCGCCTCGGCGGGGCTCGGTACCCTCGCACCGGTCGAGGTGGCCGAGTATCTGGGGCTGCGGCCGACCTGGACCGACTCGACGGCCGTCGGCGGCTCCACCTGGGAAGTCATGGCGGCGCACGCGGCGGACGCGATCGCCGCCGGGCACGCCCGCGCCGTACTGCTCGTCTACGGCTCCACCGCACGCGCCGACATCCGCGCGGGCCGCCGCACCGCGAACCTCTCCTTCGGAGCACGCGGGCCGCTGCAGTTCGAGGTCCCGTACGGCCATACGCTGGTGGCCAAGTACGCGATGGCCGCGCGCCGCCATATGCATGAGTACGGCACCACACTCGAGCAGCTGGCGGACATCGCCGTTCAGGCCCGTATCAATGCCGGGCACAATCCGGACGCGATGTTTCGCGATCCGATCACGGTCGATGATGTGCTGAGCGGCCCGATGATCGCCGACCCCTTCACCAAACTGCACTGCTGCATCCGTTCGGACGGCGGCTGCGCGGTGCTGCTCGCGGCCGAGGAGTGCGTTTCGGACACGGCGAAACACCCCGTATGGGTGCTGGGTTCGGGTACGGCCGTCTCGCACACCACCATGTCCGAATGGGAGGACTTCACGGTCTCCCCGGCGGCGGCCTCGGGGCGGGCGGCCTTCGCGCGGGCGGGCGTGCGGCCGTCGGAGATCGATGTAGCGCAGCTCTATGACGCCTTCACCTATATGACCCTGGTAACCCTCGAGGACCTCGGCTTCTGCGCCAAGGGCGAGGGCGGGGCGTTCGCGGCGAAGGGGCGGCTGACGCGGGACGGCGAGTTGCCGACCAATACCGACGGCGGCGGCCTCTCCGCCTGCCACCCAGGGATGCGCGGACTGTTCCTGCTGGTCGAGGCGGTACGACAGCTGCGCGGCGAGGCCGGGGAACGACAGGTGCGCAAAGCGGGCGGGCGGCTGCCGGAGCTGGCCGTGGCCTCGGGGACGGGTGGCTGGTTCTGCTCGGCGGGCACGGTCGTCCTGGGCCGCGGCTGACGGTCCTCACTGGATGGCGGGAGCTGGGCGGCGGAGGGCTGGGCGACCGGGGACTGGGCGGCGGGGGTGGCTTGGCGGCTGAGCCACTCGGCGGCCGGGGTTCGCTTGACGACCGAGACGACCCGGTTGCGACTCCCCGCCTGACATCTTGGGTTCGCTTGACGACCGAGAACACCCGGCCGCGGCTCCACCCCCCGACTTCTCGGGTTCACGTGACGACCGAGACCACCCGGTTGCGATTCCCCACCTGGCTCTTAGGTTCACGTGACGACGGAGACCACCCGATTGGATTCTCCACCCAACATCTCGGGTTCGCTTGACGGCCGATACCGCCCGGCCGCGACTCCACCCCCGGCTCTGGGGTTCACGGGACGAACGGGGCCCGCCCGGTGGCCAGGGCCCGCTCAACGCCTGGGCCTGCTCCCCTCGACCCCTCCCGCCGTACCTCCGTCCCCACTTGCCCTGGACCGTCGCGGATGGTCGGATGGGGAGCCGATGAACGACGACGAAGATGAGGCGTTCCGCGCACTGCTGCGCGGCCTGCGCGTAGCCCATGCGGGCGATCTGCCCGTCTTCGACCCGGCCACAGCCCCGGACGCACCGCTTCCACTCTTCCGGCGGTGGCTGCGGGAGGCCGCCGAGGCGGGGGAACCCGGCCCGCACACCATGACCCTGGCCACCGCGGGCGCCGACCGCCGCCCGTCCCAGCGCACGGTGATGCTGCACGACGCCGATGAGCGCGGCTGGCACTTCGGCACCCATCGCACCAGCCGTAAGGGCCGCGAGTTGGCCGAGAACCCGCACGCCTCGCTCGCCTTCCACTGGATGCGGGAGGGCCGTCAGGTGCGCGTCAGCGGGCGGGCCGTCGAGGCGGGGCCGGAGGAGAGCGCGGCCGATCTGCGCGGCCGGTCCCCCGCTGCCCTCGCGGCAGCGCTGGCCGGGAGCGGGCGGCAGAGCGAGGTGCTGGGCTCGTACGAGGAGCTGCTACGGGCCTTCGACGCGGCCTACGAGCGGGCCGGACGCGACCCGGACGCCACCGCCTCCACCTGGGCCCTGTACGTCCTGGAGGCGGACGAGGTCGAGTACTACCAGGAGGAGGCGCGGCGGCGGCACGTACGGCTCCGCTACCGGCGCGCCCCCGGCGAGCGTGGCGGCTGGCAGCGGGAGCTGCTGTGGCCGTAAGGCTGACACCGCAAGATGAACGCCGCAAGGCAGACCTCTTAAGGCAGACACCGCATGGCAAACCCCGTAAGGCGGCCGCCGCAAGGCAACCCCGCAAGGTGAACGCCGTAGCGCAGACCCGGTAAGGCGAACGGCGAACGCCGTAACGCGGACGCCACAAGGCAGCCGACGTAAGGCACGCGACCGCATAGGGGGCAACCGTAGGGCTGAGCGAACCGAAGAGGTTAGGCGGGCAGAGAAGGCTGGCCGGGCAGCGGCCGGAAGACGGGGACGGCCGGGGCCTCCCCCTCGGCGGCCCGGAACGCGACCCTGAGCCTCATCCCGACGCGCGGACCGCCCGCCGGGACCTCGATGAGCTCGGTCATCACCCGTGGCCCCTCCACCAGGTCGACGACGGCGGCGGTGTACGGGACGCGGGCACCGAACGGCGGCAGGTCATTGCGGTGGACCACGGACCAGGTGTAGAGCGTCGCGGCGCCACTCGCCTCCTCCCAGGCCACATCCTCGCTCCAGCAGTACGGGCAGAATTCGCGCGGATAGTGGTGGGCCCGGCCACAGCCGGCGCAGCGCCGGATCAGCAACCGGCCCTCGGCGGCGGCGTCCCAGTAGGGGCGGGTGAAGGCGTCGATCTCGGGCAGGTCGAACCGCAAGGCACCCGCGGGGGGCGTCGGGCCACCGGAAGACGTCAGGCTCCCGGAAGACGCCGAGCCACCGGACGGCGCCGAGGACCCGGAGTAGGCCCGGTCCCCGGAGTGCGCCCGGCCCCCAGCGTCCACCGAGCTCACAGGAACAGCCCCCACACCTCGTCCAGCGACCAGGTCTGCCAGCTCATGCCGAAGAGCCCGACCACGGAGATCAGCACCATCATCGAGTTCTGCCCCTGCTCCGCCCAGTCGTGGATCATGAGGAGGAAGTAGAGCAGATTGAGCACTATCCCGCCGACGAGGGCGACGGGCGTGAGGAAGCCCAGGGTCAGCCCGAGACCGAGCGCGAGTTCGGCGTACACGACCACATACGCCATCACCTTGGGACGGGGCGTGACGACAGCGTCGAAGCCGCCGCGGACGAACGCCCAGCGGTGCATGGCCGCCACACCCACCGCCCAGCCGATACCGGTGCCGCGCTCGAACCAGTCCTTCTTGTTCTTGTGCCGCCAGCTCTCGAGCCACCACAGGCCGAGTCCGATGCGCAGTACGGCGAGCCATTCGGCCCCGCTGAGCCCGATCGTCCGCATCGTCCTCCGCCCCTCCCGCTCAGCAAATCTGACGGTACGTCAGTTTCGTGTGGCGAGCGCGGGCCGCGCAAGGGGTCGCGCCAACGAAACAGGGGCCGACGGAGAACGGAGAAGGGACCAACGGAACACGGACCGAGGAGAAGGCACCGACGGAACAGGCACCGACGGAACAACTGACGGAGCAGGGAACACCAGAGAGAAGCCGACAGAACCGGGGCCGACGGAAAGAGACCAGCGAGAAAGGAAACGGCGGCGGAGCGGCCGTGACCTCTCCGCAACCCATTCGGAATCACTTCGACCGGATCTCTTTGACCGAAACCCGTCAAATACCCGACTAGGCTCACCCGCATGGCCGACAGCTCCCCCGAGAAGTCCTCACCTGTCTATGTGATCGGCGGCGGACCGGGCGGACTCGCCGCCGCTGCCGCGCTCACCGAGCGCGGGATCCGTGCCGTCGTCCTGGAGAAGTCCGACGCGGTCGCCGCGTCCTGGCGGAACCACTACGACCGGCTGCATCTGCACACCACGCGCCGGCTGTCCGCGCTCCCCGGGCTGCCGATCCCCCGGTCCTACGGGCGGTGGGTCGCACGTGACGACATGGTGCGCTATCTGGAGCGCTACGCCGAACACCATCGGCTGGAGATCGTCACGGGGGTCGAGGTCTCCCGCGTCGACCGGGCGACCGACGACACGGAGTGGGTGCTGCGGGCCACGGGCGGCCGCGAGCTGACCTCGCCCGTGGTCGTCGTCGCGACGGGCTTCAACCACACCCCACGGCTGCCGGACTGGCCGGGCCGCACCACCTACACCGGTGAGCTGCTGCACGCCGCCCACTACCGCAACGCCCGCCCGTTCGAGGGCCGTGACGTACTGGTGGTCGGCGTCGGCAACACGGGCGCGGAGATCGCGGTCGACCTGGTCGAGGGCGGAGCGGCCCGGGTGCGGCTCGCGATCCGCACCGTGCCGCACATCCTGCGCCGCTCGACGGCAGGCTGGCCCGCACAGGCCAGCGGCATCCTGGTGCGCCGACTGCCCCGGCGCCTGGTGGACCGGGCGGCACGGGTGGTGTGTCGGCTGAGCATGCCAGACCTGACCGAGCACGGCCTGCCCCGGCCCGACACGGGGCTCTGCACCCGCGCACGGGAGGGCGCGATCCCGGTCCAGGACGTGGGGCTGGTGGACGCGGTGCGGACGGGGCGGGTGGAGGTGGTCTCGGCGGTCGACTCCTTCGACCAGGACAACGTGGTCCTGGCCGACGGCTCGCGAATCAGCCCCGACGTGCTGATCGCCGCGACCGGCTACCGGCGTGGCCTGGAGGAGCTGGTCGGCCATCTGGGCGTACTCGACGACCGCGGCCGCCCCCTCCCCCACGGCCGACGGACCCTGAAGTCCGCGCCGGGACTGCACTTCACGGGTTATACGAACCCGATCAGCGGCATGCTGCGCGAGATGGCCATCGACGCACGGAAGATCGCCAAGACGATCGCCCGCACAACGGCCTGACCACGGGCGCGGCGAGCGCCAGAACGCGACACCACGCACCGCACGAGGACCCACCGAGCAACGCACACGGACAACCACGCACCGCACGCGCGCTCAAACACCGCACGCGCCGACGTAAGCACCGCACACCCACGCACCAAGCACCACACACGAACGCACTACGCACCCACGCACCCACACACCACACGCGTCACACACCACTCACCGCACACCGCGCCGCAGTCCGCACCCCACAACACCACAGCCGCACGACACGCCGCACCACGCACCACGCACCACGCACCACGCACCCAGGCGCGATCCCGCCCCATCCACCGCATCCACCGCTTCCATCCCCTCTCCCCCATCCACCGCCTCCGCCTCCGCCTCCGCCACCACCGCCGTCACCCTGCGTGTTCCCCCCGCACCAGGCATTCCTGACGGGCCGTCAGTTCAGTAGCCTGACTACTGGGTAACGTGACTTGGCGTCAGTTCACATGCGCGCGGAACCGCCAGACCACACCCACCCGGTTGTTGGCCAACGAGCAGGAGTGGCGGATACCGATGCTTGGATCGACCTACGGCACCCTGACCACCAACTCCCGTCATGCCCGAGCCGTCGCCTGCGGGCAGGCCCCCGGCCCCGCCGTGCACGTCCACAGCAGGCACGCGCCGGGCGGGACCGCCGAGGGCATGGACGACGTGGACGATGTGGACGTCAGCGGGCGCCCGCTGCACTCCGAAGTCCCCGATCTTGACCGCTTCTTCCATCCCGAGTCGGTGGCCCTCATCGGCGCCTCAGACGCGGACGGCCGGCCCCATACCGGCATCACCCGCCAGCTGCTGGCCTGGGCCGAACGCGTCGGCGCCCGGCTGCACCCCGTGCATCCCTCCCGTCCCGCCGTCTTCGGCATTCCGTGTGTAGCGTCCGTGGCCGCGCTGCCCGAACCCGTCGACCTCGCCGTCCTCCTCGTTCGCGATCCGCTCCCGGTCATCGAGGAACTGGACGGGAGCAAAGCGAAGTTCGCCGTCGCCTTCGCCTCCGGCTTCGCCGAGACCGGCCCCGAGGGTGCCGCCGCGCAGGCCCGGCTGGCCGCCGCGGCGCGCGGTGCCGGGCTGCGGCTGCTGGGCCCCAATACCAACCTCAACGCCTTCGAGACGTTCCGCGACGACCTCGAAGGTCCCGCTATCGCCCTCATCACCCAGTCAGGCCACCAGGGCCGCCCGGTCTTCACCCTCCAGGAACTCGGCATCCGGCTCAGCCACTGGGCCCCGACCGGCAATGAGGCCGATCTGGAGGCCGCCGACTTCATCTCCTACTTCGCCGCCCGGCCGGAGGTCGGCGCCATCGCCCTGTACGCGGAGGGGCTGAAGGACGGCCGTGGTTTCCTCCTCGCCGCTGACCGGGCCGCCCGTGCCAAGGTGCCCGTCGTCGCTGTGAAGGTCGGCCGCACCGAGACCGGCGCCCGCACGGCCGCCTCGCACACCGGCAAGCTGACCGGTTCGGACGCGGTGGTGGACGCGGCCATGCGGCAGTTCGGCGTGATCCGGGTGGACGGCCTGGACGAGTTGCAGGACACGGCGGCGCTGCTCGCCCGCGCCCGCCCGCCGCGCGCCGAGGGCGTCGTGGTGTATTCGATCTCCGGGGGCACGGGGGCCCACTTCGCCGATCTCGCCACGGCGGCGGGGCTCCCCCTGCCCATCCTCTCCGCCGAGAAGCAGACCGAGCTGCACCAGTGGATACCCGGCGATCTCAGCGTCGCCAATCCGGTCGACAACGGTGGTCACCCGGTCGGCGACTGGCGCGGCCGCAAGATCATCGACGCGATCCTGGCCGACCCGGCCGTGGGCGTGCTGATCTGTCCGATCACCGGCCCGTTTCCGCCCATGAGCGACAAGCTGGCGCAGGATCTGGTGGACGCGGCGGAGCAGACGGACAAGCTGGTGTGCGTGGTGTGGGGCTCGCCGGTCGGCACCGAGGACGCCTACCGCACCACCCTGCTGGGCTCCTCGCGGGTGGCCACCTTCCGTACGTTCGCCAACTGCATCGGCGCCGTCCGCGCCTATCTGGGGCACCACCGCTTCACCGCCTCCTACCGCTCCCCCTTCGACGACGCCCCGCGCACCCCGTCCCCCTCCCTGCGCAAGGCGCGCGACCTGCTGCGCCCAGGAGGCCGGCTGAGCGAGCACGCGGCGAAACAGCTGCTGCGGGCGTACGGCATCCGGGTGCCGCGCGAGCAGCTGGTGACCAGCGCGGCAGCGGCCGTCCGCGCCGCCGCGCTGGTGGGCTACCCCGTCGTCATGAAGGCGTCCGCGCCGCAGCTGGCCCACAAGACCGAACTCGGACTGGTCCGGCTGGGGCTGACCTCGGCCAGCCAGGTCCGGGACACCTACCGGGAGCTCACCGACATCGCCCGCTACGAAGGCGTCGAGCTGGACGGGGTGCTGGTGTGCCAGATGGTGGGCGGCGGGGTGGAGATGGTCGTCGGCATGAGCCACGACGATCTCTTCGGCCCGACCGTGACCGTGGGTATAGGGGGCGTGCTCGTCGAGGTGCTGCAGGACGCCGCCGTACGCATCCCCCCGTTCGGCGAGGACCAGGCGCGTGCGATGCTCGCCGAACTGCGCGGCCGCGCCCTGCTCGACGGGGTGCGCGGCGCGCCCCCGGCCGATGTGGACGCGCTCGTGGAAGTCGTGCTGCGCGTCCAGCGCATGGCCCTGGAGCTCGGGGACCACCTCGCCGAACTCGATGTCAATCCGCTGATGGTGCTGGAACGCGGCCAAGGCGCCGTGGCGCTGGACGCGCTGGCGATCTGCCGCTGACCCGTGGAGCGTTCCCATGACCTCTCCCTCCCCCGAAGAAGCGCGTGACTCCGTTCTACGGCACACCACTGACAACGGCGTCTCGTGGATCACGCTCAACCGCCCAGCGGCGATGAACGCCATCACCCCTGACCTGCGGGAACGCCTGATTTCGCTGCTGGGCGACGCCTCCGCCGACCCGGCCGTCCGGGCCGTCGTGCTGACCGCCACCGGCAAGGGCTTCTGCGCGGGAGCGGATCTGCGCGGCGCCCCGGCGGGGGTGGAGCGCGTCGCGGGCGATGTCGCCCGGCTGATCAGCGGCGGAGCGCAGCGGCTCATCGCCGCCGTCCTCGACTGCGAGAAGCCGGTGATCGCCGCCGTCAACGGCACCGCGGCCGGGCTCGGCGCGCATCTCGCCCTCGCCTGCGATCTGGTGCTGGCCGCCGAATCGGCCGTCTTCATCGAGGTATTCATCCGCCGCGGTCTGGTCCCCGACGGGGGCGGTGCGTATCTCCTCCCCCGGCTGACCGGTCCGCAGCGCGCCAAGGAGCTGATGTTCTTCGGTGACGCGCTGCCCGCCGCCGAGGCCGAGCGGCTGGGCCTGGTCAACCGGGTCGTCCCGGACGACGAGCTGGCCAAGACCGCCCGCGCCTGGGCCGAGCGCCTCGCCGCCGGGCCCACCCGCGCCCTCGCCCTCACCAAGGCGCTGGTCAACGCCTCCCTGGAGTCCGGCCGCCCTGCCGCGTTCGCCGCCGAGGCGGCGGCCCAGGAGATCAACATGACCACGGCCGACGCTCAGGAGGGCGTCCGCGCGTTCGTCGAGCGCCGGCCCCCCGGGTACCGCGGCCGTTGAGGGACCCACACCGCCAGGAAGGCCGAGAAAGGGGGACGGACCATGATGGGACACGCCGGTATGGCCGCCACCGCCGTCCGTTATCTCAGGGCGGTCGGCTCGCCGACCGCCTCCGTACCACCGGTGGACCCACTCCCCCGGCCGGAGCTGCGCTGTGTGCGCGACGATGAGCGGCCACCGGTCGATCCCGCCGAGTTCCGCCGGGTGCTGGGCCACTTCGCGAGCGGGGTCACCGTGATCGCCACCATCGACGCGACCGGCCCGGCCGGTTTCGCCTGCCAGTCCTTCGCCTCGCTGTCCCTGGACCCGCCACTGGTCGCCTTCATGGTCGCCCGCACCTCCACGACCTGGCCGCGCATCGCCCGCGCGGGCGTCTTCTGCGTCAACGTCCTGGGCGCGCACCAAGCCGAGCTGTGCCGCGCCTTCGCGGTCAGCGGCTCCCGGCGACCGGACAAATTCGCGGGCGTCCGCCACGAGCCGTCTCCCGTGACCGGCTCGCCGCGGCTCGCGGACGTCCCGGCGTGGATCGACTGCGCGGTCCACGCCGTGCACACGGGCGGCGACCATCTGGTCGTGGTGGGCCGGGTCCGGGCCCTGGACACGGACGAGTCGGCGGCGCGGTCGGGGCCGCTGCTCTTCCACCGCGGCGCCTTCGGGGAGTTCACGGCGTTCTCTTAGCCCCCCGTAGCCCCCTCAGTCCCTTGGGCCCCTTTGCCCCTCGCCCCTTAGTCCCGTCCCCGCTTTACCCCTCGCCCCTGGGTCCCGGACAGCACGCCCAGCCGGACAGCTCGCCTCTGGACCGCCGCCACCGCCTTCGCGTCCTCGCCCCGCCGGATCACCAGCGCCATCAGCGCGGCCATCGCGCACAGCGCCCCCGCGCCGTACCAGACCAGGTCGTACGAGCCGAATGCGTCCCGCGCCATACCGCCCACGAAGGCCACGGCCCCGGCGCCCACCTGGTGGGAGGCCAGCACCCAGCCGAAGACGATCGCGCTGTCCTCGCCGTACTGTTCCCGGCACAGGGCCATCGTCGGCGGCACGGTGGCGACCCAGTCGAGACCGTAGAAGACGATGAAGAAGAGCATCGGCGGATGCACCGTGTCGTCCAGCAGGATCGGCAGGAACATCAGCGAGAGCCCCCGCAGCGCGTAGTACACGGCCAGCAGCCGTCGCGCGTCGAAGCGGTCGGTGAACCAGCCGGAGGCCACCGTCCCCACGATGTCGAAGACGCCGATGACGGCGAGCAGGCTCGCGGCGGCCGTCACCGGCATGCCGTGGTCATGCGCGGCGGGCACGAAGTGGGTCTTGACGAGGCCGTTCGTCGAGGCGCCGCAGATCGCGAAGGTGCCGGCGAGCAGCCAGAAGGAGCCGGTGCGCGAGGCCGAGGTGAGGGCCTTGACGGCCCGCCGGGCCGCGCCGCGCCGGGGTGCGGGCCTCGGGGCGGGCGGCCCCTCGGCGCCGTACGGGGCGAGCCCCACGTCCGAGGGGTAGTCGCGCAGCAGCAGCCAGACCAGGGGGACGATCGCCAGCGCGGCGACCGCGACCGTCATGGCGGCGGGCCGCC
Source organism: Streptomyces hygroscopicus subsp. hygroscopicus (assembly GCF_001553455.1). Taxonomy (GTDB): domain Bacteria; phylum Actinomycetota; class Actinomycetes; order Streptomycetales; family Streptomycetaceae; genus Streptomyces; species Streptomyces hygroscopicus. The sequence goes on from NZ_BBOX01000336.1 coordinate 14,143, forward strand.
AGTCGTGCCGGTCGACGATCCAGGAGAGCAGCGGCAGGAAGACCAGCTGCCCGGAGGCCCCGCCCGCGGTGAGGATGCCGGTGACCAGGCCGCGCCGGGCGGCGAACCACCGGTTGGTGATGGTCGCGGCGAAGGCCAGCGCCATGGAGCCGCTGCCGAGGCCGACGAGCACGCCCCAGCACAGGATGAGCTGCCAGGGCTCGGTCATGAAGACCGTAAGGCCGCCACCGGTCGCGATGACGACGAGTGCGGCCGCGATGACCTTACGGATGCCGAAGCGGTCCATCAGGGCGGCGGCGAAGGGCGCGGTGAGCCCGTAGAGGGCGAGATTGACGGAGACCGCGAACCCGATCGTGCCGCGTGCCCAGCCGAACTCCTCGTGGAGCGGGTCGATGAGCAGACCGGGGAGGGAGGCGAATCCGGCCGCGCCGATGATCGTCACAAAGGCGATGGCGGCGACCGACCAGGCGCGGTGCGGAAGGCGCGGAAGGGCCCGTCGTCGGGGCCGGTGGGGCTGCTCGTCCTGTTCGGAGGCTCCGGGGAGCTCGGTCGTCTGCGTCACCGGACCAGCATCGAGCAGCGGGGCGGCAGGAACGAGTGGCCCATGGGACAGCATTCGCTAGGATCGGGCCACGATCGGTCCACCATCTTTTGGCCAGTTTCTTCGGATCGCGTTCTTCCCATGGAGGCCGGAATGCCCCCGTCCGTGAGCACCGGTGAGCGCCATCGCGTCGTCGTCCTCGCCCTCCCCGGAGTGATCCCCTTCGAACTGGGCATTCCGTACCGGATCTTCGGCAAGTCCCGGTCCTCCACCGGCCGACGGCTGTACGAGGTGGTCACCTGCACCCCCGAGCCCGGCCTGGTGTCCACGGACGCCGACTTCCCGATCGCCGTGGACCTCGGCCCGGAGACCCTGGCCGAGGCCGACACCATCGTGGTGCCCGCCTCGTACGAACTCGGCCCGGTCCACGAGGAGGGCCGGCTGACCGAGCCGCTCGCCGCCGCGCTCGCCCACGCCCGGCCGGGTGTGCGCTGGGTGTCCATCTGCACCGGCTGCTACGTGCTCGCCGCCGCCGGTCTGCTCGACGGCCGCCCGGCCACCACTCACTGGAGCAGCGTCGACCACTTCCAGCGCCTGTTCCCGACGGTCAAGGTCGACCCGGACGTGCTGTTCGTGGACGACGGCGATGTGCTCACCTCGGCCGGTGTCGCCGCGGGGATCGACCTGTGTCTGCACCTGGTCCGGCGCGACTACGGCACGGCCGTGGCCAACGACGTCGCCCGGCACAGTGTCGTCCCGCCCCACCGCGACGGCGGCCAGGCCCAGTACATCCGGCGCCCGCTGCCCGAGCCCCAGCAGGCCACCACCACGGCGGCCCGCGCCTGGGCGCTCGGCCGGCTGGACCGGCCCATCTCGCTGAGCGAGCTGGCCGCCCAGGAGGCGATGAGCGTACGGACGTTCACCCGCCGCTTCCGCGAGGAGGTCGGCGTCAGCCCGGGCCAGTGGCTCACGCGGCAGCGGGTGGAGCGGGCCCGGCACCTCCTGGAGGACACCGATCAGTCGGTGGAGCAGGTGGCGCGCGAGGCGGGCTTCGGCTCCCCCGCGTCCCTGCGTCAGCACTTCCAGGCGGCCGTGGGCGTTTCCCCCACCGCCTACCGCCGCACCTTCCGTTCGGGCGCCGAGGCCCTGGGCGGCGCATCCGTACGGTGACCGGGCGGGCCGGGTCCGTACGGTGACCGGGCGGACCGGGGCCGTACGGTGACCGGGCGGACCGGGGCCGTCAGAAGGTGAGCACGGCCCGCGCCACCCGGCCGTGGTGGGCGTCGTCGGCGGCCTTGGCGAAGTCCTCCACCGGGTAGGTCCTGCTGACCAGCTCGTCCAGCAGCAGCAGCCCCTGCCGGTAGAGGCCGGCGTACAGGGCGATGTCGGCCTGGGGCCGTGCGGAGCCGTAGCGGCAGCCCAGGATGGACTTGTCCAGATACATGGTCGAGACGCGGAACGCCGCCTCGGCGTCCGCCGGCGGCACGCCGAGGAGCACCGCCTGGCCGTGCCGGTCGAGCAGATCGAGGGCCTGACGGATGAGCTGGGTGGAGCCGACGCATTCGAAGGCGTGGTCCGCGCCGGTCGGCAGGATCTCCCGTACGGCGTCGGTGGAGGGCACGAAGTGGGTCGCGCCGAAGCGCCGGGCCATCGGCTCCTTGGCCGGGTTGGAATCGACGGCAACGATGGGGGACGCCCCGGCGATCCGGGCCCCTTGCAGCACGTTGAGCCCGACGCCGCCGCTGCCGATGACGACGACCGACTCACCGCGGTCCACCTTGGCGCGATTGAGCACGGCGCCGACTCCGGTGAGGACGGCGCAGCCGATGAGGGCGGCGGAGACCAGCGGGATGTCCTCGGGGATCCTCACCGCCTGGACGGCGGTGACGAGAGTGCGCTCGGCGAAGGCGGAGTTGGAGGCGAAGGCGTACAGCCGCTCGTCGCCGCGCCGGAAGGGCCGGGCCGGCCGGCCGATCGCCGAGCGGCACATGGTGGGGCGGCCCCGCGCGCAGTCGGCGCAGGTGCCGCAGTTGGCGAGGGTGGAGAGCGCCACGTGATCGCCGGGTGCGACATGGGTGACGCCCGGCCCGACCTCCTCGACCACGCCCGCACCCTCGTGGCCGAGCACGACGGGGAGGGGGAAGGGGATGGTGCCGTCGACGACCGACAGATCGCTGTGGCACAGGCCCGCGGCGGCGATGCGCACCAGCACCTCGCCGGGGCCGGGGCCGCGCACCTCCAGGTCCTCGACCACGCGCGGCGCCGTACCGTCGAAGATGACGCCTCTCATCCTCATCACCCTCCCGCTTCCTCAGGAGACCCAGACCAGCGACTGGAGTTCGCTGTACGCGTGCAGGCCGAACGAGCCGCCGTCACGGCCGACCCCGCTCTCCTTGAAGCCGCCGAACGGGGTCTCGGGGTGCCGCTGGACGGTGTTGATGCCGATGTTCCCGCTGCGCAGACGGGCGGCGAGGGCCCAGGCACGGCCCGCGTCGGCGCTGAAGACGTAGTCGTGGAGGCCGTAGGGGGTGGAGTTGGCGATCCGCACCGCCTCGTCCTCGTCGTCGAAGGGCAGGGCCACGACGACCGGGCCGAACAACTCCTCCCGCGCGACGGTCATGGCGGGGTCGGCGTCGGCGATGAGGGTGGGGGCGACGTAGAAGCCGGTCTTGTGCGCGAGGCGTTGACCGCCCGTGACGATCCGGGCGCCCTGCTCACGGGCGCCGGAGACATATGCCTCGACGCGGTCGCGCTGCGCGGCGGAGATCAGTGGACCGACGATCGTGGAGTTATCCACAGGGTCCCCGATCTTCAGTGACTGTGCGTAGTGTGTGAGTGCGGCGATGACCTTCTCGTACAGCGATCGATGGACGAGCGCCCGGGTCGGAGCCGTGCAGATCTGACCGCTGTGAAAGGAGAAGGTCGAACCGACCGCCCCGACCGCCGACGCGATCACTCGCTCGTCGGCGTCCCCCAGGACGATGGCCGCGCCCTTGCCCCCCAGTTCCATCAGGGTGCGCTTCATCGACCTCCCCGCGGATTCGGCGATCTTCTTACCCACGGCGGTGGATCCGGTGAAGCTGACCATGTCGACACCGGGGTGCGCGACCAGCGCCTCGCCGACGGCCGCGTGCGAGCCGGTGACGACATTGAAGGCACCGTCCGGGAGCCCGGCCTCCTTCAGCAGGGGGCCGAGTTCAAGACAGCACAGCGGGTCTTGCGGCGCGGGTTTGGCCACGACCGTATTGCCCATGGCCAGGGCCGGGGCGACCTTGCCCGCGAGATTCGTGAGAGGGAAGTTGTAGGAGGTGATGCAGCCGACGACACCAAGAGGGCGGCGGACCGCGGCCGCTCCGACCAGCCCGCCGGGCGCCAGCGGGGTGGCGCCCACGGGCAGCGGGGCGAGCGGCACGGTGTCCGGTTCGAGGGCGCCGCGCGCATAGCGGCGGAAGCGGTCGATCGCCGGGGGCACCTGGAGGGACGAGGTGACGCGCAGCGTCGCCCCGGTCTCCGCCTGGACGAGGGGCACCAGGTCCGGGGTGTGCTCGGCGAGCAGATCGGCGGCCCTGTCGAGTACGGCGGCGCGCTCCCGGGGGGCGGTGCGCGACCAGCCGTCGTACGCGGCGCGGGCGGCCCGGACCGCGGCGTCCACATCGGCCCGGTCGGCCTCGGGGGCATGGCCGACGGTTTCCTCAGTGGCGGGGTTGACGACGGGGTAGTGCCCGTTCCCGGGAGCCCGCCACGAGCCGCTGATCCAGTGCGCGTAGGTCTTCGTCATCGGCGTGATTCCTTGGGGAGGTGAAGTACGCGCTCGGCGATGATGGTGCGCTGGATCTCGTCCGAACCGCCGTAGATGGTGTCGGCGCGGGAAAACAGGAAGAGACGCTGGAAGGCGTCGAGTTCGTACGGTCGGCCTGCGGTCCAGCGCTCCGGGCCGAGCGCGGCCGCGGCGCCTCTGACCTGCACGGCCAGTTCGCCGAGCCGCTGGTGCCAGCCGCCCCACAGCAGCTTGGCGACACTGGGCGCGCCAGGGTCCCGCGGGCCGGGATCGCGTGAGCCGGGGAACTGGGGGCCGGCGTTCCGCGGGGGAAGGTCATGGAGGGCGGCCCTCCGCGGAGCGGCGTTCCGGGCATGGTCCGGTACGCGGCCCCCGGCAGGGTCCTGCACGGGGTCCTGCGTGTGGTCCCGCACGGGGCTCCCGGCGGAATCCTGCGCATGGTCCCGCACCGGGCTCCCGGCGGGGTCCCGCACCGGGCTCCGGGTGGGGTTCTGCGCGGCGCCCAGGGTGCGCAGGGCGTTCCAGCGCATGGCCTTGAGCTCGGCCCACTGCCGTACGAGCCGGTCACGCAGTACGGGCTCCTCCGCGGCGCCGGTCTCCAGCGCCAGCCGCACCACCCGGCTCAGTTCCTGGGCGAAACCGATCTGCTGGACCAGGGTGGAGACCCCGCGCTCCACCGCGAGCAGGCTCATGGCCACGCGCCAGCCGTGGCCCGCGCCGCCGACGAGGTGTTCGGCGCGGGCCACGGCCCCGTCGAAGAACACCTCGTTGAACTCCGCGGTCCCGGTCAGCTGCCGGATCGGCCGCACCTCGATACGTCCCGGCTGGTCCATCGGCACCAGCAGGAAGGAGAGTCCATGATGGCGCTGTGAGCCCTCCTCGGTGCGCGCCAGCACGAAGCACCAGTCGGCTTCATGGGCGAGGGAGGTCCAGATCTTCTGCCCGGTGATGCGATAGGTGCCCGCGGCCGGGTCGCGGACGGCGCGGGTCCGCAACCCGGCGAGGTCCGAGCCGGCGTCGGGTTCGCTGTAGCCCTGGCACCACAGTTCCTCACCGCGGGCGATGGCGGGCAGGAAGCGGGCGCGCTGTGCGGAGTCGCCGTGGGCGAGCAGGGTGGGCGCGAGGAGGTTCTCGCCGATGTGCCCCAGTCGGCCGGGCGCCCCGGCACGGGCGTACTCCTCGGCCCAGACGACCTGTTGGGTCAGCGTCGCGGCGCGGTTTCCGTACGCCCCGTCCGTACGGTCCCAGCCGACGCCGATCCAGCCGCCCGTGCCGAGCTCACGCTCCCAGGCGCGACGGGCGGCCATGTCGCCGCGCCCCTCGCCGGGGTGGCCGCCGGGCTGTTGCTCGAGGACGGTGAACGGTCCGGTGAAGTGCTCGGCCAGCCAGTCGCGCGCCTCGGCGCGAAACCGCTCGTCCTCCGGCCCGAAAGCGAAGTCCACAGTCTCTCCCCTCCTGGAGGCTGGGTGGTCCTCCCGGCGCGCCCCGCCGTTTTCCGGCGTCAGGCGTTGGGGCGCCGGCCGGTGGCGGCTGCCTGGGCCATGGCCTCCAGCTGGGCCAGCAGCGGCATGGGGTCGGTGCCGACCGTGCCCGGGAGGAAATCGGCGATCTTCTCCGGGGTCCAGGCGCCCTCGGCGTACCCGGCCCGCAGCTCACGGGGCTGGGCCCAGACCGCGATCTTGGGACCCGCGATCGTGTAGACTTGGCCGGTGATCCGCTCCGCACGGGCGCGTTCGCTCAGCAGATAGACGACCAGGGCCGCCACGTCCTCCGGTTCGCCGATCTCCTTGAGCTCCATCGGCACGTTGGCGGACATCCGGGTGCGGGCGACCGGTGCGACACAGTTCGCCGTGACGCCGTACTTGTGCAGCCCCAGCGCGGCGCTGCGCACCAGGGAGATGATCCCGCCCTTGGCGGAGGCGTAGTTGGCCTGGGCGACGCTGCCCTGGTGGTTGCCGCTGGTGAAGCCGATGAGGGTTCCCGAGCGCTGGCGGCGCATCACCGCCGACGCCGCCCGGAAGACCGTGAAGGTGCCCTTGAGATGGGTGGCGACGACCGGGTCCCACTCCTCCTCGGACATGTTGAAGAGCATCCGCTCACGCAGGATCCCGGCGACGCAGACGACCCCGTCCAGCCGTCCGTACCGTTCCAGCGCGGTGTCCACGATCCGCTGGCCACCGGCCATGGTCGAGACGTCGTCGGCGACCGCGACGGCCTCACCGCCCGCCGCCGCGATCTCCTTGACCACGGCCTCGGCGACCTCGCTGCTCGGTTCTCCGCCCTCGATCGACACCCCGTAGTCATTGGCGACGACCCGTGCCCCCTCGGCCGCGCAGGCGAGGGCCACCGCTCGTCCGATACCGCGTCCGGCCCCGGTGACCGCGACCACCTTGCCGTCCAAGAAGTTGCCCACGTCGCGTCCCCTCCCGGAGTTTCTGACGGACCGTTAGATTTTTGAGCAGACGCGGCCCGAGTACAAGCCCTCGGGCACAAACGTCGACCGGGAACGACGAAGGGGACGCCATGCCGCTGCCAGCCGAGTTCCACGAGATCGCCGAACGCGTCAACAACTGGGGCCGCTGGGGGGCGACGGACGAGATCGGCACCCTCAACCTGATCACCGATGCCGTGGTCCGGGAGGCCGCCGCGACGGTACGGACCGGTCGTCGGGTGGCGCTCGCGGTGCCGCTGCGGCAGGACGGCATCCAGACCGGCATGATTCCCGGACGGGTCAACCCGCTGCACACGATGATCGCGGTCAACTTCGAGATGTTCGGCCCCGGCACGGTGGCGACCAGCGACGACGCCGTGACGATGGGGCTGCAGGCCGGTACCCACTGGGACGGGCTGGCCCATGTCTCGCACTCCGGCAGGATCTACAACGGCCGCCCCGCCGACTCCATCACCACCCATCACCGCGCTGCCTTCAGCGGCATCGAGAAGGCGGGGCCCATCGTCTCGCGCGGGGTGCTCCTCGATGTGGCGCGGGCCCGGGGCGTCGGGCGGCTGCCCGAGGGGCACACCGTCACCCGCGAAGACCTCGACGTCGCCGAGGAACTGGCCGGGGCCAAGGTCCGCCCCGGCGATATCGCGCTTGTCCGGACCGGGCAGATCCAGCGGTATCTGGCGGGCGAGAAGGAGGCGTACGCCTTCCCCTCACCGGGCCTGTCCCTGCACACGCCGGAGTGGTTCCACGCCCGCGACGTGGCGGCGGTCGCCAATGACACGCTGACCTTCGAGGTCTTCCCGCCGGAGATCGCGGACCTCTGGATGCCGGTCCACGCCCTCGATCTGGTCGAGATGGGCATGCTCCAGGGGCAGAACTGGAATCTGGAGGAGCTGTCCGAAGCCTGCGCCGAGGAGGGGCGCTACGCCTTTCTGCTGTCGGCCCCGCCCGAACCGTTCGTCGGCGGCACGGGCGCGCCGGTCGCACCGGTGGCGATCCTGTGACGTCGTGACACCCCTGGCGGCGCGACACCCCTGCGCCGTGACACCCCGTGACACCCCTGACGTGAGGCCCCTGGCGCCGTGACGGCCCCTCGAGACCGACGCCATGGCGGTTTCCTGAGACCTCTGACGCCCGCGCCGGGCGGCGCATGTGCCCGGGAGGGGTGGCGCGTGCCGCCTGTGAAGGGCGACGCGTGCCGCCCGGGAGGGGGGCGGGCCGGTCTCTCTCGGGCGGCGGTGCGCTCATGCGCGCCCCGAGCACGGCACCGCGCACCGCCGCCCGGCTCCCGGCGCTGAGCCCTGTTTCAGCAGCGGGGGCGCGACCCGCACTCGCCAAGGAACGTCCCCGTGAACGCAAGGCCCACGCGGACACCACAGCCCTCGGCGTCCCCTCGCGACGAATCGCTGATCCTAGAGTGATCAACCGAACACGTCACGTCAACACCTGGTCTGGACTTTGCCGGGTTCGCCCGAGGTGCGATGCGGCCGGGGAAGCGGCCCGCCTCCTGGAAAGGGGCTCCTCGCCCTTGGCGCGGTCGATCTCACACCAGATGCGCTTTCCGGCGCCCTCCGGCTGCCAGCCCCATCGGTCGGCGAGTCCGTCGACCAGCTCCAGCCCGCGCCCATGGGTGTCCCCCTCGGTGGCACAGCGCTGGCGCGGCGCGCGGTCACTGGCGTCGGCGACCTCGACCCGGACCGTGCCCAGGCCCGGCCCCCGTCCCGCGAACGGCCCCGAGGCCCCACCGCCACCGCTGCCGTTCCCACCGCTGCCGTTCCCACCACCGCCGTTTCCGCCACTGCCCGCGGACTGGGCAGGGAAGAGCATCCGCAGCACGGCCGGACAGCCCGTGTGCACGACGGCGTTGGTGACGAGTTCGGAGATGAGAAGGATCAACGTATCGGCGAGCGGCTCGTCGGCCCCGATCCCGGATCCGACGAGCCGCGAGCGGGCCCACCGACGGGCACGACTCACCTCCGCCGGGTCGGGCCTGACCTCCATCTGCACCTGAAGCACCTGCACCGCTCACACCATCCGAACCGGCAGACACATCGCCTTGTACCTCCAAGAGGTCACAGACCGTGACTCTCCCCCAGCCACCGCTGGGAGGTGCCCCCTTGCGAGCCAGCATGGTTGACGTACAGTCACCCCAACAAGCGCTTCAGTCATATTCCAGCGCCAAGGAGTATGCGTGGGGCATACTGTGCGACACACGTCCTGGGGACTCGAACACCACGGTCCGGGCGTCGCACACCCCGGGCGAACGGGGTACGTCGGCATGCCCGGAGTCGCCCCATGGGCAACGCCGGGCTTCTCGCACCCCTTAAGCGCTCGCACCCCACGGAGAGTACCCGAGCCCGGGCCCGACTCCGCCCTGTGACGAGTCACTCCTAGGAAACAACCCGGTATCAACGCTCGGTCACCTCGGAGGCTCTGGGGATATCCCCAGAGCATGCGACATCCCAACAATTCAGGCGTATCCATAGAGCTCGGCTACAAACATGCGCCAACGGTCGACAAGAGCCCGGCCGCCAGCTCCTCCTCCGCCTCCGCGGCGCACTGCCACTGACCTGCCCGCACCCAGGCGCGCTTGAGATGCAGATGGACATCCGACTCCCAGGTGAAGCCCATCCCACCGTGGACTTGCAGACAATCACGGGCATTGCGGACAGCCGCCTCATCGGCCAGCAGCTTGGCGGCGGCGATGTCACCCGGCTCTTCTGTGACCGCCGCGGCGTACACCACACTTCTGGCTGATTCGGCGCGCACCAGCATCCCCGCGCACAGATGCTGTACGGCCTGGAAGGCGCCGATCGGACGGCCGAACTGGGTGCGCCGCTTGGCATGCTCCACCGCGAGCTCGACCGTACGGGAGGCGCTGCCCAGCTGTTGCGCCGCGGTCAGCAGCGCCGCCTCACGGCGCAACCGGGCGGCCGGCCCGGAAGCAGCCACCCCGGTAGTGGCCTCCCCCGAAGCGCCCGTCCCCGCGACCGCGGTCCGTTGCGGTGCCACCCGGGTCGGTGCTGTTCCGTGCGGCGCCCCGCGTTGCGGCGCCTCCCGTTGCGGCGCTGCTCCGTGCGGCGCCCCGCGTTGCGGTGCCTCCCGTTGCGGCGCTGCTCCGTGCGGCGCCGTTCGGTACGGCGCGGGCCGGTGCAGCGGGGTGGCCGGGTCCACGGACCGTATCGACTCCGCCGAACGCGCCACCGCCCCGGCCGGAATCACCTCGACAGCCGTCGCCCCCAGCGCCAGCACCGCGTCGGCCGAGGCCAGATGCTCGACGAGCGCGCCCCCCTGATCCAGCGCCGTCACCACCGTCTCGCCCCGGACCGCGCCCGCCACCAGCGACCCTGCCGCCGCATCCCCGTCCGCCAACCGCCCCGCCGCCGAGAGGTGTGCCGTCAGCTCCGTGGCCGCCAGCGGGCCCGGCAGGAGCGCCCGGCCCGCCTCTTCGAAGGCCAGCACCGCCTCCGGCAGCCCCAATCCCACCCCGCCCGCCGACTCCGGCACCCGCAGCGCGAAGAGCCCCGCCGCGCCCAGCTCCCGCCACAGCTCCCGGTCCACCTCCGCACCCCGCTCCGCCTCCCCGTCCACCGCCGCCCGCAGCCGGGAACGGGGAAAGCGCCGCTCCAGCAGCTCGCGCATCCCCGCCTTCAGCGCCCGCTGATCGTCCGTGAGCTGGAAGTCCACGGCCCCGCTCACCGCCCCTTCGGCAGACCGAGGATCCGCTCGGCCACGATGTTCCGCTGGATCTGCGAGGTTCCCGCCGCGATCGTGTACGAGAGCGACGAGAGCCGGTCCGCGACCCACTCCTGACCGGCGTCCAGCGCGTCCGGCCCCAGCACCTCGGCGGCCGCCTCGTACAGCTCCTGCCGCACCTGGGAGAAGCGCAGTTTGAAGACCGAGCCGCCGACGCCCGGCACTCCGCCGGTGCGCTGCGCCTCGCTCACGTTCCACTGGGTGAGCCGCCACAGCGCCGCGCACTCCGCCGCGAGCCGCCCCAACCGGCGCCGCAGCACGGCGTCGTCCCAGCGTCCGCCGGCCTTCGCCGTCCGGGCCAGCGCCTCCAGCACCCGTCGGCAGGCGACCACCTCGCCCACGAACGCCGTACCGCGCTCGAAGGAGAGGGTCACCATGGTCACCCGCCAGCCGTCGTTCTCCGCCCCGACCCGGTTGGTGACCGGCACCCGCACCTCGTCCAGGAACACCTCGGCGAACTCCGCCGTCCCGGCGAGGGTCCGCAGCGGCCGGACCGTGACCCCGGGCGCGTCCATCGGCATCGCGAGCCAGGTGATGCCCCGGTGCTTCGGCGTGTCGGCGTTCAGCGGCGCGGTGCGCACCAAGAGTTCGCACCAGTCGGCGATCTCGGCGTGCGAGGTCCAGATCTTGCTTCCGCTGATGACATAGGCATCGCCGTCCCGCACCGCCCGGGTGCGCAGCGAGGCCAGGTCGGAGCCGGCGTCCGGTTCGGAGAACCCCTGACACCAGACCTCGTCCCCGCGCAGGATCGGCGGCAGCCAGCGGGCCCGCTGTTCGGGGGTGCCCTCGGCGGCGATGGTGGGGCCCGCGTGCAGCAGCCCGACGAAGCCCGCGCCCACATAGGGCGCACCGGCCCGCTCGGTCTCCTCCAGGAAGATCAGATGCTGGGTGGGGGTGACGCCCCGGCCACCGGCGTCCTCGGGCCAGTGCAGCCCGGCGTAACCCGCGTCGTGGAGCATGCGCTGCCAGCCGCAGTCATAGGCGCGGCGACCGGGCCAATCGGCCGGGTGCGGCGGGTCCGGCAGCTTGGGCAGGGCGTCGGCGAGCCAGGCGCGCAGCCGGTGCCGGAAGTCCTCCTCGTCCTCCGTGAACGCCAGATCCATCAGCGACCGACCTCCCTTTCCTGATGGCCCGTCAGACAAGGCGGCATCCGCAGGCTAGCCCGCGCCCCCTGGACCGACAAGGCGCGCGGCTCTACGCTTCCGCCACGATCTGATGAGCCGTCAGCTTGAGCCCACAGGAGGCCAGGATGACCGACATCGCGCATGAGCTCGACGGATCGGCGACGCTGTGGGAGCTGCTCGAACGCCGCGCCGCGCTCACCCCCGACGCCCCCGCCCTGCTGCAGGCCGCCGCCTCCGCCCGCCACGACCGGCGGCTGACCTTCCGCGCCCTGCGCACCCGCGCCGAGCGGACCGCCGCCGGTCTGTACCGGCTGGGGATACGCCCCGGCAGCCGGGTCGCCTGGCAGCTGCCCACCCGTATCGAGACGGTCGTGCTGACCATGGCGCTCGCCCGCCTCGGCGCCGTCCAGACCCCGCTCATCCCCTCCTACCGCGACCGCGAGGTGCGGTTCGCGCTCCGCGAGTCCGGGGCGCGGTTCTTCGCGGTGCCCGGCCGCTGGCGCGGCTTCGACCACACCGCGATGGCGCGCCGGCTCGCCGCCGAACTGCCCGAGCCGCCACTGGTCTTCGAGGCGTACGACACGCTGCCGGTGGCCGACCCCAAGGCCCTGCGGCTGCCGCCACCGCCCGCCGACGGGCGGGCCGTCCGCTGGATCTACTGGACCTCGGGCACCACCTCCGACCCCAAGGGCGTGCTGCACACCGACCGCAGCCTCATCGCCGCCGGCGCCTGCCTCGCCCACGCGCTGCGGCTCGGCCCGGACGACGTCGGGTCCATGGCCTTCCCGTACGCCCATGTCGCCGGGCCGGACTACACCGTGATGCTGCTGCTCCACGGCTTCCCCGCCGTGCTGTTCGAGCACTTCTCGCTGCCGGAGTCGCTGGCCGCCTACCGCCGGCACGGGGTGACGGTCGCGGGCGGCAGCACCGCCTTCTACACGATGTTCCTGGCCGAACAGCGCAAGGACCCCTCGCGCACGCTCATCCCCACCCTGCGGCTCCTCGCGGGCGGCGGCGCCCCCAAACCGCCCGAGCTGTACTACGAGGTCGTACGGGAACTCGGCTGCACGCTCACCCACGGCTACGGCATGACCGAAGTCCCCATGATCACCATGGGCTCGCCGGACGACACGGACGAGAACCTGGCCACCACCGAGGGCCGGCCGCCGCGGGGCATGGAGATCCGGGTGGTGGACGGGGAGGTGCGGCTGCGGGGCGAGGCGGTCTGCGCCGGTTATCTGGACGAGGCCGAGACGCGCAAGGCGTTCGACGCGGACGGCTTCTTCCACACCGGCGACCTCGGCCGCCTCACGGAGAGCGGCCATCTGGTGCTGACCGGCCGCGCCAAGGACATCATCATCCGCAAGGGCGAGAACATCTCGGCCAAGGAGATCGAGCAGTTGCTGTACCAGCACCCGGACGTGGCTGATGTGGCGGTGATCGGCCTGCCCGACCCGGACCGGGGTGAGCTGGTCTGCGCCGTCGTGGAGCAGCCGGCGGGGGCGGGGCCGCTGACGCTCGGCGGGGTGGTGGCGTATCTGCGGGAGGCGGGGCTGTCGGTGCACAAGCTGCCGGAGCGGCTCGAGGTGGTGGACGCCCTGCCCCGCAACGCGACGCTGCGGAAGGTGCTGAAGTACCGGCTGCGGGAACGGTTCGCGCCGGGCGGCGCCCAGGGCACCCGGGCGCGGCCCAACGAGCCCGCACGGAACGGCACCCAGGGCCCGCCCGAGGGGCCGTCACTGGACAGACCCCAGAGCCCGCCCGAGGAGCCGTCACTGGAGGACAGACCCCAGAGCCCGCCCGGGAAGACCGCGCAGAATGCACCGCAGGACCCGCCTCAGAAGACCGCACAGGACGGCACCCAGGGCCCCCCGGCACCGTCACCGGACGGCGCACAGGCCCTGTCCCGGCACCGGGGCGAACCTCGGCGGGACGGCACCACCTAGCCGGTGGTCGTGCTGTACGTGGCCGTGGCCTGCTCGAAGTAGCGGTTGACCGCGGCGCGCTCGTCGGACGGGCCGATGACCAGGACCACGTGGTAGCGGCCGTCGATCAGCATCGCGAGATTGCGCGCGTACACGTTCCGCCCGCTGCTGTCGCGCCAGCTGAACGCGCCCTCCGCCATCGCCGTCCGGCCGACGTCGATCCGCCGCAGCCCCGAGGACGAGGCCCAGGAGGAGCCGCGGAAGGCGGACAGTTCGGCCTCGCGGTCCTGCTGGTACGCCATCGGGTCGGCGCCGAACTCGGACGCCTTGTCCCGCCCGGCCACGACCACCAGCTCGAAGTCGCCGCCGATGTACCGGATCTGGCCGCGGCCGTTCTCGCCCCGGCGGGTCCAGCCCTCGTGCACGGCGACCTTGAAGCCCTTGGGGTCCTTGCGGACCGCGAACCCCTTCTCCAGCCCGGCGGGGTCGGTGGACTGCGGCTCCCGGTCGCCGGAGTCCGCCGACCCTCCGGCGTCCCCGCCGTCGTCACCGGCTCCGGGGTCGTGCGGCGCCGCGCTCGTCGCACCGGCCGAACCGGTACGGTCCGCGCCGTCGTCGTCCTTGTCGCGCGGCATGAACAGCATCGCGTAGGCCACCGCCGCGGCCAGCGCCAGCAGGATCAGCAGCAACAGCATGCGGCCCAGCCTGCGCGGCCTGCGCTGGGTGGGTGCCGCCGGCGCCTGCCGGACCTCCGGTCTCTCCCGCTTCTCGCGCTTGTCCCGCCTGTGCCGGGCGTGGCCGACGGCCGCCCCGCCCGCCGCGGCGGGGCGGCGGCCCCGGCCCCTGCGCACCAGCCAGCCGCGTCTGCGGACGATCGGCAGCCGCCGGGGGTCGGACGCCCCGCCCGACCCGATCGACGGCACCGTGACCGTGCTGCTGCCGACGTCCGGCTCGGGCGCCGACCGGATCAGCGACCGCAGCCAGCCGCGCAGCTCCTCGAAGTCCGGGCGCTCGGTGGGGTCCTGGCGCATCAGCGACTCGACGACGGGGCGCAGCGGACCGCACTCCTCCGCGTACGCGGGCGCCTCCGCGCAGACCATCTGCACCAGCTCGGCGGCGTTCTCCTCCGGGTACGGGGCATGGCCCTGCACGACGCGGAACAGCAGCGCGCCGAGCGCCCACAGATCGGCGGCGGGGCCGACCGGGGGCGCCAGCCGCCAGTTCTCGTGGACCGGGCCCGCCTGCTCGGGCGCCCATCGCTCGGTGACGGCGCCGACCACGACGATACGGGCCTGACGGGCGCGTTCGGCGGCGAGCGCGGTGGCGGGGCCGCCGCCGGTGGCTCCGCCGGTGTCCCACGAGCCGCCGCCTTCGGGGGCGGCGGGCTGAGGTTCCTCCGCTCCGTCCGCCTGACCGGGCCAGGCGGCACCGCCGGGCACCTGGTCCGGATCGGGTTCCGGCCCGGCTGCCGGTGTGGGCGTGACGGCGGGCTCGGGGGCGTGCGGGGTACGGG
>NZ_BBOX01000337.1 GCF_001553455.1 Streptomyces hygroscopicus subsp. hygroscopicus
CCCGCCGCGCTGCCGCCCCGTGGCCCCATGGCCCCATGGCCCCGCGGCCCCGCGGCCCCGCCGCCTCGTGGCCCCGGCACCCCCGCGGCCCCGCAGCACCGTGGCTGGACAAGGCCCCGGTCCCGTGTGGGCTCCGGGAGCGCGGGGCCGGGAGAAGACGGGAGCCCGGTGCCTTCCGGGCCGAGCCGTTCCATGAGGCCGACGACCGCGCCGGGGGTGGCGCCGGCGCCCCTTGAGGACCGGGCCGCGTGCGCCGCGACGACGGCGCGCCGAGGGAAGCGGACGTTGACCATCGGAGCCCTCCTTGAGGCGGCGCGCCACTGAGAACCAGCCATCGCCAGGCAGCCCAGGGCACGCGGGCCGGACGCGGACAAAAACCATCCGAGCACGTACGAACTCTCCGCGCAAGACTCCCCGCCCGCCGCGGCCACGATGCGCCCATCGACGCGGGGCCGAGAAAGACAGCCGACGACTCGGGTAAAACACGAGGTCAGCAAGGGTGCCCCAGCCGCCGGGGCCACCCCGGAACCCGGGCCGAGCAGAAAAAAGTTCGGTTGAACCTCTTGCCAGAACCAGATCGTACGCGTTCGGATTAATTGCGTCGGCGGCGCCCGTGAGACCCGCGTCTCCGCATTGAAGCCACCTGGCCGCATGGCTGGATCCATACCCCTGCCCGGACCGTGCGATCGCCGTCCGCCACTTCCCCTTCCCCAGGAGCGAGACATGCTCGACCTCACCTCCGTTGACCTGCTCGACGCGTTCACCCAGGAGCTGAAGCTGTGCAAGCTCAAGCCCGATGAGCACGTCGTCGTCCTGTCCGAGCCCACCAGCCGCGGCGACTACGTGGCGGCCGCCTTCGGCGCGGCCAAGGCCTGCGGCGCGCACGTCATCGCCGCCACGGTCCCCGGCGGCAACCCGTCGCCCTCGGACAGCACCCGCACCGGCGCCGGGCCCGGTCTGAGCGCGGTGCTCGGCGACACCGCCGCGCAGGACCTGCTCAAGGCCGCCGACCTCGTCGTGGACCTCACGCGGGAGGGCTTCATCCACGCCCCGCTCCAGCAGGAGATCCTGCGGACGGGCACCCGCATCCTCTTCGTGTGCGACGCCCCCGACGTGCTCGTCCGCAACCTGCCGCGGCCGGAGGACAAGGCGGAGGTGCTCAAGGGGGTGAACCTGCTGAAGAGCGCGTCCGTCATGCGGGTGACCTCCGAGGCCGGCACCGACCTGACCGTCGAACTGCCGGGCTCCAAGCCGGAGTTCCAGGTGGGCTTCGCCGACGACCCGGGCCGCTGGGACCACTGGCCGAGCACCATGGTCCTGTGCTGGCCGCGGTTCTCCGAGGGCCGGATCGTGCTCTCCGAGGGCGACATCCTGCTGCCGTTCAAGGAGTACGTGCACCGGCCGGTCACCTTGGAGATCGCCGGCGGGAACATCGAGAAGGTGTCCGGCGGCGCCGAGGCCCACCTGCTGAACACCTTCTTCGACGACGCGAACGACGAATGGGGACGCAGCCTGTCCCACATGGGCTGGGGCCTGATGCGCACCGCCGACTGGTTCGCCACCGCCCTGTACGGCAAGGAAGAGCTGATGGGCATGGACGCGCGGGCGTTCGCCGGGAACTTCCTGTGGTCCACCGGCCCCCACCCCGTCCTGCGGCGCGAATCGTACGCGCACGTCGACATCGCCATGCGCGGCTGCACCGTCTCCGTCGACGACCAGGAGGTCGTCACCGCGGGCCGACTCGTCGACTTCTGATCCCGCCGCCGCACCTGCATCTGGAGAGAGAACATGGCATCCACCCAATCCCTCGACGTCGTCATCGTCGGCGGCGGGCTCGGCGGAATGACCGCCGCGCTGGCGCTGCGGCAGCGCGGCCACCAGGTGACCGTGCTGGAGCAGGCACCGCGGTTCGGCGAGATCGGCGCGGGTATCCAGACAGCACCCAACGCGAGCCGAGTCCTGCTCGGGCTGGGTCTGCGCAGGCAGCTGGAGGCCATCCGCACCGAGCCCCAGGACCAGGTGCGGCGCCGGTGGAAGGACGGCAGCGTCATCGGACTGACCCAGCTCGGTGACTACTGCAAGCAGCGGTACAACGCGCCGTACTGGCACTACCACCGGGCCGATCTGCACGGTGTCCTCACCGCGGCCTGCGTCGACCCGGCCGGCCCCGGCCCGGTGGTCGAACTGCACACCTCCAGCCGGGTCAGCGACCTGGACCGCGGCAACCCCCGTCGCCCCGCGGCCGTGACCGAGGACGGCCGGCGCTTCGAGGCCGATGTGCTGGTCGGCGCCGACGGCATCCGCTCCCGGGTCCGCGACCTGATGGGCCTCCCGGACACCCTGCTGTTCTCCGGCGAGATGGCCTTCCGGGCCCTCATCCCCGGCGACCTCATCGCCGCCGACCCGGCCACGCGCTTTCTGATGGACCGCTTCCAGAGCACCATCTGGTACGGCCCGGACCGGCACCTGGTCCACTACATGATCCGCGGCGGCGAATACCTCAACGTCGTCGGCTGCGTCCCGTGCACGGACGAGGTCGCCGAGAAATGGACCGGCTCGGCCACCGCGGACGACCTGGTGAACGCCTACGAGGGCTGGGACGACCGGGTGGCGGCGATGCTGTCCAAGGCCAAGGACGACGTCCTCTCCTTCGCCCTCTATCACCGCCGGCGCGACCCGGTCTGGGTGGACGGCCCGCTCGCCCTCCTGGGCGACGCCTGCCACGCCATGCTGCCCTACCAGGCCCAGGGGGCCTCCCAGGCCATGGAGGACGCCGCCGTACTGGCCGAGGAACTGGGCCGGGTCAACGCCGACGGCGTCGAGGGCGCGCTGCGCCGCTACGTGGACCGGCGGGCCAAGCACGCCGGCATGGTCCAGGACGCCTCACTGCAGAACAAGACCTTCTACCACTACCCCGACGGCCCGCAGCAGGAGGCCAGGGACGCCCTGCTGCGGCGCGGCTTCGACGGCGAATCCGACGTCTCCTACCACTGGTTGTGGAGCGGCAGCCCGCTCGACGACCCGGACCTGGGCGCCTTCGACTACCGCTTCGCCCGCTGA
>NZ_BBOX01000338.1 GCF_001553455.1 Streptomyces hygroscopicus subsp. hygroscopicus
CCTCACCCCTCCCCCTCTCATCACTCGCCCCCTTCGGGGCCCTTCCGGCTCATCCACCTCGGTGTCGCCCCGCGCGGCGCACATCCCTCGAACACCCCGTGGAGCGACAGTGAAAACAGGCGACCAGATCGTCCAGGACCTTCCATGGAGATGGGGGGTCCAGGGCAGGATCTTCATCATCGGCGGCCTCGGCTACCTCTTCGACGCCTATGACATCGCCCTCAACGGCTTCCTGATGCCGGTGCTGGGCGACCACTTCCACCTCAGCCTCCCCCAGCGCGGTCTGGTGGCCACCGCCAATCTGGTCGGCATGGCCGTGGGCGCGGTGACCTGGGGCGCGATCGCCGACCGCATCGGACGCAAGAAGTCCTTCAGCGTCACCTTGCTGGTCTTCGCGCTGTTCTCGGTGGCCGGTGCCCTCGCCCCGAACTACCCGGTCTTCCTCGCCCTGCGCTTCATCGCGGGTGTCGGGCTCGGCGGCTGTGTCCCCGTCGACTACGCCCTGGTGGCGGAGTTCTCCCCGACGAAGTACCGCGGACGCGTCCTGACCGCGCTGGACGCCTGGTGGCCGATCGGGGTGACCCTGTGCGGTCTGGTCTCGACGGCCATGCTGTCCCTGGAGGACAACTGGCGGTGGATGCTCAGCGTGATGACCATTCCGGCGCTGCTGCTGTTCTGGGTGCGACGGGGCGTGCCGGAGTCGCCCGTCTACCTCAGCAGGAAGGGCAGGGAATCCGAGGCGCGGGCCGTCATCGACGACCTGGTCGCCCGCACCGGCGCACCGGTCGAGCCGTACGTCATTCCGGCCCCGGTGCCCGAGGCCGGGGCAAACGGCCCGCGCGCCGCCCTCGAACAGCTGCGTGCGGTCTGGGCGTTCAGCCCGCGCATCACCTCCGCCGCCTGGCTGCTGTTCGCCACCGTCATGCTGGTGTACTACGCGGCCCTGAGCTGGCTGCCGTCCATTCTCAAGGACGAGGGCCTCGGCGACACCGCCGCCTTCATGAGCACCACGCTGATGAGCGCGGTCGGCATCGTCGGGGTCCTGACCTCCACGGTGCTGGTGGACGCGGTCGGCCGGAAGTGGCTCATCGGGGTCTCGGCCCCGGTCGCCTCGCTCGCGCTGGTGGCGTTCGCGCTGATGATGCGCATGCCGACGGGTTCGGTCGTGACCATCGCCGGGTTCGGCTTCCTGATGCAGCTGACCATCCCCGCCATGTACGCCTACGTCTCCGAGCTGTACCCGACACAGCTGCGGGCCAGCGGTTTCGGCTGGGCGTCCTCGTTCAGCCGGGTGCTCACCGGCTTCGCCCCGATGCTGTTCGGCTCGGTGATGTGGCCGCTGCTGGGACTGCCGCTGACGTTCGCGGTCCTGGCCGTGGCCGTCCTGGGGGCCGTCGCCTGGACGGCGGTCGCGGCTCCCGAGACGAAGGGGCGTGCCCTCGACGAGGACGACCCGGCCGCGCTGCCCGCCCAGGCGTCCCCGGAGCCGGCCGTCGGCCAGACGGTGCTCTGAGGGACCGCCCACCCCGACCGGGCCGCCCGGGTCGGCCTTCGCACACGACAGGAGAGACATGAAGCCCGCTCCCTTCCGGTACCACCGGGCGCGCGACGTCGAGGGCGCCACGGCGCTCCTGGCCGAACTGGGCGACGAGGCCAAGGTCATCGCCGGCGGCCAGAGTCTGGTCGCGATGATGAACTTCCGGCTGGCCCGGCCGGGGCACCTGGTCGACATCGCCGGCCTGCGCGAGCTGGACCATCTCGGGGCCGGGTCCGGCGGCGGGCTGCGCATCGGGGCGCTCACCACCCACCACACGGTGGAGACCGCGCCCGCGGACCGGCTCGGGGCGGGTTTCGAGGTGATCCGCGATGCCATGCGGTGGATCGGCCATCTGCCGATCCGGACCCGCGGCACCGTGGGCGGCAGTATCGCGCACGCCGACGCGACCGCCGAGTGGTGCCTGCTGGCCGTGCTGCTCGACGCCGAGTTGGTGGCCCACGGCCCGCGCGGGCGGCGGACCATCCCGGCCGGGGAGTTCTTCTTCGGTTACTACACCACCGCGCTGGAGCCCGACGAGATCCTGGTGGAGATCGTCTTCCCGGGCCCCGCGCCGCACGCGGCGCTCGCCGAGTTCGCCGAGCGCCGCGGGGACTTCGCCATCGTCTCCGCCGCGGTCGACCTGACGACCGACGGTGCGGACGTCCGCGGCGGCCGGGTGGCGCTGGGCGGTGTCGCCGCGATGCCGGTACGGGTGCCCGAGGCGGAGGCCGTGCTGGCGGCCGGGGGCTCGTTCCGGGACTGCGCGGAGGCGGCCGCCCGCGCCGTGGACCCGCCGGGCGACGCCAACGGCAGCGGCGACTACCGCAAGCACCTCATCCGCAATCTGATCGAGCGAGCCTGTAAGGAGGCGATGTCACGATGACGTCCGCCAGGGACGACCAGCTGGTCGGCAGGTCGGTGGCGCGCCGCGAGGACCCCCGGCTGCTGTCCGGACGCGGCCGTTTCGTCGACGACATCGAGCTGCCCGGCATGCTGCACGCGCAGTTCGTCCGCAGCACGGTCGCTCACGGGACGATCACCGGCATCGATCTGACGCGGGTGCGTCAGGTCCCGGGTGTCATCGCCGCGTTCACCGCCGCCGACCTGGAGCTGGGTGACATCACCGCCCGGCTGGACCGCCCGCCCTCGGAGTTCGTGCCGACCGCGATGCCCGTCCTCGCCCGCGACCGGGTCCGCTACGTCGGCGAGCCCGTCGCCGTGGTCGTCGCCCGCGACCCCTACGTCGCCGAGGACGGTCTGGAGGCCGCCACGGTGACGTACGCGCCCCTCGCGCCCATCCGGTGCGAGGAACAGGCCCTGGCCCCCGACGCCCCGCGGGTGCACGCGGAGGCCGCCGGGAACACCCTGGTCGACGTCAGCCTGTTCGCCACCGAGGGCATCGACGAGGTCTTCGACCAGGCTCCCTGCGTGGTCCACGTCGACGTGCGGACCGGACGGCAGAACGCCCTGCCGCTGGAGACGCGTGGCGCGGTGGCGCGGTGGGACGACCGGGAGGAGCAGCTGGTCCTGCACACCTGCACCCAGACTCCGCACCAGGTGCGGACCGTGGCCTCGCGGTGTCTGGGACTGGACGAGCGCGCGGTGCGCGTGATCGTCCCGGACATGGGGGGCGGCTTCGGCCTCAAGTGCGTGGTCGGCCGCGAGGAGATCGCCACCGCGGCGGCCGCGCTGCGGCTCGGCCGGCCCGTCAAGTGGATCGAGGACCGCAAGGACGCCCTGTCGGCCTCCTTCCTCGCCCGCGAACAGCACTACCGCGCACGCGCCGCCTTCGACACCGACGGCCGGATCCTGGGCCTCGACACGGATGTGGTGTGCGACATGGGCGCCTACTCCTGCTACCCGTTCACCGCCGGTATCGAGCCGCTGATGGCCGCCGCGGAGATGCCCGGCGTCTACAAGGTCCCCGCCTACCGGGTGCGCGGCCGGGGCATCACCACCAACAAGGCGCCCACCGCCCCCTACCGGGGCGTGAGCCGCCCGCAGTACGTGATGGCCATGGAGCGGCTCATGGAACGCGCCGCCCGCGAACTGGACCTGGACCCGGTGGAGATCCGGCGCCGCAACGTGATCACCGAGTTCCCGTACTTGGGCGTCAACAACATCACCTACGACCCCGGCTCGTACCTGGAATCCCTCGACCTGTGCGAACAATCCCTGCGCGAGGCGGGCTGGTACGACCGGCAGGCCGCGGCCAGGGCCGAGGGGCGGCACATCGGCATCGGCTACAGCTGCTTCAGCGAGCGCACCGGCTACGGCTCCACCGCCTTCGCCCAGCGCAAGATGGAGGTCGTGCCCGGGTTCGACGTGGCCGAGGTCCGCATGGACACCAGCGGCGCGGTCACCGCCACCACCGGCACCATCAGCCACGGGCAGAGCCATGAGACGACCATGGCGCAGATCGTCGCCGATACGCTCGGCCTCGACCTCGCCAAGGTCAAACTGCACCAGGGCGACACCGACCGCGTCACCTACGGCTGGGGCACCTTCGCCAGCCGCTCGATCGCGGTCGGCGGCAGTGCCGTACGTCTGGCGGCGGCCAAGCTCGGCGACAAGCTCCGTGCCATCGCCGCCGCCGAGTGGGGCGTCCACCCGGACGAGACCGAACTGGACCGGGGCCGGGTCCGCCGACGCGACGCCCCGGATGTCGCACTCACCTACGAGCACCTGGCCGACACCGCTTATCTGAGGTCGCATCTGCTGCCCAAGGACATCGACCCGGGCCTCACCGCCACCGCCGTCTTCGACGTCCACAACGACGGCACCTTCTCCAATGCCACCCACGGGGTGGTGGTGGAACTGCACGAGGACACCGGGCAGGTGGAGATCCTCGCCTACGTCTGCGTCGAGGACTGCGGTGTCGCCGTCAATCCGCAGGTGGTGGAGGGGCAGTGCCGGGGCGGCATCGCCCAGGGCATCTCAGGGGCGCTGTTCGAGCAGATCACCTACGACGCCCAGGGCGAGCCGTCGGCCACCAGCTTCATGGACTACAAGGTCCCCACCGCACAGGAGATCCCGGAGGTGGTGATCCACCACTTGGAGACCCCGTGCGCCTTCACCGCGACCGGAGCCAAGGGCGCCGGTGAGGGCGGCACCATCGGGGCGCCCGCCGCCGTACTCAACGCGGTCAACGACGCGCTGCGGCCCACCGGCGTCGAACTGGACAACACGCCCATCACACCGGAAACGGTCCACCGTGCCCTGACCCCCCGCACACCGGAGCAGACACCATGAACGACACCACCGGCCTGGGCGACGACGTCCAGCTCATCACGCTCGACGTCAACGGCGCGTCCCACGAGGTGATCACGGCGCCGCGCCGCACCCTGGTGGACGTGCTCCGCCACGATCTGCGGCTGACCGGCACCCACGTCGGCTGCGAGCACGGGATCTGCGGCGCCTGCACCGTGCTCGTCGACGGGCTCCCGGTCCGGGCCTGTCTGATGTTCGCCGCCCAGGCGGAGGGAGCGCGGATCACCACCGTCGAATCCCTCGCCGACTCCGGCACCGGCGAACTCAGCGATCTCCAGCGGGCCTTCACCGACCACCACGGCCTGCAGTGCGGCTTCTGCACCCCCGGTTTCCTGATGCTGGCCCAGGGCTTCCTCGCGGAGCGCCCGGAGGCCACCAAGGAGGAGATCCGGGAGGTCGTCGCCGCGAACCTGTGCCGGTGCACCGGCTACCAGACCATCGTCGAGGCGATCGACGCCTGCGCGACCGCCCGGCGCGCCCAGCGGGCCGTGGGCGCCGAGGAGGAATCATGCAACTGATCCACACCGTTTCCGTCAAAGCCGAGCCCGATGCGGTGTTCGCTCTGCTCAGCGACGTGGGGAAGGTGGCGTCCTGTATGCCCGGCGCCGCTCTCGAAGGCCGTGACGGGGATGCCTGGCGGGGCGCGGTCAAGGTCAAGGTGGGCCCCATCTCGGCCGCCTACGCCGGCACCGTGCGGTTCCTGGAGGTCGACGCCGAGAAGCGGAGGCTGCGGGTGCACGCCAGCGGCGCCGACACGCACGGCAGCGGCGACGCCGAGGCCGAAGTGTCCCTGGAGGTCGTGCCGGCCGAGGACGGCGCCCGGCTGAACCTCTCCACCGACCTGGTGATCCGGGGCAAGATCGCCCAGTTCGGCAAGGGAGCCATCGGCGCGGTGTCCGACAGGATCCTCCAGCAGTTCGCCCAGAACCTCGGCAGCCTTCTCCTCCAGCCGGACGGCGGACAGGCGCCCGCCACCACCGCCGGTGCGGCGCCCGCCGCGTCCGCTCCCGCGGCCGGCGCACCCGCCGAGGCGCCCGGGGAACTCAACGGGATGGTGCTGATCGCGGGCCCGCTGCTGAAGAAGTACGGCCCGGTCGCGGCCGCGTTCCTGTTCGGGCTCTCCCAGGGCTGGCTGCTGGGGAGGCGCCGATGAGCGGCGGACTGTACGGAGTCGCCACCCACCGCACCTACCAGCGGGCCGGCTTCGGGGCCGCGGTGCGGCGCGGCAGCCGTCCGGCGATCGTCGTGGTGGACCTGACCCGGGGGTTCACCGAGGACTCCTACCCCTCGGGTGCCGACCTCTCCGAGGTCGTGGCGGCCACCACGCGCCTGGTCGAGGCGGCCCGGCCGGCGGATGTGCCGGTGATCTTCACCGCGATCGCCTACACCGAGGCCGAGGCGTCCGGTGACGCGGTCGCCTGGCTGCGCAAGGCTCCCGGCCTGCGCACCCTGGTCGAGGGCAGTGAGGCCGTGGCCATCGACCCGCGGCTGCCCATGCGGCCAGGACACGATCTGCTGGTGGTGAAGAAGGGGGCCTCGGCCTTCTTCGGCACGAGCCTCGCCGCCACCCTGACCGGTCTGGGCCGCGACACCGTCGTGGTGTGCGGTGCCACCACGAGCGGCTGTGTGCGGGCCACCGTGGTCGACGCCGTCCAGTCGGGCTTCCCGGTGCTGGTGCCCCGCGCCTGCGTGGGCGACCGGGCCGAGGGGCCGGCGGACGCGGCGCTCTTCGACATCCAGGCCAAGTACGGCGACGTCATCACCCTCGAGGACGCCGTCGGCTACATCGGCTCCGTTCCCGCCCCGGCGGCTCCTGACGCGGCCCGGCGCCCCCACCGACGAGGAGAGAGCACATGACACGGCGTTCGGTCCCGCAGAGCGCGCTCGCCGATCTGGCCGATGTGCCGGCCACCAGCCGGTGGGTGCGCTCCGGAGACGTCCGGCTGCACGCCCTCGACTACGGCGGCGACCTGCCGGCGCTGGTCGTCCTGCCCGGTATCACCAGTCCCGCGATCACCATGGACTTCGTGGCGCGCGAACTGACCGACCTGGTCAGGCCGGTGGTGCTGGACGTACGCGGCCGGGGTCTTTCGGACGAGGGCGACGGCTACGGGCTGGCGGAGTACGCCGAGGACACCGAAGCCCTCATCACCCGCCTCGGCCTCGACCGTCCGCTGCTCCTCGGCCACTCCATGGGCGCGCGGATCGCGGCGGCCGTCGCGGTGCGCGCCGAGGTGCCCCTGCGCGGCACCGTGCTGGCCGATCCGCCGATGAGCGGCCCGGACCGCGGGCCCTACCCCACCACCCGGGAGGTGTTCCTGCGGCAGCTCGCCGAAGCGCGGCGCGGAACGGACGCCGACGAGGTGGCCGTCTCCTGGCCCACCTGGCCGCGGCGGGAACAGGAACTGCGGGCGCGCTGGCTGTCCAGCTGTGCCGAGGAGGCCATCGTGGCCACCCACCACGGCTTCGAGCACGAGGACTTCTTCGACTGGTGGCCCAAGGTGCCCGGCCCGGCCCACCTGCTCTACGGGGCCGACAGTCCCGTCGTGACGTCGGACGGGGCGCGGGAGGCGGCCGAGAGCAATCCGGCGGCGCCGCTGCACAGGATCCCCGGCGCCGGACACATGATCTTCTGGGACGCCCCGGCCACCGCCACCGCGACGCTCCGCACCGTGCTCACCGCCCTCCTCTCCCCGCCCGCCGGCCCCCATCAGCGCGATCAGGCGCATGGCGGCTCCTGATGCGCCATCAGGTCTGCCAGACCGCCCGCGGCTCCCGGCCGCCCGGCCGGTGCCCGCTGCCCTGATTCGAAAGGACCAACCCCATGACCGACCATCACATCGGGCTGATCGTGCCCAGCTCCAACCTGACGATGGAGACCGAGCTTCCCCGGATGCTCACCGCGCGGGAGTCCATCGCGCCCGAGGACCGCTTCGTCTTCCACAGCAGCCGGATGCGGATGAAGCACGTCACCCCCGACGAGCTGCGCGACATGAACGCGCAGACCGAGCGGGCCGCCCTCGAACTGGCCGACGCACGGCCCGATGTCGTCGCCACCGCCTGCCTGGTCGCCATCATGGCGCAGGGGCCGGGCCACCACTGTGTGGCCGAGGCCGACATCACCTCCGCACTGCGGGCCGAGGGCGCCCACGCCCCCGTGGTCTCCAGCGCCGGTGCCCTGCTCAGCGGCGTCGAGGCGCTCGGCGCCCGCCGGGTCGCGATCATCACGCCGTATATGAGGGAACTCACCGCCAAGGTGGTCCACTACCTCGAGGAGGCCGGGATCGAGGTGGTCGACGCGCTCAGCCTCGAAGTGCCGGACAACCTGGCGGTGGCCCGTCTCGACCCCGCGGATCTCCGTACGCACTGGCGCCGGTTGAACCTGGGCAGGGCCGACGCGCTGGTGCTGTCGGCCTGTGTTCAGATGCCGTCGCTGGCGTCGATCCAGCCCGTCGAGGACGAGGCGGGGCTGCCCGTGCTGTCAGCGGCCACCTCCACCGCGTTCCGCATCCTCGCCGAACTCGGGCTGCCGCCCGTCGTGCCCGGCGCCGGGCGGCTGCTCGGCGGCCAGGTCTCCGGCCCCGGCGGCAGCGGCGCCGAAGCGATGGCCGGCCGGAGCTGAGAGGAGGCGTCGGTGCGCGATGTGCTGGAGCCGCTGGGCTCCTGGTGGGCCGAGGGCAAGGCGTCCGCCCTGGCCACCGTGGTGGCCACCCACCGCTCGGCGCCGCGCCGGCCGGGCGCGTCCATGCTGGTGGGGCCCGGCGGCGAGGCGGTCGGCAGCATCTCGGGCGGCTGCGTCGAAAGCGCCGTGTACGAACTGGGCGGCGAGGTGCTCGCCGGGGCCCCGCCCGTGCTCCAGCGGTACGAAGCCTCCGGCGACGACGCCTTCGCGGTGGGGCTGACCTGCGGCGGCGCCCTCGAAGTGTTCGTGGAGAGAATCGACTCGGC
Source organism: Streptomyces hygroscopicus subsp. hygroscopicus (assembly GCF_001553455.1). Taxonomy (GTDB): domain Bacteria; phylum Actinomycetota; class Actinomycetes; order Streptomycetales; family Streptomycetaceae; genus Streptomyces; species Streptomyces hygroscopicus. The sequence continues at coordinate 8,756 of NZ_BBOX01000338.1, forward strand.
GACCTTCCCGCAACTGGGCGAGGTGGCCGAGACGGTCCGGGGCGGACGGCCGGTCGCGGTGGTCACCGTGGTCGCGGGGCCTCCCCGGAGCCTCGGCCGACGGCTGGTCGTCTGGCCCGACCGCGCGTCGGGCGGCACCGGCCGGGACCGGCTGGACGGCCCGCTGTGCGAGGAGGCCCGGCGCCTGCTGGCCCTCGGCCGCTCGGCGGTCCTGCGCTACGACGGGGACACACCGGGTCAGGGCGCCGGTCCCGGTGAGAACGAGAGGCTGGAGGTGTTCGTCGAGACCTTCGCGCCCCCGCCCCGGATGATCGTGTTCGGCGCCATCGACTTCGCGGCCGCCCTCGCCCGGATGGGGTCGTTCCTCGGGTACCGGGTCACGGTGTGCGACGCGCGTCCGGTCTTCGCCACCGCGGACCGGTTTCCCGGCGCCGACGAGGTCGTCGTGGAGTGGCCGCACCGGTATCTCGCCGCCGAGGCCGGGGCCGGGCGGATCGACGCACGCACCGCGCTCTGCGTCCTGACCCACGACCACAAGTTCGACGTCCCGCTGCTGGAGGTCGCGCTGCGCCTGCCCGACGTCGGTTACCTCGGCGCCATGGGGTCCCGGCGGACCCACCAGGAGCGGTGGGAGCGGTTGCGGGAGGCCGGGCTGACCGAAGCCGAGCTGAAGCGCCTGTCCAGTCCGATCGGCCTGGACCTGGACGCGCGGACCCCGGAGGAGACCGCGGTCGCCATCGTGGCCGAGATCATCGCCCTGAGGGGGGCCGGCAGTGGCCTTCGGCTGGCAGACCGGTCCGGACCGATCCACCTCGGACCCGGCCGGTGAGCCCGCGGCCGGTGCCCCGGGGGTGCGCCGGTGCCCGGGAGTGCCCCGGTGCCCAGGAGTGCCCCAGTGCCCGGCGGTGCGCCAGTGCCGGGGGTGCGCCAGTGCCGGGGGTGCGCCGGTGCCCGCCCCGCTGTCCCCCGGCGTCAACCCTGCGTGCTTAAGTAGGTTCCATGACTGACCCCACCCCGCCCGCCGAGACCGGCCCGGAGGCTCCCACTGCCTTGACAGCCGCGCCCGGCTATCAGGTTCGCCGTCTCTACCAGGCCTATCTCGCCGTGTGGGCACGGGAGGTGGACCCGGTCCTCACCGGCCCTCAGTTCGCGGTGCTGCAGGCAGTGGACACCCATCCCGGCCAGGACCAGCGTTCCATGGCCGCCGCCGTCGCCCTGGACACCTCCACCATGGCCGATGTGGCGCGCCGGCTGGAGAACCGTGGTCTGCTCGCCCGGCGCACCGCCGCGGCCGACGGCCGTCGCAAACTGCTCTACCTGACCGACGCGGGCCGCGAGGCCCTCCAGGGGGCGAACCACCGGGCGCGCAGGCTGGATGCGATCCTCCTGGAGTCCTTCGACGAGGCGGAACGCGAGCTGTTCGTCCATACGCTGAAGGCGCTCGCCGACCGCTGGGAGGGCCTGGCGGAGGCGGCGTAGCCGACCACCGGGCCCGCGCACACCGCTCGCCCCTGGCACCTGGCAAGGATCTGCCAGGCGCTGAGGGCGCCGGGACCGCCCGACGCCCGTCCGGCACCATCGCCCCCTCCCACGGCCCGCCCCTCGGGCCACCGCCCCCCCTACGCGACGAGTCCACACCGGCCCGGAAACCGCACCCGAGGCGTGGCGCCCACCCCTCCCGACCACGCGGGGCAGCCCCTCCCGGCCACGCGGGGCGCCGTCGCCGTCCACACCGTGAGCCGCCGGACCGTCCACCCGGCGCCCGCGGCTGCCGGGAGGGCCCCGGCCTTCAGTCCTCGGCGGTCCCCTCCAGGGCCAGCGTCAGCCGCCGGATGGCCGCCCGCACCCCGTCGCCGTACGGATCCTCGCCGAGCGCACCGGCGGCCGCCCGCGCCAGCTCCAACTGCTCGCGGGCCGCGTTCTCCTGACCCAGTCTCAGATAACCGGCGGCCACGTTGAGGTGGAGGGAGGGGACGAACGCCCGTGGCGCCGGTCCCCCGGTGAGCCCGTCGGCGGCGGCGAGCGCCCGCAGGTCCCAGATCAGCTCGTCGAGCGGATCGTCCTGGGTGTCGGCCAGATAGTGGGCGAGGGCGCAGCGGTGGAAGGGCGCGCCGTCCGGTTCGAGCTCCTGCCACAGCGCGGCCAGGCGGTTGCGCGCCTCCTCCCGGTCACCGCCCCGGTGCAGCATGACCGCCTGACCGATCCGGGTCAGCACGGCCTCGGCCTCCGTCGCCTCCCGCCGCGGTTCCGTCATCGTGGCCTCCCGTCTTTCGGACGAGGCTAGAGGGCCCGCCGGACGGATCACGCACCGTCCGTGCCCGGTCCGCCCGGCGTGTCGTGGTCCGGGTCCCCGGGGGTGGCGTACGGCGTGCCGTAGCGGCGGGCCAGTTCGGCGACGGCTCGGGCGACGGCCGACCGCAGCTCGGGCGGCCCCAGCACCTCGGCGTCGGTGCCCAGCCGCAGCATGTCGTGGACCGCGACCGGCAGCGGCTCCACGGGGAGGACGACACGCTGCCGCCCCCGGTCGTCGGGCGGGCCCGCCGCGGCCACCGCCCGCGCGCCCACCGCCCCGAACTGCATCGGCAGCAGCTTCACCCCGCGCTCCGACAGCAGCAGTTCGGCCTCGCCCGCGAAGCGCGAGGACTCCAGCCGGCGGGACGACTCCGCCCAGTGGGCGGCGAGGTCGAATCCGGCGGGCCGTTCGAAGACCTCCTCCAGCACCTCGGCGGTGAGGATCCGCGACACCCGGTAGCTGCGCACGCTGTCCTGGGCCTGTGCCACCAGGTACCAGATACCGGCCTTGAGGACGAGGCCCAGCGGCCACAGCTCCCGCCGCACCTCACCGCGCCAGCGGCGGTAGCGCACCCGCAGGACCCGCCGCTCCCAGACGGCCTCGGCGGCCGCCGCCAGATGGGGCACCGGCTCGGCGTCCCGGAACCAGCCCGGCGCGTCGAGGTGGAAGCGCTCCTGGATGCGGCGGGACCGCTCCCCCAGCTCGGCCGGGAGGGCGGCCCGCAGCTTCAGCTGGGCCGTGGTGAGGTCGGCGCCCAGGCCCAGCTCGGCGGCCGTGCCCGGCATCCCGGCGAGGAAGAGCGAGTCGGCCTCGTCGCCGGTGAGCCCGGTCAGCCGGGTGCGGTAGCCGTCGAGCAGCGAAAAGCCCCCGGCCGGGCCCCGGTCGGCGTACACCGGCACGCCGGAGGCGCTCAGCGCCTCCACGTCGCGGTAGACGGTGCGCACCGAGACCTCCAGCTCGGCGGCGAGTTCGGACGCGGTCATCCGGCCCCGGTTCTGCAGCAGCAGGAGCAGCGAGAGAAGGCGGTCGGCGCGCATGCGGTCCATTGTGGCCGCCATACCTGACAAAAGATGTCAGGTACGGCGGCCAGAGTGGTTCCCACCGCCGAACCGGCGGACCACCATCAGCCACGCGCGGTCCCCGGACCGCCGACCAGTCTCGAGGACCCACCATGACCACGCACACCACCGGTCACTTCAGCTACGCCGACTGGAAGGAGACGGCGGCCGGAGCGGCCGAGGGCGGCGCGAAGCTGGCCCACGCCGTGGTGACGAACACCTTCTCCGGCGGTATCGAGGCGCCCCGGACCTCCTGTCAGTACGCGATCACCTATGTGACCGAGAAGACCGGCGTCTGCTGCGGCTACGAGCTGCTGACCGGCACCCTCGACGGGCGCGCGGGCAGCTTCGTGGTGGTGCAGCACGGCTCCTGGGGCGAGGACGCCACCGTTCACTGCTCCTTCGAGGTGGTGCCCGGATCCGGCACCGGCGAGCTGGCCGGGCTCACCGGATCGGGCACCTTCTCCGCCGTACGCGGGGAGACCGAGATCCCCTACAGCTTCGACTACCAGCTCTAGTGCCGGGTCAGGCGCCGAGGTCCGGGATCCGCCAGTCGATCGGGGTGTGCCCCTGGGCCTTGACCGCCTCGTCGATCTGGGTGAAGGGGCGCGAGCCGAAGAACTTCTTCGCCGACAGCGGGGACGGGTGCGCCCCCTTCACCACCGCGTGCCGCGACTCGTCGATCAGCGGCAGCTTCTTCTGGGCGTAGTTCCCCCAGAGCACGAAGACGGCCGGATCGGGCCGCGAGGCCACCGCGCGGATCACCGCGTCGGTGAACTTCTCCCACCCCTTGCTCTTGTGGGAGTTGGCCTCGCCGCCCCGGACCGTCAGCACCGCGTTGAGCAGCAGCACGCCCTGCTCGGCCCACGGCATCAGATAGCCGTTGTCCGGCACCGGATGGCCGAGTTCCTCCTTCATCTCCTTGAAGATGTTCCGCAGCGAAGGCGGGGTCCTGACGCCCGGCCGCACCGAGAAGCACAGACCGTGGCCCTGGCCCTCGCCGTGGTACGGGTCCTGGCCGAGGATCAGCACCTTCACCTGGTCGAACGGCGTGGCCTCCAGCGCGGCGAAGACCTCCTCGCGCGGCGGGTACACCGGCCCCTTGGCCCGCTCCTCCTCGACGAACTCGGTGAGTTCCTTGAAGTAGGGCTTCTCCAGCTCCTCGCCGAGGACCCCGCGCCAGGACTCGGGCAGCACATAGGGCACGTCTACAACCTCCGGTCGGTGTTCCGTCTAGGGCACAGAACCTACCGGCGGCCACCGACAGCGCCGCACGCGGACTCCGCCCCGTGCGGCGGAGCCCGCGATCGCGGGGCCGGGCCGGGCGCCGCTCGGCCCGGGCCGTTGCGCGGGCCGGTCAGCCCAGCCCGTTGCCCAGGAGGATGCCGCCGTCCACGACGAGGGTCTGGCCGGTGACCCACGCCGCCTGGTCGGAGGTGAGGAACGCGGCCGCGCCCCCGATGTCCTCCGGTACGCCGAGCCGCTTCAGCGGGTACGCCGCGGCGGCCTCCTCCTCCCGCCCCTCGTACAGGGCGGTGGCGAACTTGGTCTTCACCACCGCCGGCGCTATGGCGTTGACCCGCACCCGGGGGGCGAACTCCTGGGCGAGCTGCACCGTCAGGTTGATCATGGCGGCCTTGCTGACGCCGTACGCTGCGATGAACGGCGAGGGCGACAACCCGGCGAGCGAGGCCATGTTGACGATCGTGCCGCCGTTCTCCTTCTGCCATGCCTTCCAGGTCCGCTGGGCGAAGCCCAGCGCCGAGACGACATTGGTCTCGAAGACCTTGCGGATCACATCCAGGTCCAGATCGGCGATGGGCGAGTAGACCGGGTTGGTGCCGGCGTTGTTGACGAGGTGGTCGACCCGCCCGAACGCCTCCATCGTCCGCTCCACGGCGGCCGCCTGGTGCGCCTGGTCATGGGCCTTGCCGGCGACGTAGATGGCGCGGTCGGCGCCGAGCCGCTCCACGGCCTCCTTGAGCGCCTCCTCGTTGCGCCCGGTGATGCACACCCGGTCGCCACGGGCCACCATCGCCTCGGCGACGGCGTAGCCGATCCCCCGGCTCGCCCCGGTGATGAGCGCGGCCTTGCCGCTGTCCTGTATCTGCGCGGTCACTGGTCTGTGGCTCCTGATCAGTTGAGCGGGCCGCCGGCCACGTACAGGACCTGGCCGGAGACGAAACCGGCCGCCTCGCCGGTGAAGAAGGCGATCGCGTTGGCGATGTCGGCGGGCTCGCCGACCCGCTGCACCGGGATCTGGCTCGCGGCCGCCTTCTGGAAGTCCTCGAAGCCCATGCCGACGCGCTCGGCGGTGGCGGCGGTCATGTCGGTGGCGATGAAGCCGGGGGCCACGGCGTTGGCGGTGATGCCGAACTTGCCGAGCTCGATGGCGAGGGTCTTGGTGAAGCCCTGCATACCGGCCTTGGCCGCGGCGTAGTTGGCCTGGCCGCGGTTGCCCAGCGCCGAGCTGCTGGAGAGGTTGACGATCCGGCCGAACCCGGCGTCCACCATGTGCTTCTGGCAGGCCCGCGACATCAGGAACGCGCCCCGCAGATGCACGTTCATCACGGTGTCCCAGTCGGAGTCGCTCATCTTGAAGAGCAGATTGTCGCGGAGCACACCCGCGTTGTTGACCAGGATCGTCGGCGCGCCGAGCTCCTCGGCGACCCGCCGGACGGCGGCCTCGACCTGCTCGGCGTCCGACACGTCGCAGCCCACGGCGATGGCCTTGCCGCCCGCCTCGGTGATCTTCTCCACGGTGCCCGCACAGGACCCCTCGTCGAGGTCGAGCACGGCGACGACGCGGCCCTCCTCGGCCAGGCGCACGGCGGTCGCCGCGCCGATGCCGCGGGCCGCGCCGGTCACGATGGCAACGCGCTGCTCGGTGGTGGACATGCGGGTTCTCCCTCGCCTCGATGCTCACCGCCCCGGTCCCGGGAGTGAGCAACCGCTTAGTCTCTTCTGCGCACGAGACGCTATGAGGCCCGCCACCGCCTGTCAACGACCCGCCGTGATGCCCTTGCTCACCCTGGCCGCCCGGCGCGCCGACCCGGACCGTTCAGCGCACCAGCAGATCGAGCAACCGCTCGACCTCCGCCTCCGCGTCCGCCGTCAGACCCGTGTGCACCGGGCCCGGCTGGACCACCGTGGAGCGGGGTGCGACGAGCCAGCGGAAGCGCCGTCCCGCGTCCTCCCCGGCCGCCTGGCCGGCCCGCTCCCCCCCGCCGCAGACGCACTCCACCGCGCGCAGCGCGGCCCGTACGGCCGGTACGTCCGCCGAGGGGTCCAGGGCGCGCAGCCGGTCCTCGTCCAGATGGACGCGGGCCGCCACGAAGGACGTGGCGCGGCAGTAGACGACCACGCCCGCGTTGATCCGCTCACCGCGCTCGACCCGGGGGACGACCCGCAGCACGGCGTATTCGAAGACGTCCCGGCCGTTGTGGAACCCGCTCACCGCGCCGCCTTCCCCTCGACCCACACCCGCAGCCACTCCGGGGCCTTGGACGGCTCCTCACCGGCGCGCTCCCCGAGCGTGATCCTGGCGCCGACCGTGGCCGCCCGCTCCAGCAGCACCTCGACATAGGCGCGGCGCACCGCGTCCGGGCCGTCGAAACCCGGCTCGTCGGTCAGCCATTCGTCGGGGACGTCCGCCACCACCTCGGTGAGCAGTTCCTCGGTGATCCGCGGTGCCAGGGCCGCGGCGGCCGCGGCCACGTCCGGCGCGAACGAGGCCAGGACGTGGTCGGAGGCGTCGTACGGCTTGCCGGCGGCGGCCTCCAGCCCGCGCCAGCCGTGGTGCCAGATCATCGTGGCGCCGTGGTCGATGAGCCACAGCTGTCCGTGCCAGACCAGCATGTTGGGGTTGCGCCAGGAGCGGTCCACATTGCCGATGAGCGCGTCGAACCACACCACCCGGCCGGCCTCCTCCGCGCTCACCGCGAAGGCGAGCGGGTCGAAGCCCAGCGAGCCGGGGAGGTAGTCCATGCCGAGGTTGAGCCCGCCGCTGGCCTTGAGCAACTCCTGCACCTCCTGGTCGGGTTCGCTCAGCCCGATCACCGGGTCCAGCTGGATCCGCACCAGGTCCGGGACCCGGAACCCCAGCCGGCGGCCCAGCTGACCGCATACGACCTCGGCGACGAGGGTCTTGCGGCCCTGCCCGGCGCCGGTGAACTTCATGACGTAGGTGCCCAGATCGTCGGCCTCGACGATCCCCGGCAGCGATCCGCCCTCACGCAAGGGCGTGACATACCGGATCGCGGTGACTTCAGACAGCATCCGCCCAGGCTATCGGTGGGGCCGAGGAGCCGTGGACGGACGGTGGCCGCGGCTGTCCACGCCGCCCCGTCACCGCGGGGACGCCCCCTCCGGGCCCCTTCCGGCCCCTTCCGGCGAGAGGCCCGGCCGGGCTCCAGGGTCTATCGCCGAGGGGGCGCCCGGCCGCGAGCGGCGTCTGTGACGCGCAGGGTGCCTCCCGGCGGCAGCCGGGGGAGCGTCGCCCCGTACCGGGCGTACCCGGGCGGTGCGAGCACGCGGCCGGGCGCCGGGAGCGGGGCGCCCCCCTGTGACGACAGGTCCTAACGGGCCCGGTCGACGCGGCGCTCGTCCCAGACCGGCTCCGCCGTCTCGCGGACGACACCGTCCGATCCGAAGACCAGGAAGCGGTCGAAGGACCGCGCGAACCAGCGGTCGTGGGTGACCGCCAGCACCGTGCCCGCATAGGCCGCGAGCCCGTCCTGCAGCGCTTCGGCCGACTCCAGGTCCAGGTTGTCCGTGGGCTCGTCCAGCAGCAGCGCCGTCGTCCCGGCCAGTTCCAGCAGCAGGATCTGGAACCGGGCCTGCTGGCCTCCCGAGAGCCGGTCGAAGGTCTGGTCGCCCTGGCGGTCGAGCTCGTAGCGCCGCAGCGCGCTCATCGCGCGTCCCCGGTCCCGGGCGTGCTCGGTCCACAGGATGTCGGTCAGCGTGCGCCCGGCCAGCTCCGGATGGGCGTGGGTCTGGGCGAAGTGACCGGGCACCACCCGGGCGCCCAGCCTCCACTCGCCCCGGTGGGCGACGTCCTCGCCGGCCAGGAGCCGCAGGAAGTGGGACTTGCCCGATCCGTTGGACCCCAGGACGGCCACCCGCTCCCCGTAGAAGACCTCCAGGTCGAAGGGGCGCATCAGCCCCTCCAGCTCCAGCCCCCGGCAGGTCAGCGCCCGCACCCCGGTGCGTCCGCCCGTGAGCCGCATGGTGATGTCCTGTTTGCGCGGGGGCTCCGGCGGCGGCCCGGCCTCCTCGAACTTCCGCAGCCGGGTTTTGGCGGCCTGGTAGCGCGAGGCCATCTCGTCGCTGCGCGCCGCGTACCGCTGCATGTCCAGCACCAGCCGCTTGAGCTGTGCGCGCTTCTCGTCCCAGCGCCGCCGCAGCTCCTCGAAGCGCTCGAACCGCTCCTCGCGGGCCTCGTGGTAGGTGCCGAAGCCTCCGCCGTGCACCCACACGTCGCTGCCCGCCGGGCTCGGCTCGACGCTGACGATCCGGTCCGCCGCGCGGGCCAGCAGTTCCCGGTCGTGGCTGATGAACAGCACGGTCTTGCGGGTCTCCCGCAGCCGCTCCTCCAGCCACTGCTTGCCGGGCACGTCCAGGTAGTTGTCCGGCTCGTCGAGCAGCAGCACGTCATCGGGCCCGCGCAGCAGCGCCTCCAGCACCAGCCGCTTCTGCTCGCCCCCGCTGAGCGTGCGCACCCGGCGCCACTGCGCCTTCTCGTACGGCACGCCGAGCGCGGCCGTGGTGCACATGTCCCACACCGTCTCGGCCTCGTAGCCGCGCGCCTCGGCCCAGTCACTCAGTGCCTGGGCGTAGCTCATCTGGGCGACTTCGTCGTCCCGCTCCATGATCGCCAGTTCGGCCTCGTCCACGGCGCGGGCGGCCTGGCGGATCCGGGGCTGGGCCACCGACACCAGCAGGTCGCGCACCGTCCGCTCATCGCGCACGGAACCGATGAACTGCGGCATCACCCCCAGGGAGCCGCTGACCGTGACCGTGCCGCCGTGCGGCTCCACCTCGCCGGAGACCAGCCGCAGCAGTGTGGTCTTGCCCGCCCCGTTGGGCCCGACGAGGGCGGCCACCGTGCCCTCCGCGACGCGGAAGGACACATCGCCCAGCAGCAGCCGTCCATCGGGCAGGAAGTAGACGAGGTGCGCGGCCTCCACATGTCCCATGACACGGCATTCTTGTGGTCCGGGCACCGAGGGCAAAGCGGTTTTCCGCCCTCGGCGCGGGCTGACCCCGCGGAGCTGAACGCGCGGGCCCCGCCGTCCGTATGGAGCCGTGAAACTCCCCCTGACAGGAGGCACCACCATGACGCAGCCGGCACCCACCGGGCGGGGCACCACCCGCCGTGCCGTCGTCACCGCGGCCGGAGCGGCCGGGCTGGCCGCCACGCTCGCCGCATGCGGCAAGGACGACGACGGCGGTCCGGACAGCGGCAGTGCGGGCAGCGCCCGGGACGCCGGGTCCGCGCAGCCGTCCCGGAGCGCCCAGGGCGGCGGGTCCGCACCGCCGTCCCAGGGCGGCGGGGACGGCATGGAACTGGCCAAGACCTCCCAGATCCCGGAGGGCGGTGGCATGGTCTTCAAGGACCACAAGGTCGTGGTGACCCAGCCCACCGCGGGTGAGTTCAAGGCGTTCTCGGCGATCTGTACGCATGCGGGCTGTTCGGTCGGCGAGGTGTCCGGCGGCACCATCAACTGCCCGTGCCACCAGAGCAAGTTCGACATCACCGACGGCAGCGTGAAGGGCGGCCCGGCGAGGAAGCCGCTGCCCGGCGCGCAGATCACGGTCCAGGGGAGCTCGATCCGGATGGCGTGACGGCCGTCCTCCGCCAGCAGGCGGTCACCTCGTCGGCCGTGCTGACGGTGGCCACGAGGGCGAGCGTGTGGCGGACCATCGCCGGGGTGTACGAGGCGGGCACCCCGGCGATCGCGTCCCCGGGCACCACGGCCGTGTAGCCGAGGTTGACGGCGTCGAAGACGGCGCCCGGAATCGCCACATTGGCCGACACGCCGACGATGACCAGCGTGCGGCACCCCAGGTTGCGCAGCAGCGCGTCCACCTCGGTCCCGGCGATCGGCGAGAGGCCGTGCAGCCGCCGCACCACCAGGTCCTCGGCCGCCACCGGCACCGGTGCGGCGATCTCCACCGCGGCGCTTCCGGTCAGCTGCCGGACCGGCAGCCGCTCGACGGCCCGGAACAGCGGTGCGTTGCGGTTCGCGCCGCGTCCGTCGGCGCGCCGCTCGGCCACCGCGTGCAGCACCTGGACGCCCGTGTCGTGGGCAGCCGCCACCAGCTGGGCGACCCGCCCGAGGGCACCGGACTCCCGGGCCACGGCGGCCAGCTCGGGCAGCGCGCTGTGCGGGCCCACCACACCGCGCTGGCATTCGACGGTGAGCAGTGCGCAGCCTTCCGGCCGGAGCAGTTCCACAAGGTCTTCGCGGGGACACCGGGTCACGGCGCGGGAGCGTAGCGTCCCTTGCCCCGGTGAGGAAGAGCCGTCATCCTGTGCCGCACCACCTAGTCACCGGGAGGTGCGGGGCCGGATGACCGTCACCCAGCGGCGGGGACGCCGCATCATGATGACCCAGGACGAGCTGGACGCCTTCCTCGCCGGACAGCGCACCTGCCGGGTGGCGACCGTGGCCGCGGACGGACGGCCGCATGTGAGCCCGCTGTGGTTCTGCTGGGACGGCACCGCCCTGTGGCTGTACTCCCTGACCCGCAGCCGCCGCTGGGCCGAGCTGCGCCGCGATCCGCGGATCGCGGCGGTGGTCGACGACGGGCACGACTACGGCGAACTGCGCGGGGTGGAGCTGGCCGGCGAGGCGGTGATCGTCGGCGAGGAGCCCCGCACCGGCGTGTCGTGTCCCCAACTCGACGCGCCGGAGCGGATGTTCGCGGCGAAGTACTTCGGCCTGGACACCATGCCGTACGACGGACGCCACGCATGGCTGCGGCTGGTCCCCGAGGCGATCCGCTCCTGGGACTTCCGCAAGATCCCGCGGGGCTGAGCACACCGCGGCTCACCGGGGCTCGCCGGGACTCATCGCGACTCACCGGGACCCGCCGCGGCTCACCGGGACTCACCGCGACTCACCGCGGCTCGCCGGGACGCATCGCGGCCCACCCGGACGCATCGGGGCCCACCCGGACGCACCGGGGCCGGGACCCCGGCGGGCCCCCGGCCGGCGGTCAGTCGATGATCTTCTCCCCGACCGAGCGCAGCACCTCGACCGCCGCGCGGATCGAGGGCCTGCGGTCGGCGTCCGCGCGCCAGATCGCGTAGATGTGCCGCCGCATCGTGGGCTGGCTGACGGGCACCATCCGCACTCCCTCGGGCACCGGGCCGCGGCCCAGCCGGGGCACCACGGCGATGCCCAGCCCGGCGGCGATCAGCGAGAGCTGGGTGTGGTGCTCATGCGCGGTGTGCCGGATGCGCGGCTCGATGCCCTTGCTCCGCAGGGTCACCATCAGCCAGTCGTAGCAGAACCCGCCCTTGGGCCAGGAGATCCACTCGTCGTCCACGAAGTCCTCCGGCTCGACCGCGTGCCGGTCGGCCAGCGGGTGGCCCGCGGGCATCGCCACATCCACCGGATCGTCCAGCAGGGCGGCCTTGACCAGCCCGCCGGGCATCGGCAGCGGTTTGTTGTACCAGTCCAGGACCACCGCCAGGTCGATGTCGCCGCGCACCACCGAGGGCACCGACTCATCCGGCTCCATCTCCTGCAGCCGCACGTTCAACTGCGGGTGTTCGGTGCGCAGCCGGCTCAGCGCGTCCGGGAAGAGACCTCGGACGGCGGTCGGGAACGCGCCCAGCAGCAGCTCGCCCACGGCGTGGCCGCGCTGCGCCTCCAGGTCCGCCTGGGCCAGCTCCACCTGGGAGAGGATGCGCGCCGCGTGGTCGGAGAGCAGCCGCCCGGCGTCGGTGAGGCGGATTCCGCGCCCGTTCTTGGCGAGCAGCTGCTGACCGGTCTCCCGCTCCAGCTTGGCGAGCTGCTGGGAGACGGCGGAGGTGGTGACGTGCAGGCCCTCCGCGGCCCCGCTCACCGATCCGTGGCGGGCCACGGCGTGCAGTGTCCGTAGGCGATCCAGGTTCAACATATAAGGAATGCTACGCGATACCCGGAACAGAAACTCACTTGTCCTAAGAGGTTGCAGCACACATCGTAAAGGACATGACCACAGCGACCGCCTCGGCGTCCGCCACCGCCTCCCCGCCGGCGCCCTCCTCCGCCCCCGTCCGCCGCCCGCTCCTCGACTGGCGGATCCGATTCGGCGCGCTCTGTCTGATCTGGGGTTTCAGCTTCCTGTTCATCAAGGTCGGCAACGAGGCGTTCGCCCCGTTGTACGTGACGCTCGGGCGGCTGCTGTTCGGCACCGCGGTGCTGCTCGTGACGCTGGCGGTGAAGCGGGAGCGGCTGCCGCGCGGGGCGCGGGTCTGGGGGCATCTGGCGGTGGCCGCGTTCTTCCTCAACGCGCTGCCGTTCTCGCTGTTCGCCTACGCCGAGACGACCATCTCCTCCACCCTGGCCGGAATCTGCAACGCCGCCTCGCCGCTGTGGGGCATGCTGCTCGCGGTGGTCGTGGTCTCCGACGACCGGCCGACCCGCCGGCGTGTCGCGGGTCTCGGGCTCGGCTTCATCGGCGTGTTGATCGTGCTGGGCGCCTGGCAGGGCTTCTCCGGCCAGGATCCGCTGGGCACCGGGCTGGCGCTGATCGCCTCGGCCAGTTACGCGGTCGGCTGGCAGTACGTGCGGCGCACGCTGAGCCACACGGGCCACTCCCACCTGTCGATGTCCGGCGGCCAGCTGCTCCTCGGCACGGTGCAACTCGCCCTGGTCACACCGGTGTTCGCGGCGACGCCGACGTCCTTCCCGGTGCTGCCCCTGCTCGCCGTGCTGGCCCTGGGCGCGCTGGGCACCGGGGTGGCGTTCCTGGTCCAGTACGGCCTGGTCGACGAGGTCGGCCCGACGACGGCGATGATGGTCACGTACTTCGTCCCGGTGATCGCCACCGCCGCCGGCGTGGCGGTCCTCGGGGAACACCTCACCTGGAACACGCCGGTGGGCGCCGCCGTCGTCCTCATCGGCGCGGCCCTCACCCAGCGGCGCCCCGGCCCCCGTTAGGCCCCGCCCCGGGTCCGGCCCGTCAGGGGCTGCCCCGCCGGTCCGGCCCCGGTCAGGCACCGCCCCGCCGGTCCGGGCCCCGCCCCGCCGGTCGCGGCGGATCCGTCCGGCGG
>NZ_BBOX01000339.1 GCF_001553455.1 Streptomyces hygroscopicus subsp. hygroscopicus
CGTCGGCCCGCCCGGCCGCCGNGCGGGACTCGGCCCCGCCGGCCGGCCGTCGACGCACCGCCCGGCCGGTCCGCCCCGCCCGCGGCGCGGCGACGTCGGTCCGGCGGGGCCGGGGAGCCCCCGGCGGTCAGTCGCCGGCCAGCGCGCCGGCGAGGTCCTCCACCGTCCACCGCTGCACCTCGTCGACGTGGAGCGCCGCGGCCGCCATGGCGGCCTCCGCGTCCCGGTCGAGCATCGCGTCGACGATCTCCAGATGGCGGCGGGTGGACCCGGCGATGCGGTGCGGGCCGGTGGCGCCCAGGACGCGCAGCCACTGGACGAACGGCTCGACCGAGCTGCGCGCCCGCACCAGGCGGGTGTTGCCCGCGTGCGTCACGATCAGGTTGTGCAGCCGGTAGTCGCTCGTGAAGAAGGGCTCGTAATCCCCCTCGTCGGCGTGGCGCTTGGCCGCCACGATCTCCTCGCGCAGCTCGCGCAGCAGCGCCTCGGGCATCGTCCGGGCCGACAGACCGGTCGCCACCCACTCGATGCCCTTGCGCAACTGGCACACCTCGACCACGTCGTCGGCCGTCGGCTGGACCACGAAGGTGCCCGACCGGGGGCGGGTGACGATGAGCTGGTCGTACTCCAGCCGGTTGAGCGCCTCGCGCACCGGCGTCTTGGACGTGCCGAACTCCTCGGTGAGGTCGTTGACGGCGATCCGTGAGCCCGCCTTCATCCGGCCGTGCACGATCCGGTGCCGCAGCACGCGGTAGATCTGGTCGGGCAGCTTCTCCACCACCACCCGCTGCTCGGGCGGGCCGAGCGGGGAGGCGGTCGGAGGGGGCGGGGTCGGGGGGTTCATCGGGCTCACCTTCTACGGTCGCGGTCCGGTCAAGGAGCCGTCAGCAGACCGGCCTTCCCCAGGGCGTCGGCGATGACGGCGCGCTCCTCGTCTGTCGCGGGAGTGAACGGGTGGCGCGGCAGACCGCCGTCGCGCCCCTGAAGCCTCAGGGCCGCCTTGAGCCTGGCCGGCAGGTTGGGGCCGTCGATCGCGCGCCAGACCCCCAGTATGACGTTGTGCAGGCGCAGCGCCTCGCGGTGGTCTCCGCGCCGGACGGCCTCCCACAGCTCCACGCTGAGCCGGGGGGTGACGGTGGGGATGGCGGCGAGCGCGCCGTGGGCGCCCATCGCGAACGCCGGGTAGTGCAGGTCGTCCAGGGCGGCGAGGATGGAGAAGCGGTCGCCGACCCGGTGCAGCAGATCGGCCAGCAGGTGGATGTCGCCGCCGCTCTGCTTGACCGCGACCACCTCCGGGACGTCGCCGAGCCGCTCGATGACGTCCACCGGCACCAGCGCCCAGGGCACCACGTTGTAGACCACGATCGGCAGCCCCACCGCCGAGCCGATGCGGCGGAAGTAGTCGACGGTCTGATCCGCGTCGGGGGCGAAGACGTAGTGGACCGGGGTGACCTGGAGGGCGTCCACCCCGGCCTCCTTCAGCGCCCGGCCGTAGCGGATGGCCTGCGCGGTGGAGTTCTGGATGACGCCGCCGATCACCGGGACCCGGCCGGCCACCTCCTTGACGACCCGGGCGCAGATCGCGGCGCTCTCCTCGGCCGACAGGGCGTGGCCCTCACCGGTGCTGCCGCATGCGCAGATGGCGGTGACCCCGGAGTCCAGCAGGTACTGGATCTCCGGGCCCAGAAGGTCCAGATCCACCTGATCGTCGGCGTCGAACGGTGTCACCACGGTCGAGATGATCCCGTGCAGATCGAGTGTCAACGTGTCTCCCTCGTGCGTCGACGGCCCCGCGAGCGCCGCCTGCCGTGATTCCGGAGTGCTGATCCCTGGACGGGACCTGTGACGGAAGCCTAGCATCTGGCATCTGGAATATCAGAGAGGACTAGGATGCTCACCCCTGCCTCAGCGTTGAGTCAGCAGGCGCTCCCCGACGCCGACCACACCGCCGCCCGCCGTGTCGCGGTCGCCAGTGCCCTCGGTACGACCGTCGAGTACTACGACTTCACGCTCTACGCCACCACCGCGGCCCTCGTCTTCGACCACGTCTTCTTCCCCTCGGTGAACGACGCGGTCGGCACCCTCGCGGCGTTCTCCACCTTCTTCGTCGGCTATCTCGCGCGTCCGCTCGGCGGCGTGGTCTTCGGCCACTTCGGCGACCGGCTCGGCCGCAAGACCGTCCTGGTGACCACCCTGCTGCTGATGGGCCTGGGCACCTTCTGCATCGGCCTGCTGCCGTCGTACGGCACCATCGGCATCGCCGCCCCGGTCCTGCTGGTCCTCATCCGGCTGATCCAGGGGCTGGGGATGGGCGGTGAGTACGGCGGCGGGGTGCTGATGGCGCTGGAGTACGCGCCGCGCGAGCGGCAGGGCCTGTACACCAGCCTGGTCCACATCGGGACCCCGGCCGGTGTGCTGCTGCCGGTCGGCCTGGTGAGCGTGCTCAGCGCCACCATGTCCGAGAGCGCCTTCGACGCATGGGGCTGGCGGGTGCCCTTCCTCGCCAGCATCGTGCTGGTCGGCCTCGGGATGTATCTGCGCGTCACCGTGAGCGAGAGCCCGGAGTTCCGCCGGCTGCGCGCCGAGCGCGAGGTCAGGAAGATCCCGCTGCGCGGGCTGGCCGACGGCCATCTGGCCTCGGTCGGCTGCTCGGTCATCGCCAAGATCGCGGAGAGCGGGCTGTTCAACGTCTACTACGTGGTGGCGCTCGCCTACGCCACGGACGAACTCGGTGTGGACAAGCAGCCGGTGCTGATCGCGATTCTCATCGCCTGTGCGCTGGAGTGTCTGACCCTCCCTCTGTTCGGCATGGTCTCCGACCGCGTCGGCCGGCGGCTGGTCTACGTGGCCGGGGCCGTCTTCCAGGCGCTGCTGATCGTGCCGTTCTTCCTGCTCGTCCAGACCCGCGACCCGGTCCTGATCACCCTGGCGATGACGCTGGGCCTGGCGGTCGGCCACGGGGCGATGTACGGCGCCCAGGGCGCGCTGTTCGCCAACCTCTATCCGGTCGCCCTGCGGTACACCGGTCTGTCCGTCAGCCAGCAGGTCGGCGCCACGCTGGGCGGGGGCCTGTCCCCTCTGGCGGGCACCGCGCTGATCACCGCCTTCGACGGGCGCCCGACGGGCGTGTGCCTCTACGCCATCGGCGTCGTACTGCTGTCGGGGGCGTGCGCCCTCGCCCTGCGCCGCGGTGACCACCGGCCGGTGCGGCGGCGCCCCGGCGGTGCGCCGGCCACCGATGCCCGCGCCGCCGCCGAATGAGCGCGTCGGGAGCCCTCCGCCGTTTCCCCGCACAATGAGCGCGTCCTTCAATCGTTCGCTGTCTCATCTCGTCATCAAGGAACTCACCACCATGCCGCGATACTTCGCCGACTCACCCGAGTCGATCGTCCCCGACGCCCTCGCCGGGTTCGCCGCCGCCCACGCCGACCTCGTCAGCCACCACCCCGACCACGGCTATCTGCGCGCCCGTGGCGGTTCCCCGGAGCGCCGGGTCGGGCTGGTCTCGGGCGGCGGTTCCGGCCATGAGCCCCTGCACGCGGGTTTCGTGGGCGCCGGGATGCTGGACGCCGCGTGCCCCGGCCGGATCTTCGCCTCACCGCACAACCGGCAGATCTTCGAGGCCAGTCGCGCCGTCGCCGGACCCGACGGCGTGTTGCACATCGTCAAGAACTACACCGGGGACCGCATCAACTTCGGCATCGCCGCCGAACGCCTCGCCCACGAGCACATACCCTGCGCCCGCGTCCTGGTGGACGACGACCTCGCCACCGACTCCGAGGACATCGCGGTGGGGCGGCGCGGCACCGGCGCCACCCTGATCGTGGAGAAGATCCTCGGCGCCGCCGCCGACGAGGGACGCGGGCTGGACGAACTCACCGCCCTCGGCGCCGAGGTGACCCGGCGGGCCCGCAGCCTGGCCGTCGCCTCGGCCGCCCACACCGCGCCCGGGTCCGGGTCCCCGGCGTTCGAACTCCCCGACGGGGTGCTGGAATTCGGCGTCGGCATCCACGGGGAACGGGCCGACGGGACCACCCCCGCGGTGCCGCTCACCCGTCTGGTGACGGCGATGACCGAGCGGCTGCTGGCCGCGCTGCCGGACGGCTCCCGGCGGGTGCTCGCCCTGGTCAACGGGCTCGGCGCGACGACCTCCCTGGAGCTGTACGGCATTCACCACGCCTTCACCAAGGCGCTGGAGGGCAGCGGCGTCACCCTCGACCGGTCCCTGACCGGCACCTTCGTCAGCGCCCTGGACATGCGCGGGTTCTCGCTGTCCCTGCTCGCCACCGACGACGAGCTGCTGCGGCTGTGGGACGCACCCGCCCGCACCCCCGCCTGGCCGCGGTGACCCGTCCGCGCCCCGCCGCCACCGCCGCGCACGCCGACCGCAGACCACCGATCCCCGAGGAGTTCTCCGCCATGCCGACCACACCCGACCCGCACCACCTCACCTACGACTCCACCGCGGCCTGGCTCCTCCGCTTCGCCGCCACGGCCGAATCCGTGGAGCCCGAACTGACCGCCCTCGACCAGCGGGCGGGCGACGGCGACTTCGGCACCAACCTCACGGGCGGGATGGCCGGGGTGCGCCGGGCGCTGGAAACCCTCTCCGACGCCCCCGCGGCCGACCGGGGCTCCCCCGCCGTACCGCTCGCCACGGCGGCACGGGTCTTCCTCGACGACGTGGGCGGCACCAGCGGCCCGCTGTTCGGCCTGCTGCTCCAGGAGCTGGCCGCCGCGGTCGCCGCGAACCCCGCGACCGCGGGCACCCGCGAGCTGGCCGCGGGCACCACCGCCGGGGCGGCCGCGATCCAGCGGGTCGGCGAGGCCGAGGTCGGCGACAAGACGCTGGTCGACGCCCTCGTCCCGGCCGCGCGGGCGCTCACCGCATGCGCCCAGGACACCGAGCCGGGGCAGGCGCTCCACCGGGCGGCGGTCGCCGCCCACCAGGGAGCCCGCTCTACCACCGACCTGCGCGCACGGCGTGGCCGCGCCAGCTACACGGGCGATCACGCCCGCGGTGTGCCCGACCCCGGCGCCATGGCCATCGCCCTGCTGTTCGCCTCGTACGACGACGCGCTCAGCGCGCTGAACCACCTGCCGTAGACCGGCGCCCCGGGCCCGGTGTCCGGTGGACCGTCGCGGGCCCCGCGGCACCGGGCCCCGCGCCCCCGGCCCCGCCGGGAGGCGCCCCCGCCCGGACGCCGCGGGCCACGCGGCTCAGCCGCCGATGCCACCGGCGCCGAGGTCCGGCGGACAGGGTCCGGCCGGGGCCTGTCGTCACAGGAGGCGCCCCGCTCCCGGCGCCTGGCACGGCACCTCGCCGCGTTGTCGCATCGCCCACGTACGCCCAAGTACGAGGGCGATGCTCCGCCTTGGCGAGGTTCCCCCGACTACCACTGGGAGGTGCCCCCGTACCAGACGCCGCTCGCGGCCGGACGCCCCTTCGACGACAGGCCCTGGCTAGTCGAGCCGCCCGGCCACCGTCACGCCCGTCGCCGCGGCCACCGCGTCGGCGACCGTCTCGATCTCGTCGGCGGCCAGCGGCGAGACCGTCAGCCGTACCCCGGGGGGCGAGGCCACCCGGAAGCGCGCCCCGGGGGCGGTCGCCCAGCCCGACGCCAGCAGCCGGGCGACGGCGCCGGTCTCGTCCGGGACCGGAACCCATACGTTCATCCCGCTCCGCCCGTGCGCGGCGATCCCCCGCTCCCGCAGCGCCCGCACCAGCGCCGCGCGCCGCGCGTCGTACGACGCCGCCACCGCCGCCGCGTCCACCGCGCCCGTGCGCCACAGCCAGGCCACCGCGTCCTGCAGCAGATGGCTGACCCAGCCCGGCCCCAGCCGCTGCCGGCCACGCACCCGGTCGAGGGTGACGGGGTCGCCGGTGAGCACCGCGAGCCGCAGATCGGGACCGTAGGCCTTGGCGGTGGAGCGGACCAGCGCCCAGTGGTCCGTGCCCCCGGCCAGCGGGCGCAGCGGCAGGTCCACGATGCCGTGCCCGTGGTCGTCCTCGATCAGCAGCACGGCCGGATGGCCGGCGAGCACGGTCCGCAGTTCGCGGGCGCGGGGCTCGCTGACCGCCGCGCCGGTCGGGTTCTGCGCCCGGTCGGTGACCACCAGGGCCCGCGCCCCCTGGGCCAGCGCCTGCTCGACCCGCTCGGGCAGCGGGCCGTCGTCGTCGACGGCGACCGGGACGGCGCGCAGTCCGAGCGCCGGGATCAGGTCGAGCAGACTGCCCCAGCCGGGGTCCTCCACCGCGACCGCGTCCCCGGGCCGCAGATGCGCGGCCAGCACCCGCTCGATCGCGTCGAGCGCGCCGGAGGTGACGGCGACGGGCCCGGCCGGCACTCCGTCCGCGTCGAGGGCGGCGCGGGCGAGCCCGGCCACCTCGGGGACGACGTCCGGCGCGCCGTACAGCGTCGGGC
>NZ_BBOX01000340.1 GCF_001553455.1 Streptomyces hygroscopicus subsp. hygroscopicus
GCTCACGCGGGTGCCACGGTCACCGGGTGCACACCGCCGGCCGCGCGTACCCGCAGCGTCGTACCGCCCGGCGGCACCGTGCCGCCGCCCGCCCGCCACGCGTACAGCGCTGAGGCGTACGCCGCCGGGGCGGCGTCCGCGCCCGGGCCCGCCGACAGATGGAGCACCTCGCCGTCCCGCGTCCGCACGGTGCACCGGTCCGGCCCGGTCACATACGCGGCGAGCGCGCAGTGCGGATACCGGCGCAGCACCTCGGCGGTCCACTCCTCCGGGCCGCCGAGCCGCGGATCGTCCGGTCGCCCCTCGCGCACGATCACATCGGCGTGGGTGAGGTCGCCGGGGTCCCGGGTGTCCTCGTGTACGGCGAGGTGGGTGGTCTCGCCGACCGCGTCGTACGGGTGTCCCGTGGTGCGCTCGATCCGGACCTCGGCCCCGCGCACGCGCGTACGGACGTTGAGCGGAGCCGTACGCCGCGCGGGGGTGTACGGCGGCAGGGGCAGCGGCTCCAGGAGGGCGGGAGCCTCGGGCTCCGGCAGTTCCATCAGTGCGTAGAAGTGCCGCCGCAGCAGCGCCGCCGACGCGCCCGGGGCCGAGCTGACGAACTCCGCCGGATCCGCGGCCGGGCGGTGCCGTGTCAGCAACTCCTCCACCTGGTCCCGCAGCGGACCGTGCGGGTCGAGCCGTGGCGCGTGCCGGACGAACGCGGCGAGCGGCGCCTCCGGGTCGAGCCTGTCCTGCGCGGCGGATGCCAGCAGTACGGGTGTGCCCAGAGCCGCGGAGTAGTACGAGACCGCCCCGAAGTCCCCCACGACGGCATCCGCCGCCAGCAGGGCCTGGCGCCACGCGTGCACGGGGTCGATCAGGGTCAGCCCGCCGCGGCGGGCCCGGTCCAGCCAGGCCCGGATCTGTCCGGGCCCGTGCCCGTACCAGATGTTGGGGTGCAGCACGGCCGCCAGCCGGTAGTCGTCGGCGGGCAGGTCGGCGGTGAGGCGGGGCAGCAGGCTCGGCAGGACGTCCTGGTCACCGCCGTTGCCGAAGAAACCCTCCGGGTTCCAGGTGGAGTTCAGTACGACCAGCCGCTGACCCCGGCGCACGCCCAGCGCGCGCCGGAACCGCTCGCGGTGGGGCCGGGCGGCCAGCATACGGTCGAAGCACGGGTCGCCGGCCAGCACGGACGCCGCCTCGGCCTCGGGGCATACCCGCCGCAACCGCTCCAGCTGCTCCGGGTGGGAGAGGACGAGGCCGTCCACGAAGGGCTTGCCGTCCGCCAGCAGCCACTCCGGCGACAGACCGAAGGTCGGCTCCGCCACCCGGCCGGCGTCCGGCATCCGGCATCCGGCATCCGGCATCCGGCATCCGGCATCCGGCATCCGGCATCCGGCATCCGGCATCCGGCATCCGGCATCCGGCATCCGGCATCCGGCATCCGGCATCCGGCATCCGGCATCCGGCATCCGGCGGCCAGTTTTTTAGTATATCCGACCCCATGCGACAATACGGTCAATTTCCCCCGAAGCGCATGCAGTTGGCCCCCGAAGCTCGCCGACACCGCCAGGTCCACCGGCGTCTCCAGCGCCTGCTCCCACGGCACCACCGGCAGCTCCAGCTCCGCGAACAGCTCGCGTATCCCGCCCTGGAACGCGGATGACCCCGTCGAGGTGACCAGGAGCTGCACCCGGAAGTCGTCATGGAACAGCGGCAGCACGTCCAGCAGGCGTCCGGCGGAGGTGACGTTGTGCACCACGAGCAGGACGCGCCGATGCGCCGCGCGGCTGACCCAGCGCTCCGCGTCCGCCCCGACCGGCACCCGCAGCGGCACGTGTATCGGTGCCTGCGTCGGCACGTGTATCGGTGTCTGCGTCGGCGCCTGCATCGGCACCCGTATCGGCGGCGGATCAGCCGACGTCACCGGCCACCCCACCCCCTCAGCACTCGATGACGTTGACCGCGAGCCCGCCCCGCGCCGTCTCCTTGTACTTGACCTTCATATCGGCCCCGGTGTCCCGCATGGTCTTGATGACCTTGTCCAGCGAGACGTGGTGGCGGCCGTCGCCGCGCAGCGCCATCCGCGCGGCGGTGACCGCCTTGACCGAGGCCATGCCGTTCCGCTCGATACAGGGGATCTGGACCAGACCGCCCACGGGGTCGCAGGTCAGGCCGAGGTTGTGTTCCATGCCGATCTCGGCGGCGTTCTCCACCTGTTCCGGGGAGCCGCCGAGGACCTCGGCGAGGCCGCCGGCGGCCATGGAGCAGGCGGAGCCGACCTCGCCCTGGCAGCCGACCTCGGCGCCGGAGATCGAGGCGTTCTCCTTGAACAGCATCCCGATCGCGCCCGCGGCGAGGAGGAAGCGGATGACGCCCTCCTCGTCGGCGCCCGGGACGAAGTGGGTGTAGTAGTGCAGGACGGCGGGGATGATGCCGGCCGCGCCGTTGGTGGGCGCGGTGACCACGCGTCCGCCCGCCGCGTTCTCCTCGTTGACCGCCATGGCGTAGAGGGTGATCCACTCCATGGCGCGGGCGGCCGGATCGCCCTCGGAGCGCAGGGCGCGGGCGGCGGTGGCGGCGCGGCGGCGGACCTTGAGGCCGCCGGGCAGGATGCCCTCCTGGGACATGCCCCGGGCGACGCAGGACCGCATGACCTCCCAGATCTCCAGCAGGCCCGCGCGGATCTCGGCTTCGGTGCGCCACGCCTTCTCGTTCTCCAGCATCAGGGCCGAGATGGACAGGCCGGTCTCGCGGGAGAGCCGCAGCAGTTCGTCGCCGGTGCGGAAGGGGTGGGTGAGCACGGTGTCGTCGAGTTTGATGCGGTCCTCGCCGACCGCGTCCTCGTCCACCACGAAGCCGCCGCCGACCGAGTAGTACGTCTTCTCCAGCAGCGGATGGCCCCCGGCGTCGTAGGCCAGCAGCGACATGCCGTTGGCGTGGTACGGCAGGGAGCGGCGGCGGTGCAGGATCAGCTGGGCCGACTCATCGAAGTCGATCTCCTGGCCGGTGCCGATCTCGGCGCCGAGCAGCCGCAGCCGCTTGGTGGCGCGGATGCGCGCCACCTCGCCGTCGGCCGCCTCGACGTCGACGGTGCGCGGGGAGTGGCCCTCCAGGCCCAGCAGCACGGCCTTGGGGGTGCCGTGGCCGTGGCCGGTGGCGCCCAGCGAGCCGAAGAGTTCGGCGCGGACGGCGGCGGTGTGGGCCAGCAGACCCTCGTTCTTCAGCCGGCGGACGAACATCCGCGCGGCCCGCATCGGGCCGACGGTGTGCGAGCTGGACGGGCCGATGCCGATCGAGAAGAGGTCGAACACGGAGATGGCCACCGGGGGACTCCTTTGTCTGCACGTGAGGGTGCGTGCGGGGGTGGTGCGGGGGGCGCGCCGGGGTGGGCGCGCCCCCGTGCCCGGGTTGACTCCGGGGTCGTTCCGGAATCCCCCCGGGGCTACTTCGACAGGTGCGGGTACAGCGGGTGCTTGTCGGCCAGGGCGGTGACCCGGGCCTTCAGCGCCTCCGCGGCGGCTGCCTCGAAGGGGGAGGGCGCCTTGAGTGTCTCGGCGATCACGTCGGCGACCTCGCGGAAGTCGTCGGCGGTGAAGCCGCGCGTGGCGAGCGCGGGGGTGCCGATCCGCAGACCCGAGGTGACCATCGGGGGCCGCGGGTCGTTCGGGATCGCGTTGCGGTTGACCGTGATGCCGACCTCGTGCAGCCGGTCCTCGGCCTGCCGTCCGTCCAGCTCGGAGTCGCGCAGGTCGACCAGGACCAGATGGACGTCGGTGCCGCCGGAGAGGACGGAGACGCCCGCCTCGCGCACATCGGCTTGGGTCAGCCGCTCGGCGAGGATCTTGGCACCCTCCAGCGTGCGCTCCTGGCGGTCCTTGAAGGCCGAGCCGGCCGCGATCTTGAAGGCCACCGCCTTCGCGGCGACCACGTGCTCCAGCGGACCGCCCTGCTGGCCCGGGAAGACCGCCGAGTTGATCTTCTTGGCCAGTTCGGCGGTGGAGAGGATGACGCCGCCGCGCGGGCCGCCCAGGGTCTTGTGGGTGGTGGTGGTGACCACATGGGCGTGCGGTACGGGCGAGGGGTGCAGCCCGGCCGCCACCAGGCCCGCGAAGTGGGCCATGTCGACCATCAGGTAGGCGCCGACCTCGTCCGCGATCCGGCGGAAGGCCGCGAAGTCCAGCTGACGGGGGTACGCCGACCAGCCCGCGATCACCAGCTTGGGGCGGTGCTCCTTGGCCAGCCGCTCGACCTCCTCCATGTCGATCAGACCGGTCTTCGCGTCCACGTGGTAGGGCACCACGTTGTAGAGCTTGCCGGAGAAGTTGATCTTCATGCCGTGGGTCAGATGGCCGCCGTGCGCCAGGTTCAGCCCGAGGATGGTGTCGCCGGGGGAGAGCAGCGCGAACATCGCGGCCGCGTTGGCCTGGGCGCCCGAATGCGGCTGGACGTTCGCCGCCTCGGCGCCGAAGAGCTCCTTCACCCGGTCGATGGCGATCTGCTCCACCACATCGACGTGCTCACAGCCGCCGTAGTAGCGGCGGCCGGGGTAGCCCTCGGCGTACTTGTTGGTCAGGACCGAGCCCTGGGCCTCCATGACCGCCGCCGGAGCGAAGTTCTCGGAGGCGATCATCTCCAGGGTGGACTGCTGGCGGTGGAGTTCGGCGTCGACGGCGGCGGCGACGTCCGGGTCGAGCTCGTGCAGGGAGCTGTTCAGAAGCGACATCAGGGTCCCGATCGGAAAGAGGAGGGTCAGTTTTCGGCGAAGGCGGTGTAATCGTCGGCGGAGAGCAGGTCCTCCGGCTCGCCCGTCACCTTCACCTTGAACAGCCAGCCGCCCTCGAAGGGGGCGGAGTTCACCAGCGCCGGATCGTTCACCACGTCCTCGTTGATCTCGGTGACCTCACCGGAGACCGGCGCGTACAGGTCGCTGACCGACTTGGTGGACTCCAGCTCACCGCAGGTTTCACCGGCGGAGACGGTGGAGCCGACATCCGGGAGCTGGACATAGACGACATCGCCGAGCGCGTTGGCCGCGAATTCGGTGATGCCGATCGTCGACACGCCGTCCTCGTCGGCGGCCGACAGCCACTCGTGCTCCTTGCTGTAGCGCAGCTGCTGGGGGTTGCTCATGGTCCGATTCTCCTGGATACGGGGGAGTGCTTGGGAAACGTGTCTTGGCTGGTGGGACGCGCGGCCGAGGGGATGCGGCCGACGGGGCGCGCGGCCGATGGGTGCGCGGCCGACGGGGCGCGCGGCCCGCGGGGTGCGGCGCGGCCGGAGCGGGACAGCCCGCTCAGCGCTCGCGCCGGTAGAAGGGGAGCGCCACCACCTCGTACGGCTCCTGGGCGCCGCGGATGTCCACCGTGACCCCCTCGGTGCCGGGCTTCGCGTACCGCGCGTCCACGTACGCCATCGCGATCGGCCTGCCCAGGGTCGGGGAGGGCGCCCCCGAGGTGACCTGGCCGATCCGCGAGCCGTCGGCGGCCAGCACGGCGTATCCGGCGCGCGGCACCCGGCGGCCCTCGGCGACCAGGCCGACCAGGGTGCGCGGGGTGACGCTGTCCGCCCGCCGGGACGCCGCCTCCAGGGCCTCGCGGCCCACGAAGTCGCCCGGCTTGTCGAACTTCACCACCCGGCCGAGCCCGGCGTCGAAGGGGGTGATGTCGGTGGACAGCTCATGCCCGTACAGCGGCATCCCCGCCTCCAGGCGCAGGGTGTCCCGGCAGGACAGACCGCAGGGCACCAGGCCCGCCGGGGCGCCCGCCTCGGTCAGCGCCTCCCAGACCCGCTCGGCGTCGTCCGGCGCCAGGAACAGCTCGAAGCCGTCCTCGCCCGTGTAGCCGGTGCGGGCGATCATGGCGGGGACGCCCGCGACGGTGCCCGGCAGCCCGGCGTAGTACTTCAGCCCGGCCAGGTCGGCGTCGGTCAGGCTGCCCAGGATCCCCTGCGCCTCGGGGCCCTGGACGGCGATCAGCGCGTAGGCGTCGCGGTCGTCCCGTACGGACGCCTCGAAACCGCCGGCCCGCTCGGTCAGCGCGTCCAGCACCACCTGGGCGTTGGCGGCGTTGGCGACGACCAGGAACTGTTCGTCCCCGAGGCGGTAGACGATCAGGTCGTCCAGGATGCCGCCCTCGTCGTCGCAGATCATGGTGTAGCGGGCGCGGCCCACGGCGAGCGCGGACAGGTGGCCGACCAGCGCGTGGTCCAGGGCCTGCCCGGCCTGCGGACCGGTGAGAGAGATCTCACCCATGTGGGAGAGGTCGAAGAGCCCGGCCCGGGTGCGCACCGCGGTGTGCTCATCGCGCTCGCTGCCGTAGCGCAGCGGCATGTCCCAGCCGGCGAAGTCGGTCATGGTGGCGCCGAGCGCACGGTGCCGCGCGTCCAGCGCGGTGCGGCGGGGGGCGGGCGGGGCGTCGGTCATGGATCAGGCTCCAGGGGTCGGGATCGCGCGACGGCGAGGACGGACGGCAAGGACGCGTGCGTCCTCCCCATCTGTCATCGGAACCTGAGAGGTTCGCCGCGACGCCCGTAAGGGGCCCGGCTTGCACCTTGGGTGGAGCCGCGCCCTCGCGGCCCGCTTTTCAGATCTGCCTCGTCCGCGCGGTATCGGGGCCTGAGAGATTCAAGGGAGGACTTGCTCCTTCGGCGCCCTGGACCCCGGCACGACTGCCGGTGACCAAGGACTCTCCCGCGCGGCGTCAAACGGCCGGTATGGAGTTGCGCGCACATCATCGCACGTATGGCCGAGAAGGGAAGCCCCGATCCGGGTGGCCCGCGAGCGGCCTTCTTGATGGACATTACCTTTCCTTGACACTCTGCGGGGTACGAGCAGCGGTGACCGACCTGGGAGGACGATCACGGTGCATGGGCAGGGAACGCACGCGACCACACAGAGGCCCCTGCCGGTGCCGCGTGGCCGCACCGCCTCCGGGCCGGTGGTCCGCCCCGGCCGAAGACCCGTGGTGCACGATCTGCGCGGCGCGGCGTGGCCCGCCGGCGCGGTGCCCAGTCCCGGCCCGGCCCCGGGTGAGCTGCGCTTCCCGGCCGGGGACGTGCTGGTCGTCTCCGGGCTGCCGGGCAGCGGCAAGAGCACACTGATCAACCGGACGGTGCCCCTCCTGGACGAGACGGGCGCCGTCGTCACACGGGTGGACTCGCAGAACACCCGGGAGGCGTGGGGGCGCCGGCTGCCCGGCTGGCTGCCCTACGCCCTCTACCGCCCGCTGGTCCGGTGCGCCCACTACGCCGGGCTGCGCCGGGCGCTGCGCTCGGACGCCAGTGTCGTGGTGCACGACTGCGGGGCGCTGCCGTGGGTCCGCCGCTGGCTGGCGCGGGACGCCCGGCGCCGGGGCCGCCGTCTCCACATGGTGCTGCTGGACGTGGAGGCCGCGGTGGCCCGGGAGGGCCAGGCCGCCCGCGGCCGCGGGGTCTCCGGATACGCCTTCGCCCGGCACCGGCGCGCGGTGCGGCGGCTGGTCGCGGGGATGGAGGAGGGGCGGCCGCCCAAGGGGTGCGCCTCGGCGGTGCTGCTGGACCGGCCGGCCGCGAGCGCGCTGCGCGGTATCTCGTTCGAGTGATCCTCGTGCGGCGGTCCGGTGTGCCGGTGCCGGTGTGCCGGTGTGCTTCCCGCCCGCGCCGGGGGCGCGGCGGGCGCGGGACGACCTTGGCGGAAACCGGACGCCGGACATCACCCAGCGTGACGGCGGCGGCCGGGCGAGGCGGGATGTGCCGGGAGGCGGCCGGGGCGAGGCGGGGAAGTGCGGCGAGCGGGGTGAGGTGGGGAAGTGCTGTGGAGATGACACCCGCCCCGCCGGCTCTCCGCCACCCAGCGGTTAGGGTGCTTTCGGGCAGGTCGGACGAGATGGCGGTTGGACGAAGATGAGCTTCCCGGAGCAGTACGGTGCGGCACCGGCTCACGGAGGATTTCCCGACGGCGCGTATGCCGCGCCCCCGGCGTTTCCCGGCGATGAGCTGACGCGTCCGGCCTTTCCCGGCGATGAACTGACGCGTCCGGCGTTTCCCGGCAATGAGCTCGAAGAGGTGCTCGCCGCCTCCGTCGACGTCCCCGGGGCCGGGGCGCGTATCGTCCAGACGCTCTCCCGCAGTCACGTCTGGGTTCCACTCCCCAACGGCGGGGGGCCGGGCAGCCCGAGCCTGGATCTGCCCACCCTGGAGATCGAAGGGGCCGCGTATGTCCCGGTGTTCAGCTCCGAGCAGCAGTTCCTCCAGGTCGTCGGCTCCCATATGTCCTTCGCCATCGCCCCGGCGGTGGAGTTCGCCCGCGGGCTGCCGCCCCAGCTCGGCATCGCGGTGAACCCCGGTGGCGCCGTATGCGTACCGCTTCCCCCGCCCGCCGTCCGGGAGTTGTGCCGCGCCGGGCGTACCGAGCTCGACGGCCCGGCCACCGGCGGCCGGGTGCGGCTCTTCGAACCCGACTGGCAGGACGAGCCGGTGGACTTCCTGGCCGCCGCCGGGATCGAGTTCGCCAAGGACACCGGGGTGCGGACCGCCCGGCGCGCGCTGGCCAGCGTCGAGGGTGACGAGCCCGCGCTCTTCGTCGGCGTGCAGCTCGACGCCCCCGGCCCCGAAGGCCAGGCACGCGCGGTGGACGCGCTGGGCCGCGCGCTCGGCGCGGTGCCGGTGCCGTGGAAGGTCCAGCTGGTGCTGCTGGACGTGGCGCAGGGGGACCCGGTGGCCGACTGGATGCTGGGCCGGGTACGGCCGTTCTACGACCGTGACCTCTGACGAGCCCCGCGCTCCGGTGCCGGGGCCCGTAAGCTGGTTTGATGACCAGGCGGGGTGCGGGCACGTTCCCCGGTGAGATGCGGGCAAGGCCGAGAGAAGGGGCGGACCCAGGTGAGCGCGGGCGCGGATTGGGGGGCGGCGGCCGGCCAGGTTGAGCGAGCGTTGCAGCAGGTCGCTCCCGGCCGGTACGACGCCTATGAGGCGCTGCTGCACGCCATCGGCGAGGGCCAGGTCTGGATGCTGCTGTGGCACGGCGCGCCCGGTTCGCCCGACGCCCAGTACGGCAACATGGACGTGGACGGCCTCGGTTACGCACCGTGTGTGACCTCCGCGCAGGAACTGGCCGCGAGTGGCTGGAACCGTGCGCATGAGGTGGTCGACGGACGCCTGATCGCCGACTCCCTCTACCGCGACCGCTACGGCCTCTGGCTCAACCCCCACGCCCCCGGCGGCGGAGTGGGCATCCCGTGGCCGGATCTGCGCCGGATCGCCGGCGGTCTCGACCGGCTGCCCGCCGGGCCGCTGCGGCTGAGCGACCCCGCCATCGACATCCCCCAGTTCTACGCCCTGCTGGGGCAGAACGCGCACCGCACCACCGTGGTGCGGTCCCTGCGGCGGGCCTGGGTGCAGCCGGTGCTGGGCGCCCCGTACCTGGCGATCGGCCTGGATCTGTACGACAGCAGCGCACCGGCCGTGCAGTCGGTGCGGGTGATGATGGAACAGTCGATCACCGCCGTGCCGGAGGGGCTGCCGGTCTCCACGGTCGCGCTCTCCGACGAGTACGACCCGGTCGCCCTGTGGATGCGGGCCAACGCCCGTCCGTTCTTCGACCGTGACGCCTACGGCGCCGCGCCCGCCGCGCCGTCCTACGGCTACGGCTACCCGCCGCCGCGTCAGGCGTTCTGATCCGCGCACCGGGCCCGGCCGACCGCCGGCACCGGCCGGAAGCGCGGCCCGGAGGCGGGGGCGAACTGGGCCGCTTGACGGGAATGCCCGCCCGCCCTTCCGGCCGTAAGAGGCCGAACACCCCATAACGGACGCGATGTTACTGCTGCGTTCTCGTGTCGCGACCGTCCGTATAGCGGAGGGGTCCTCCCCACATCACGGTTAGGCATCCATTGCCCGGGAGTACTGGCGGGTGATCACAAACGCGTTGAAGACTCCCGCTCCAAGGGGTGCGGTTCCCGCGTACGACCCCTTCCGACAAGGTTCCGTACGAGAAACGCGACTTTCACCCAGGTTGTGAACGAAGCCGCTACCGCGGCGAGTCGTGGGCCGGTCACCACCGGTCGAGAGGGGTCTCCACCACGATGACGGCACCATTGCACGGCACGAGCACGGACAGCGATCCGGTCGCGACTGCCGATGTAGCGGCGGATGTGGTCAAAGCGTCCGTCGAAGGCAGATCGCTGCGGCAGATCGCCTGGACACGCCTGAAGCGGGACAAGCTCGCACTGGCGGGTGGCATCGTTGTCGTCTTCCTGGTCCTGGTGGCGGTCTTCGCCCCGCTGATCGTGAGTCTGCTCGGGCATCCGCCCAACGAGTTCCACCAGGAGGAGATCGACCCGCTGTTCGGCACCCCGAAGGGATCCCTGGGCGGTATCAGCTCGGACTTCCTCTTCGGCGTGGAGCCGTCCAACGGCCGCGACGTGTTCAGCCGGGTCGTCTACGGCGCCCGGATCTCGCTGCTGGTGGCCTTCCTCGCGGCGGTGGTCGCGGTGGTCCTGGGCACGGTTTTCGGCATCATCGCCGGATACTTCGGCGGCTGGGTGGACTCGCTGATCAGCCGCGTGATGGACATGCTGCTGGCCTTCCCGCAGCTGCTCTTCATCATCTCCCTGGTCTCGGTGCTCCCCAACGACCTGCTGGGACTGACCGGCAGTGGAGTGCGCATCGCCATCCTGGTCTCGGTCATCGGCTTCTTCGGCTGGCCGTACGTCGGCCGCATCGTGCGCGGCCAGACGCTGTCGCTGCGCGAGAAGGAGTACGTGGAGGCCGCGCGGAGCCTGGGCGCGGGCCGGCGCTACATTCTCTTCCGTGAGCTGCTGCCCAACCTGGTGGCGCCGATCACCGTCTACACGACGCTGATGATCCCCACCAACATCCTCACCGAGGCCGCGCTCAGCTTCCTCGGCGCGGGCGTGAAGCCGCCCACCGCGTCCTGGGGGCAGATGCTCTCCAAGGCGGTCGGCACCTATGAGGACGATCCCATGTTCATGATCATCCCGGGTGCGGCCATCTTCATCACGGTGCTGGCCTTCAACCTCTTCGGCGACGGCGTCCGCGACGCGCTCGACCCGAAGGGCACCCGATGACGGTGAGGCGCACGGCACGCCCCCATGCGGGCCCGTTGTACCCGAACGCATCAGCCCCTGCCCCGTCCGGCAGGAGGCTCCCCGAAGAATTCCGCGGCGCCATGCCTAGGACCGCTACCCCGGAGGTTGCAACAACTATGAAACGGCTCTCGAGAAGCAGGCGCATCGCCGGAGCGGCGGCAGTCGTCGGCGCTCTCCTGGCCACCGCGGCCTGTGGTGGCGGCGGTTCCGACGACGAGGGGTCGGGTGCCGGGTTCAACGCCGCGGTGAAGGGCGTCGCCGCCAAGTCCGCCAAGAAGGGCGGCACCCTCAAGTTCATCAACAAGCAGGAGTTCGACTCCCTCGACCCGCAGCGTCAGTACTACGGTTTCGCCTGGGACTTCGCGCGGTTCTACACGCGCCAACTGATCTCCTACGCGCCCAAGCCGGGCACCGCCGCCAATGAGCTGGTCCCGGACCTCGCCACCTCCACCGCCAAGATCTCGGACGGTGGCAAGACCTACACCTACACCCTGCGCGACGGGATCTCCTGGGAGGACGGCTCCCCGATCACCGCCCAGGACGTGAAGTACGGCATCGAGCGCATCTGGGCCAAGGACGTGGTCTCCGGCGGTCCCGGCTATCTGCGCCAGGTCCTGGACCCCAAGGGCGAGTACAAGGGCCCCTACAAGGACAAGTCCAAGGACAAGCTGGGCCTGAAGGCGATCGAGACGCCGGACGCCAAGACCGTCGTCTTCCACCTCGCCAAGCCCAACGGTGACTTCGAGCAGATGCTCGCGATGCCGACCGGCTCCCCGGTGAAGGCGGACAAGGACACCGGCGCCAAGTACAGCAACCGGCCGTTCTCCTCCGGTCCGTACAAGGTCCAGTCGTACACCCCGGGCAAGAGCCTGGCCATGGTCCGCAACACGCACTGGAAGAAGGCGTCCGACCCGATCCGCCCGGCCCTGCCGGACAAGATCACGGTCACCTTCAACTCCAACCTGGAGGCGATCGACCGGCTGCTGATCAAGGGCGACTACGACGTCTTCCTCAGCGCCACCGGGATGACCCCCTCGGGCCGCAACGACGCGCTCAAGCAGCACAAGGGCAACGTCGACAACATCACCACCAGCTTCGTCCGGTACGTCGACTTCGCCACCAAGGTCAAGCCGTTCGACAACGTCCACTGCCGCAAGGCGGTCATCTACGGCGCCGACTACAAGTCGCTCCAGACCACCCGCGGCGGCCCGCAGGCCGGCGGTGACCTCGCCACCAACATGCTCCCCAAGAGCGTCAAGGGCGCGGACGACTACGACCCGTACGGCATCCTCAAGCGCGGCGGCAAGCCGGACCCGGCCAAGGCCAAGGACGAGCTGAAGCAGTGCGGCAAGCCGAACGGCTTCTCCACCACCATCGTGGCCCGCAACGACCAGCCTGCCGAGGTCGATGCCGCCGAGGCGCTGCAGGCGTCGCTGAAGAAGGTCGGCATCACCCTCAACGTGGAGCCGATCCAGGGCCAGTCCTCGGCCAGCATCACCGGCTCTCCGTCGGTGATGAAGAAGCGCGGCTACGGCATGTCCATGACCGGCTGGGGCCCGGACTTCCCCACCGGCCAGGGCTTCTCCCAGCCGCTGATCGACGGCCGCTTCATCCAGCAGACCGGTAACTACAACGTCTCCGAGACCAACGACCCGGAGATCAACAAGTTCTTCGACCAGGCGCTGAAGGAGACCGACCCGGACAAGGCCGGTGCCATCTACCAGCAGATGAACCACAAGGTCAGCGACCTGGCGGTGCAGATGCCGTTCATGTACGAGAAGAACATCACCTGGCGCAGCTCGCGGCTGACGAACGCCTTCTCGTCGGCGGCCTACAACGGCCGCTACGACTACTCCCAGCTGGGCGTCGTCAAGTGACGGCAGGTCACCCGACCCGCCGTCGCACACCCCCACCATCGCCGCACCCGATAGGCCCGAAGGGCAGGTGATGGCCGCGGGCGGTGGCCCGTGATCCCCCTCATCCGGGGGATCACGGGCCACCCCCGGGCCGCGCACAGTGCTTGCTTATCTCATCCGGCGCTTGTTCGCCGTCGTCGTGATGCTGTTGGTCGTCACCCTCACGACCTTCGCCATCTTCTTCGTGATCCCGAAGTGGGCCGGTACCGACCCCGCGCTGCTGTTCGTCGGCAAGCAGGCCGACCCGGAGGCCATCGAGGGCATCCGGCAGAAGCTCAGCCTCGGTGATCCGGTCCTGGTGCAGTTCTGGCACTTCGTCCAGGGCCTCTTCGTCGGCCGGGACTACGCCAACGGCACGGACGTCACCCACTGCCCGGCGCCCTGCTTCGGCTACTCCTTCCGCACCGAGCAGGCGGTGTGGCCGCAGCTCACCGACGCGCTGCCGGTCACCCTCTCGCTCGCCGCGGGCGCCTGTCTGCTGTGGCTGGTCGGCGGCATCACCACCGGTGTCGTCTCCGCGCTGCGCCGGGGCACCCTGTGGGACCGGTCGGCGATGACGGTCGCGCTGGCCGGTGTCTCGCTGCCGATCTACTTCACCGGTCTGCTCTCGCTGGCGATCTTCAGCTACTCGCTGAAGTGGGTCAACGTGGACTACAAGCCGTTCGGTGACGATCCGGCGATGTGGTTCGAGAGCCTGATCCTGCCGTGGATCACCCTCGCCTTCCTCTACGCGGCGATGTACGCCCGGCTCACCCGGGCCACCATGCTCGAGATCATGGGCGAGGACTACATCCGCACCGCCCGCGCCAAGGGCCTGCGGGAACGTGTGGTGATCGGCCGGCACGCGATGCGCTCGACCTGGACCCCGATCCTCACCCTGCTCGGCCTCGACCTGGGCGCGCTGCTGGGCGGCGCGGTCCTCACCGAGTCCACCTACAACCTGCCCGGCCTCGGACGGCTCGCGGTGAACGCGATCACCGACAAGGACCTGCCGGTCATCCTCGGCGTCACCCTGATCGCGGCCATCTTCATCGTGATCGCCAACCTCGTCGTGGACCTCCTGTACGCCGTCATCGACCCGCGAGTGAGGCTCGGATGACCGATCTGTCACAGCCCGGACAGCCCGAGGGCGCCACCGGCGCCCTGCCGGCCACCACAGCCGCCGCCACGGGGGAGGTGGCGGCGGCGGGCTCCCCCGCCCCCACCGCCTTCCTCGAGGTGCGTGATCTGCGCGTCCACTTCCCGACCGACGACGGTCTGGTGAAGTCCGTGGACGGGCTCAGCTTCCGGCTGGAGAAGGGCAAGACCCTCGGCATCGTCGGCGAGTCCGGCTCCGGCAAGTCCGTCACCTCGCTCGGCATCATGGGGCTGCACACCGCCGGGCAGTACGGCCGCCGCAAGGCGCGGATCTCCGGTGAGATCTGGCTGAACGGCCAGGAGCTGCTGGGCGCCGACCCCGACGAGGTGCGCAAGCTGCGCGGCCGCGAGATGTCGATGATCTTCCAGGATCCGCTGTCCGCGCTGCACCCGTACTACACCATCGGCCGTCAGATCATCGAGGCGTACCGGGTGCACCACGAGGTCACCAAGGAGGTGGCCCGCAAGCGCGCGATCGAGCTGCTGGACCGCGTCGGCATCCCGCAGCCCGACAAGCGGGTGGACAGCTATCCGCACGAGTTCTCCGGCGGGATGCGCCAGCGCGCCATGATCGCGATGGCGCTGGTCAACAACCCCGAGCTGCTGATCGCCGACGAGCCGACCACCGCCCTGGACGTCACCGTGCAGGCGCAGATCCTCGACCTGATCCGGGACCTGCAGAAGGAGTTCGGCTCCGCGGTCATCATCATCACCCACGACCTGGGCGTGGTCGCCGAGCTCGCCGACGACCTGCTGGTGATGTACGGCGGCCGCTGCGTCGAGCGCGGCCCGGCCGAGAAGGTCTTCTACGAGCCCCAGCACCCCTACACCTGGGGGCTGCTGGGCTCGATGCCCCGTATCGACCGCGACCAGACCGACCGGCTCATCCCGGTCAAGGGCTCCCCGCCCAGTCTGATCAATGTGCCGTCCGGCTGTGCCTTCCACCCGCGCTGCCCGTACGCCGATGTGCCGAAGGACAACATCACCCGTACGGAGCGGCCGGAGCTGCGGGAGGCCGGGGACGGCGGGCACTTCTCCGCGTGCCATATGACGCAGGAGGAGCGCACCCGGATCTGGACCGAAGAGATTGCGCCGAAGCTGTGACCGACACGAAGGATCCGAAGATGACGGTCCCGGAGCAGGCGACGTCGTCGCCCGAGCCCCTGCTGAAGGTGTCGGGCCTGGTCAAGCACTTCCCCATCAAGAAGGGGCTGCTGCAGCGGCAGGCCGGTGCGGTGCAGGCGGTCGACGGGCTGGACTTCGACGTCCGGCCGGGGGAGACCCTGGGCGTGGTGGGCGAGTCGGGCTGCGGCAAGTCCACCATGGGGCGGCTGGTCACCCGACTGCTCGAACCCACCTCGGGGACGATCGAGTTCGAGGGCAAGGACATCACGCATCTGAACACGGCCCAGATGCGGCCGATGCGCCGTGACGTCCAGATGATCTTCCAGGACCCGTACTCCTCGCTGAACCCCCGGCACACCGTCGGCGCGATCATCAGCGCCCCCTTCCGGCTCCAGGGCGTCACTCCGGAGGGCGGTGTCAAGGCCGAGGTCCAGCGGCTGCTGGCGCTAGTCGGGCTCAACCCGGAGCACTACAACCGCTATCCGCACGAGTTCTCCGGCGGCCAGCGGCAGCGCATCGGCATCGCCCGCGCACTGGCCCTCAAGCCCAAGCTGGTCGTCGCCGACGAACCGGTCTCGGCGCTGGACGTGTCGATCCAGGCGCAGGTGGTCAACCTGCTGGACGACCTCCAGGACGAACTGGGCCTGACGTATGTGATCATCGCGCACGACCTGTCGGTGATCCGCCACGTCTCGGACCGGATCGCGGTGATGTACCTGGGGAAGATCGTCGAGCTGGCCGACCGCAAGGACCTCTACGAGCGTCCCATGCACCCGTACACCAAGGCGCTGCTGTCCGCGGTGCCGGTGCCGGACCCCAGGCGGCGCGCCAAGCGTGAGCGGATCCTGCTCAAGGGCGATGTGCCCTCGCCGATCGCGCCGCCGTCCGGCTGCCGCTTCCACACCCGGTGCTGGAAGGCGACCGAGGTGTGCACGACCCAGGAGCCGCCGCTGCTGACGCTGGCCACCGGCCACCAGGCGGCCTGCCACCACCCGGAGAACGCGGCCGACCGGGCACCGGCCGAGAAGCCCGGGGCCGAGGCGGCACGGAAGGTGACGAAGAAGACCGACAGCTGAGACGGGACGGGGCCGGAACGGAGCCGGGGGCATCCGCCGTTCAACAATGGCGGGTGCTCATCGAACTGTTCACCCCGTCCGTCCAGCACGGCCTCGAGGTCGCCGGGATATTCGTCTTCGCCATCTCCGGCGCGCTGCTCGCCGTGCGCAAGAACTTCGACGTCTTCGGCATGGCGGTGCTCGCCGAGGTCACCGCGCTGGGCGGCGGCGTTTTCCGCGACCTGGTGATCGGCGCGGTGCCGCCCATCGCCTTCACCGACCTCGGCTACTTCCTCACCCCGCTCGTCGCCACCGCCCTCGTCTTCTTCCTCCACCCCGAGGTCGAGCGGATCACGGCGGCGGTGGGGGTCTTCGACGCCGCCGGGCTGGGGCTGTTCTGCGTCGAGGGCACCATGAAGGCGCACGACTTCGGTCTCGGCCTCACCTCCTCCGTCACCCTCGGCATGGCCACGGCGGTCGGTGGCGGTGTGCTCCGCGATCTCCTCGCCCACGAGGTGCCCTCACTGCTGCGCTGGGACCGGGACCTGTACGCCGTCCCGGCCATCGTCGGCTCCTCGACGGCGGCGCTGCTGCTCCACTTCCACGCCCTGACGGCCGCCACGAGCGCGCTCGCGGCGGCCGTGGCGTTCGCGGTGCGGCTGCTGGCGATGCGGTTCGGCTGGCGGGCGCCGAGGGCGTGGAACCGGCGCAGTACGGCGACGGAGGAGGTCTGACGGACTCCGGCCGGGACGCGCGAACGCGGCGGCGTCGAACGGCAGTTGTCCGGAGAGGACAACTGTACCCGGCGCGGAACTCCATTCCCTTGCGGTTATATAGCCGCCTCGTTATGTTAGGGTCATGGTCATACCGTTCGACGTGCTCGCGGAGCCGAGCCGACGCCAGATCCTGGACCTCCTGCTGGAGCGCCCCCGTCTGGTCGGTGAGCTGACCGAGCGGCTCGGGCTCACTCAGCCGGGCACCTCCAAGCACCTGCGGGTGCTGCGCGAAGCCGGTCTGGTGCGGGTCCGCCGGGACGCCCAGCGTCGCTGGTACGAGCTGTGCCCGGAGCCGCTGGCCGAGGTGGACGCCTGGCTCGCGCCGTACCGCCGACTGTGGACCGACCGCCTCGACGCGCTCGAACGGCACCTGGACGCGATGCCGGAACTTCCGGGCGCGATGCCGGAACCTCCGGGCGCGAGGCCGGAACCCCCTGGCGCGACGGACGCACCCGCCGTACGCGCCGTGCCGGGAGCCCGCGAAGCGCGCGAGCTGGAAGGCCCGGGGGACCCGCGAGACCCGGCGGGCCGTGAGCCGGAAGCCCGCGAAGCCCGGGAGCCGGGAGCCCCGGCAGACCCGGCGGGCCGTGAGCCGGAAGCCCGTGAGCCGGGATACTCGGGAGACCCGGCAGGGCGTGAGCCGGAAGCCCGTGAAGCCCGTGAGCCGGGAGACCGTGACCCGGAAGCTCGCGAAGCGCGCGAGCTGGGTGACCCGGGAGACCCGGCAGGCCGTGAGCCGGAAGCACGCGAAGCCCGCGAACCGGAATCCCGCGAAGCGCGCGAGCCGGAAGACCCCGAAAGCCCCGAAGACTCCGGAAACCCCGAAGCCTCCGGAAACTCCGAAGACCCAGACGCACCCGACGGAGAAGCGCGATGAAGGACACCCTCCGCCAGACCGGCGGCGGCCGCTCGGCCCTGCGCCTCGAGCGCCGGTTCGCCCATCCCCCCGAGAAGGTCTGGCGGGCACTGACCGAGCCCGCCCAGCTCGCCCGCTGGTTCCCCTCCGAGGTCCGGGTCGAGCTGCGGACCGGGGGCAGGATGGGCTTCGTCTTCCCCGGCCGCGAGGCCCCGGACATGGACGGAGTCGTCACCGAGCTCGACCCGCCCCACGTCTTCGCCTTCACCTGGGGCGACGACGAGCTGCGCTGGGAGCTGCGCCCCGAGGGCGACGGCTGTGTGCTGACCCTCACCCACACCTTCGGCGACCGCTTCGGCGCCGCCAGCTTCGCCTCCGGCTGGCACGCCTGCCTCACCGGTCTCGCGGACCTGCTCGGCGGCGAGGACACCGCCCGCGACGACATGGCCGAGCTGCACGAGAAGTACGTCGAGGCGTTCGGGCTGGCCGAGGGGACGGTGGAGACCACCGAGGACGGCGGCTGGCGGCTGCGCTTCGAGCGCCAGCTGGTCCGCCCCGCCGAGACGGCGTGGCAGGCGCTGACCGGCCCGGCCGCCGACACCGCCGAACCGGCGGCCGGTGCGCAGGTCCCCCTCGGCTTCCGCACGGACGCGGTCACGGCCGGTCCCATCACCGAGGCCCGGCCGCCACGGGTGCTCAGCTACGAGTGGGAGCGCGGCGGCCGCCCCGCCGGAACGGTTCGCTGGGAGCTGACCCAGGGCACCGGCCACGGCGCCCGCCTCATCCTGACCCAGACCGGCCCGGCGGGCGCGGAGGAGTACCGCGCCGAAGCCCTGGCCTCTTGGCGCCACCACCTCGGCCTCCTGGCCGCGAAACTGCTGAGGATGAAGAGCTAGACGTCGTGGGCGGCCCTTCCACCCCCGGCTACCGCCGCGAGGCGCCCCTTGGCGGAGGGGGTGGGCGCGGCCAGTGAGACGTCCTGGCCGGCCTGCTTCTCGGACGCCCCGTAGCCCGGCATGTTCCAGACGAACACCCGGTGGCGGCCGGCCAGCGCACGGGCCGGGCCCCTCCACACATACGACGAGAACGGGGTGCCGTGCAGCAGCACGACCGGCGGCGCGTCCGGTGCGCCGAGCGCGGCCCAGCGGACCTCGCCGGAGGAGCTGCGGTGGGTGCGGTCGAGGTTCCACTCCGTGCCTGTCATGAGTGAAACCGTAGACACTCCTTACAGTCGTTGTCGAGGAGCGCGGCAGGGTGGCACGGCGGCGCGGTACGGGGAGGCGGTGCGGCGGCGCGGTACAGGCAGGCGGTGCGGCGGCGCGGTACGGGGAGGCGGTGCGGCGGCGCGGTACAGGCAGGCGGTGCGGCGGCGCGGTACGGGGAGGCGGTACGGCGGCGCGGTACGGGGAGGCGGTACGGAGCGGGCGGCGCTGAAGCCATGCGCGCGCATGCGGTACGCGCCCCCACAACGCCTCGTAGAATCGAGGCCACCATGGTTTATCTCGACCACGCCGCCACCACCCCGATGCTCCCGGAGGCGGTGCAGGCGATGACCGCCCAGCTTGCCGTCACGGGCAACGCCTCCTCGCTGCACGCCGCCGGCCGGCGTGCCCGCCGTACCGTCGAGGAGTCGCGTGAATCCCTCGCCGCCTCGCTGGGCGCCCGCCCGAGCGAGGTGGTCTTCACCGCCGGCGGGACCGAGGCGGACAATCTCGCGGTCAAGGGGCTCTACTGGTCCCGCAGGGCCGCCGACCCGGCCCGTGTCCGGGTGCTCGCCAGCCCCGTCGAGCACCACGCCGTCCTCGACGCGGTCGACTGGCTCGCCGAGCACGAGGGCGCGCGGGTCGAATGGCTGCCGGTCGACTCCTTCGGGCGGGTCCACCCCGACGCGCTGCGCGAGGCGATCGCCCGTGACCCGTCGGACGTCGCCCTGGCCACCGTGATGTGGGCCAACAACGAGATCGGCACCATCCAGCCGGTCCGCGAACTCGCCGCCACCGCCGCCGAGTTCGGCGTTCCGCTGCACGCCGACGCGGTCCAGGCGTTCGGTCAGGTCGAGATCGACTTCGCCGCCTCGGGGCTGGCCGCGATGACCGTCAGCGGGCACAAGATAGGCGGTCCCTACGGCATCGGCGCGCTGCTGCTCGGCCGTGAGCACACCCCCGTGCCGGTGCTGCACGGCGGCGGTCAGGAGCGCCAGGTGCGCTCCGGAACCCTGGACACCCCGGCCATCGCCGCCTTCGCCGTCGCCGGGGCGCACGCCACCGAGCACCGTGAGGAGTTCGCCCGCGAGATCGGCGCCCTGCGCGACGCGCTGATCACCGCCGTCCGTACGGCCGTTCCCGACGCGGTCCTCGGCGGCGACCCCGACCCGGCGGGCCGGCTCCCGGCCAATGCCCACTTCTCCTTCCCCGGCTGTGAGGGCGATTCGCTGCTCCTGCTGCTGGACGCGCAGGGCATCGAGTGCTCGACGGGCTCGGCCTGTACGGCCGGTGTCGCCCAGCCCAGCCATGTGGTCCTGGCCACCGGCAGCGACCCCGACCTGGCCCGCGGCACCCTGCGCTTCTCGTTCGGCCACACCTCGACCAAGGCCGATGTCGAGGCCGTCGCGGAGGCGATCGGCCCGGCGGTGGAGCGGGCGCGCGGCGCGGGGCTGAGCTGACGGCCCCCACCGGAACGCGCCCGTCATGGCCAGGGAACGCGCCGGGTTCTCCCGGCCATGCCACCTCACCCACGGATCAGCGGTCCGCGCTGGAAAACGGGGAGGACGGAAAACGGGGAGGACGGGAAACGGGGAGGACGGGAAACGGGGAGGACGGAATACGGGAGGACGGAAAACGGGGAGGACCGCGGCGGCCTGATCCGCCCTTCACGGGCCCGTCAGCCGCCTGTCAGCCGGCCGCCCGCTTCACCCGCACCGCGCGCACCAGCCGCATATAGCGGTCCCAGTCCCAGTGGCGGCCCGGGTCGGTGTGATCGGTGCCCGGCACCTCCACATGGCCGACGATGTGCTCGCGGTCCCTCGGTATGCCGTACCGCTCGCAGATGGACGCGGTCAGCCGGGCCGAGGAGCGGTACATCGCGTCCGTGAACGAGCTCGGCCGGCTGACGAACCCCTCGTGCTCGATGCCGA
Organism: Streptomyces hygroscopicus subsp. hygroscopicus; assembly: GCF_001553455.1. Classification (GTDB taxonomy): domain Bacteria; phylum Actinomycetota; class Actinomycetes; order Streptomycetales; family Streptomycetaceae; genus Streptomyces; species Streptomyces hygroscopicus. The sequence continues at coordinate 21,065 of NZ_BBOX01000340.1, forward strand.
TGCTGCGCTCGTTGTACGGACGGTTTCCCGCGTGGAACGCCACGTCCAGCTCGCGCACCATCTGGGCGATGTGCCCGTCGCGGCGCACGATGTAGTGCGCCGCGGCGAGGTGCCGGGGGTCCTTGAAGACCCGCACCGCGTCGTCGTAACTGCCCTGGACCACATGGATCACCACCCGGTCGATGGGGTAGTCGTCCGGCCGGTCCGCCCACCGCCAGTTCGCCCCCGAGGCGGCGATCCACTCCGCGCCGGGCTGGTCGACCGCGCCCGCCGTGCGCGGCTTCTCGATGCCGGGCAGCCGCCACCACATCCGGGCCAGATCGTCCCGCGCGGCGTAGGCCGCGACACCGGCCGCGCCGAGCCCTGCGGCCGAGCCGCCGAGCAGCAGCCTGCGCCTGCTGACGCGGCGTCCGCCGCCGGTCGTGGTCTCGCTCACGGAACACCCAACGCGCGGCGGGCGCCATTCGGTTCCGGAAGGCCGCGCTGGTGCGATCATGGCGGGAACCCTTCGTTCCGCGCCGTCGCCCTCTGGCCCCGGGCATAGATGAACGTTGAACTGTCTAGGGTTCGGGTCCATCCGCTCGACGAGGAGCTGACGGTATGCGCATCGGATTCGCCCTTCCCCAGTTCGGCCCGCTGGCCCACCACCCCGAGGAGATCGCGCGGTTCGCGCGCCGGGCCGAGGAACTCGGCGCGGACAGCCTCTGGGTCGGGGACCGGCTCATCGCCCCGGTCGACCCGAGCGTCGGCTACGCGGGCACCGATGTGATCCCGCCGGAATTCCGGGCGGCCCTGGACCCCTTCACCGTGCTGGCCGCCGCCGCGGCGGCCACCGAGCGGGTCCAGCTCGGCACCGATGTCATCAACGCCCCCTGGTACCCGCCCGCGGTGCTCGCCCGCTCCCTCACCACCATCGATCTGCTCAGCGGGGGCCGGCTGCTGGTGGGACTGGGCACCGGCTGGTCCCCCGAGGAGTACCAGGCGGTGGACGTCCCCATGGCCGAGCGCGGCCGGCGCCTGGACGAATGCCTCGACGCCCTGAACGCCTGGTGGACCGAGAACCCGGTCGAGTACCGGGGCGAGCACTGGACCGTGCCCGCCTCGCACGTCGACCTCAAACCGGCCTCCCGCCCCCACCCGCCGGTCTACCTCGCCGCCTTCGCCCCCGCGGCCGTGCGCCGGATGGCCCGGCGCGCCGACGGCTGGCTGCCCGTCGCGGTCATCCCCGCGAAGTCCGGATCCCCCGACCCCGTCGCCGCGCTCACCGAGCAGCTGGGCGGGGCGCGGGCGGCGGTCGAACGGGAGGGGCGCGACCCGGCGGCGTTCGACGCGATCCTGCGGATCAACCCGGGCGTCGGAGCCTCCGTGGACGACATCGCGACAACCCTGGTCCGGGCCGGGCGGGAGGCGGGCATCCAGCACGCCTTCGTCGATCTGATCTATCTGGCGGAGAACCCCGGCCAGGCCCTGGACCTGGTCCAGCGGGTGCTGGAGCGGGCGCGGGCCAGCTGAGCGTGCCTCTGGGGCTGCCCAGAATGTCGTCGCATACGTAGCGATACGCTGGTGAGGTTATGACTGACTTCCCCGGTGCGCCCACAGGTCCCCGCGACGGCCGTCGGCTGCGCGTCCTCGCCGCCATGTCCGGCGGCGTGGACTCCGCGGTCGCCGCCGCGCGGGCCGCCGAGGCGGGCCACGACGTGACCGGCGTCCACCTCGCGCTCTCCGCCAATCCGCAGTCCTTCCGCACCGGCGCCCGCGGCTGTTGCACCATCGAGGACTCGCGGGACGCCCGGCGCGCCGCCGATGTGATCGGCATCCCGTTCTACGTGTGGGACCTCGCCGAGCGCTTCCGCGAGGACGTGGTCGAGGACTTCATCGCCGAGTACCAGGCGGGCCGCACCCCCAACCCGTGCCTGCGCTGCAACGAGAAGATCAAGTTCGCCGCGCTGCTGGACAAGGCCCTCGCCCTGGGCTTCGACGCCGTCTGCACCGGGCACTACGCCACGATCGTCACCCGCGAGGACGGCTCGCGGGAGCTGCACCGCGCCAGCGACATGGCCAAGGACCAGTCCTACGTCCTCGGGGTGCTCGACGAGCGCCAGCTCGCCCACGCGATGTTCCCCCTCGGCGACACCCTGACCACCAAGGACGAGATCCGCGCGGAGGCGGAGCGGCGGGGCCTGGCCGTGGCCAAGAAGCCCGACAGCCACGACATCTGCTTCATCGCCGACGGCGACACCCAGGGCTTCCTGGCCAAGCACCTCGGCACGGCCGAGGGCGACATCGTCGACGAGGACGGCCGCACGCTGGGCACCCACGAGGGCGCGTACGGCTTCACCATCGGCCAGCGCAAGGGCCTGCGCATCGGCCACCCGGCGCCGGACGGCAAGCCGCGCTACGTCCTGGACATCTCCCCGGTGAACAACACGGTCACGGTCGGCCCCGTCGAGGCCCTGGACGTCGCCGCCCTCACCGCCATCAAGCCGCGCTGGTGCGGCGCCCCCCCGGCGGGCCCCGGCACCTACACCGCCCAGCTGCGCGCCCACGGCGGCGAGACCGAGGTGACGGCCGAGCTGATCGGGGGCACCGAGCTGCGGGTGACCTTCACCGAGCCGGTACGGGGCGTCGCCCCCGGCCAGGCGATCGTGCTCTACGACGACACCCGCGTCGTCGGCTCGGCGACCATCGCCACGACCGAGCGGGCGGCAGCCCGGACGGCGACGGCGAGCTGAGGTCGACGCCTCCCGCTCGCACCAAACAGCGACACGCCGACGTGATGGCGTTCAGTAGGTGTAGAGCGCCGTAGTGTCGAGTGCCGCGTCGATCGGGTCACCGATCGGTACCGGGTCACCGAAGTCGGTCTCCAACGACGCGCGGTAGTGGTCCCCGCTTGGCAGCGAGTGCAGCAGGCACTTTCCCTCGATGGGGTTGACGATCAGGTAGTACGGGATCCCGGCGACGGCGTACTTCTTGACCTTCTTCTCGGTGTCGTTCTCGGGGTTGGACTCCGAGACGACCTCGCCCACGAGGATGATCTCATCGGCGGGGAATTTGGCGAGCCGTGTGCCGCGGTGAGAAGAATCGACGACGGAGATGTCCGGCCTGAGCAGCGTCGTGCCGTGCCACCCGTCGTAGACGGTGTCGACCTCCGTCATGACACACCACTTGGACATGAGCTGGGCTCCGATGGCCATGACCATCTGCCCATGTGGGCTGGTAACCACGGTGCTGACGTAGACCTCTCCATCGATCATCTCGGCGTGGTAGTCCGGGAATGCCGCGTCGAACTCCGCGAAGCGCCGCATCTGTTCGGTCTGCACTGGGCTCTCCATCTGCGCCGTCATGGTGTGCCCTCCCCTCGTGATCCTGGCTTTTGCCAGGGTAGCTGCGCGTATGCGCCCCCCGCACACAATCAGCGCGGTTGCTCACCGCCTCATCGCCGGCCTGCCGTGCGGGTGGGTGAGGGTGTCCGACCCGGCTCGTAGAGTAACGGGCATGAATATCTGCGTCTTCTGCTCCGCCGCCGACCTCGACGACCGCTACACCGCCCCCGCCCGCGAATTCGCCGAGTTGATCGGCAAGGGCGGTCACACGCTGGTGTGGGGCGGGTCCGACAGCGGGCTGATGAAGGTGATGGCGGACGGCGTGCAGGAGCACGGCGGGCGGCTGGTCGGAATCTCCGTGGAGTTCCTCGCCGCCAAGGCCCGGGCGAACGCCGACGAGATGGTGATCACCAAGGACCTCGCCGAGCGCAAGGCGCAGCTGCTGGCCCGTGCCGACGCCGTGGTGATCATGGTCGGCGGGACCGGGACGCTGGACGAGGCGACCGAGATCCTGGAGCTGAAGAAGCACGGGCTGCACATCAAGCCGGTGGTGCTGCTCAACGCGGCGGGGTTCTACGACGGTCTGAAGCAGCAGTTCCAGCGGATGGAGGCGGAGGGGTTCCTGCCGGTGCCGCTCAGCGACCTGGTCTTCTTCGCGGAGAACGGGGTGGAGGCCATGACGTACCTGGAGTCGGTCTAGCCCGGACGTACCTGGAGTCGGTCCAGCCCGCGCGCCCGTTACCGAGAGCACCGTGCCCGTTACCGGACGGGGGTGCCCGGCGGGAAGCCCGCCCCCGTTCCGGGCATGGGATCGCGCCAAGCCGGGACCGTCGTCGGGGCGCACCCCTGGGTGAGGCAAGCTGGGGGCCATGGGAACGCATGTGATCACTGGGGCAGGCTCGGGCATCGGCGCGGCGGTCACCGAGCGGCTGGCCGAGCGCGGCGAGGAGCTGTGGCTGCTCGCGCGGGACGCGGGGCGGGCGAAGGAGCTGGCGGGGCGGTTCCCGGGGGTGCGGACGGTCGTCGGTGACCTGGCGGACCCGGAGAAGCTGTCGTGGGCGTTCGGTCACCAGACGCTGCCCGACCGGCTGGACTCGCTGCTGCACATCGCCGGAGTGGTCGACCTGGGCGAGGTCGGGGAGCTGACCCCGAAGGCATGGAACCGCCAGCTCGCCGCCAACCTCGTGGCGCCCGCCGAGCTGACCCGGCTGCTGCTGCCCCAGCTGCGGGCGTCCCAGGGGCACGTCGTCTTCGTCAACTCGGGCGCCGGACTGCGCGCCAACCCCCAGTGGGCCGCGTACGCCGCCAGCAAGCACGGGCTCAAGGCGCTGGCCGACGCGCTGCGCGCGGAGGAGAGCGGCAACGGCGTACGGGTGACGACGGTCTACCCGGGGCGCACCGCCACCCCGATGCAGGTGAAGGTGCACCAGCAGGAGGGCAAGGAGTACGAGGCGGAGCGCTGGATCGCGCCGGAGACCGTGGCGAGCACCATCCTGGCGGCGCTCGACCTGCCGCGCGACGCCGAGATCACCGACCTCCAGGTGCGGCCGCGCGGCTGAGCACCGCGGCTGGGCCGCGCGTGGCACGTCCCGGACGCGCCAGGCGCCCGACGAGGGCCCCGGGAGGGCGGGCCTCCGCCGCGTGGGGCCGCGTGGGCGTGACCGGCCACGACGGCGCCGCGGACGATCGACGGCATCGCGGAACGCGTCCCGTGGGGGCGCCCCGCGGAGCATCCGGCGGGCGCCTCCGGCAAGGGCACTGCCGGCGCAGCGCTTAGGCTTCCCGGGTGAGCGAGAAGAGCACCCAAACGCACCCGTGGGGCCCCGGGGTCGCGAGTGGCGTCGGATCGATGCCGGGCGGCGACGCGCGGGAGGCCGTGAAGACCGTCACCGGATCGCTGGAGGCCCTGCCGTATCTGCCGGAGCTGCCCGCGCGGGGGCCCGGCGCGGACATGATCGGGCGTACCGCCGGAATGCTGGTCGAGCTGTACGCGCATGTGGAGCCGAGCGGCTGGCGGATCAGCGACCGGCCGGGCCGGGACACCCGGCGGGCGCGCTCCTGGCTGGGCGAGGACCTCGACGCGCTGGAGGAGTTCACCCAGGGGTACCAGGGCGCGCTCAAGGTGTCGGCCGTGGGGCCCTGGACCCTGGCCGCCTCCCTCGAGCTGCGCGGCGGCGAGGCCGCGCTGGGCGACCCGGGCGCCTGCCGCGATCTGACCGCCTCGCTCGCCGAGGGGGTGCGTGCCCATCTGGCGGAGGTGCGCCGCCGGGTGCCGGGCGCCGAGGTGGTGCTCCAGCTCGACGAGCCGTCGCTGACGCCGGTACTGCGCGGGAGCGTCCGTACGGCCAGCGGCTACCGCACCCATGCCGCCGTGGACCGGGGCGTGGTCGAGGGCGCGCTGCGGGCTCTGGTGGAGGCGGCCGAGGGGCCCGTGGTGGTGCACTCGTGCGCGCCGGCCGTGCCGTTCGGACTGCTGCGGCGCGCGGGCGTCACGGGGATCTCCTTCGATCTGTCGCTGCTCACGGAGAGTGAGGAGGAGGCGATCGGGGAAGCCGTGGAGGGCGGTACGGCGCTGCTCATCGGCGCGGTACCGGGCACGGACACCCCATTGTCGGACCCTGCCGGTAGCGTCGGGGGTGTCAGGACGCTGTGGCGCAGGCTGGGGCTGTCACCGGGGACTCTCGCGGAGTCGGTGGTGATCACCCCGTCGTGCGGGCTCGCGGGCGCCTCGCCCGGGTACGCCCGCGCCGCGCTGGCCCACTGCGTCCGGGCGGCGAGATGGCTCGCGGACAACCCTGAGTAACGGGAGGACGACACGGTGGCCGGCGAACAGCAGTCAAAGGAGGTCCCCGCCGAGGCGCGGGAGAGGCACGCCAGGCTCGCTGAGCAGATCGAGGAGCACCGCTTCCGGTACTACGTGAAGGACGCGCCGGTCATCAGCGATGCGGAGTTCGACAAGCTGCTGCGCGCGCTGGAGGCGCTGGAGGAGGAGCATCCCCCGCTCAGGACGCCCGATTCGCCGACCCAGAAGGTCGCGGGGGCGTACGAGACGGAGTTCACCGAGGTCCAGCACCGTGAGCGGATGCTCAGCCTGGACAACGCCTTCGACGACGAGGAGCTGGCCACCTGGGCGGACCGCATCGCCAAGGAACTGGGCAGCGGCTCGTACCACTTCCTGTGCGAGCTGAAGGTGGACGGCCTCGCGGTCAACCTCACCTATGAGCACGGGCGGCTGACCCGCGCCGCGACCCGTGGCGACGGCCGCACCGGCGAGGACATCACCCCCAATGTGCGGACCATCGCCAAGATCCCCAACCGGCTCAAGGGCGACCGCGTCCCGGCGCTGGTGGAGGTGCGCGGCGAGGTCTTCCTGCCCCGGGAGCGGTTCGCCGAGCTGAACGCCCGGCTGGTGGAGGCGGGCAAGCCGCCGTTCGCCAACCCCCGGAACGCGGCGGCGGGTTCGCTGCGCCAGAAGGACCCGAAGGTCACCGCGTCCCGGCCGCTGGACATGGTGGTGCACGGCATCGGGGCCCGTGAGGGCTTCGACATCGACCGGCTGTCGCAGGCGTACGAGCTGCTGCACGAGTGGGGGCTGCCGACCGCCGCCCACTTCACGGTGGTGGACTCGATCGAGGGCGTGCGCGAGTACATCGCGTACTACGGGGACAGCGAGCACCGGCACTCGGTGGAGCACGAGATCGACGGCGCGGTCGTCAAGCTGGACGAGATCCCGCTCCAGGGGCGGCTCGGCTCCACCTCCCGGGCGCCGCGCTGGGCGATCGCCTGGAAGTTCCCGCCCGAGGAGGTCAACACCAAGCTGGTCGACATCCGGGTGGGCGTGGGGCGCACGGGGCGGGTGACGCCTTATGCGGTGGTCGAGCCGATCACGGTCGCGGGCTCGGAAGTGGAATTCGCGACCCTGCACAACCAGGATGTCGTGAAGGCCAAAGGCGTGCTGATCGGCGACACCGTCGTGCTGCGCAAGGCGGGCGACGTCATTCCGGAGATCCTGGGGCCGGTCGTCGATCTGCGGGACGGCAGCGAGCGGGAATTCGTGATGCCGGCCACCTGCCCCGAGTGCGATACGCCGCTGCAGCCCGCCAAGGAAGGCGATGTCGATCTGCGGTGTCCCAACGGCCGGTCCTGCCCGGCGCAGCTGCGCGAGCGGATTTTCTATCTCGCGGGGCGCAAATCCCTGGACATCGAGAACCTCGGCTATGTCGCCGCGGCCGCCCTCACCCAGCCGCTGGAACCCGCCGATCCGCCGCTGAAGGACGAAGGCGATCTGTTCGATCTGAAGATCGAACAACTGCTGCCCATTCGGTCGTACGTACTGGACCCGGACAGCGGACTGCCCAAGCGTGATCCGGAGACCGGCGAGGAGAAGGTCGTCACCTTCTTCGCCACCCAGAAGGGTGAGGCGAAGAAGAACGCCCTGGCGATGCTGGCCAATATCGAGGCGGCCAAGCAGCGCCCGCTGGCCCGGATCATCACCGGCCTTTCGATCCGTCATGTCGGCCCCGTCGCGGCCACCGCGCTGGCCCGTGAATTCCGTTCCCTGGACCGGATCGCCGAGGCGGACGAGGAGGAGCTGGCGGCCGTGGAGGGGGTGGGGTCGACCATCGCCGCCTCGGTCAAGGAGTGGTTCGCGGTCGACTGGCACCGCGAGATCGTCGAGAAATGGCGGCGGGCCGGGGTCCGGCTGGAGGAGGCGGGCGGCGAGGACGAAGGCCCGCGTCCGCTGGCGGGGCTCACCGTCGTGGTCACCGGAACGCTGCAGTCGTACACCCGGGACGGGGCCAAGGAAGCGCTGCAGAGCCGTGGCGCCAAAGTCACCGGATCGGTTTCGAAAAAGACGGATTTCGTCGTAGTCGGCGACAATCCGGGTTCCAAGTACGACAAGGCCATGCAGGTGAAGGTTCCCGTACTCGATGAGGACGGATTCCGCGTCCTGCTCGAACAGGGACCTGACGCGGCGCGAGAGGTCGCGTTGACGCCTCCGGAAGAGGCCGGGGAGCAGTCCGGGGGGTAGTGCGGCGAGTAGTGCGGAAGCGGTACCGGCCGCCTGTGGAGCGGCGGTTGGAGTAGTCGCTCCACCCATCCGGCGCAGTGGTCCGGCCATCTTGTCCGTTCAACGGGTCCAAAGCTGGCCGGATTACGACTGGGAGCACTTCCCGGGCACAGCCGGCGGGCATCACCCTTACAGCGCATAGCAGAAGGTCAAGGATCGTCGGGCGGCATTCGGGGAACCGTCGCCGATCGCCGCCCGTCTTCCCCTTCTGCCGCCTACTGTTGAGGTGTGCGCCTGCCGTGGCGCTGGCACCGCCGGCTGTGAGAGGGACGGGTATGAAACCGACCGAAAGCGCCGCTCCGGCGTCGCGGCTGCGCCGGGCCGTGCTGCCCGCGCTGCCCGCCGCGGCGGTCGCCATGGCCGCTTTCGCACTCGGCATCGGAGTGTTCCGAGTGCTCGACGCGGGCAACGCGCTCTTTCCCGACGGCACCGTGGGCTGGTCGCTCGCCGTGCTCACCGGAATCATCGTCGGCCATCTGGTCGCCCTCGGCCGCGACCGCTGGTGGGGCGGCACCGGCTCCGGGGCCGCGTTAACCCTGGCCGCGCTGCTGCTCTACGGCTGGATTCCGGCCGTGCTGGTCAGCCTCGCGGTGGTCGTCCTGGTCGGCGCCGCCCGCCGGCACCGCTGGCGGCAGGCGGCCCTGCACGGCGCGGTCGACATCCTCGGGGTGGGCGCCGCCGCCCTCACCCTCGCCGCCTTCGGCACCACCCCCTCCGTCGAGCACCCCTGGTACACCGACGCCTGGGACGTGTCCGCCATCCCCCAGACGGCCCTGACCGCCTTCGTCTATCTCGCGGTGACCCGCGCCCTGTTGTGGTGCTCCCTCGCCCCGCCCGGCGCCGGACTGCCCACCGTCGCCCGCACCGCCCTCGTCCGGCAGGCCCTCGTCGGCATCGCGCTGCTCGGCATTGCCCCCCTGATCGTCGTCGTCGCCGGGGACGTGCCGCTGCTGCTCCCGCTGTTCGCGGTGCCGCTGGTCGCCCTCGACTCCACGCTGTGGATCGCCCGGGTCCGCGCCGAGGAGCAGCTGCGCGATCCGCTCACCGGACTGCCCAACCGCCAGTGGCTGCTGGAGCGCACCTGGACCGCGCTGGACGAGTCCGAGCGGGCCGGCACCCGGAGCGCGCTGGTGCTGCTGGACCTGGACCGGTTCCGTTCGGTCAACGACACCCTGGGCCATCTGGCCGGTGACCGGCTGCTGCTCCAGATCGCCGAGCGGCTGCGGCTGGCCCTGCCGCGCGGGGCGGAGGTGGCCCGGCTCGGCGGCGACGAGTTCGCGGTCCTGCTGCCCACCACCGACTCGCTCACCAGCGCCCAGCGCAGCGCCCGCGTGCTCGTCGGCGATCTCGGTTCCCCCCTCGATCTGGACGGGCTGACCCTGGTGCTGGAGGCCAGCGCCGGGGTCGCCGTCTACCCCGACCACGCGCTGGACGCCGAGGGGCTGCTGCGCCGCGCCGACGTCGCGATGTACCAGGCCAAGCGGGACCGCAGCGGTGTCGAGCTGTACGAGGCGCGGCGGGACGGCAACACCCCCGACCGGCTCGGCCTTCTCGGCGATCTGCGGCGCGCCCTGGACGCGGGCGACGTCGAGCTGCACTACCAGCCCAAGGTCGGCTTCGACGGACATGTGGCCGGTCTGGAGGCGCTGGTCCGCTGGGTGCACCCGGACCGGGGGAAGGTGCCGCCGGACGAGTTCATCTCCATGGCCGAGAGTTCCGGGCTGATGCCCCGGCTGACCGAGTACGTCCTGGAGACGGCGCTGGGCCAGGTCGCCCGGTGGCGTGCCGACGGCCTCGAGGTGCCGGTCGCCGTCAACGTCTCCCCGCGCGATGTCCACACCCCCGGTTTCGCGGGCGCGGTCGCCGGGCGGCTGGCCCGGCACGGGGTCCCGGCGGGCGCCCTGCAGCTGGAGATAACCGAGCACGTCCTGCTGGAGGACCCGCAGCGGGCCGCCGACACGCTGGCCGGGCTCACCGGCCACGGCGTGAAGATGTCGCTCGACGACTTCGGCACCGGCTACTCCTCGCTGGTCCACCTGCGGCGGCTGCCGGTCAGCGAGCTGAAGATCGACCGGTCCTTCGTGGCCCGGCTGGCCGTGGACAACGAGGACGCGGAGATCGTCCGCTGCACCGTGGACCTCGCGCACTCCCTGGGCCTGCTCGTGGTGGCCGAGGGCGTCGAGGACGACGAGACCTGGGAGCGGCTGCGGGACCTGGGGTGCGACGCGGTGCAGGGCTGGCTGGTGGCCGCCGC
>NZ_BBOX01000341.1 GCF_001553455.1 Streptomyces hygroscopicus subsp. hygroscopicus
CGCCCCGGCCGCCGTCTCCCCGTCCGGCATCGCCGCCGCCATGGGCGCCGGCGGCCCCTCCGGGCGGCTCGGCGGAGCCGCCTGGCTCTACGACGAGCCCGCCGAGCCCGGGGAGCGCCAGCGCCACCTGGTGGGCCTGTACTGCGGCTACGCCGCCGCGCACATCGCCCGGCTGATCGAGCTCTCCCGCGCCCGCGCGGCCGTGGCGACCGTCCAGGAGGAGCTGCTGCCCACCCGGCTGCCCCGGATCCCCGGGGTGCGCCTGGCCGTCCGCCACCACCCCGGCCCGCGCGGCGGCGGGGACTGGTACGACGCGCTGCCGCTGCCGGACGGGGCGCTCGGGCTCTCGGTCGGCGGCGTCACCGGCTCCGGGCCGAGCGCCGTCGTCGCGATGGGGCGGCTGCGGTCCTCGCTGCGGGCGTACGCCGTGATGGAGGGCGAGGACCCGGTCGCCGTCCTGTCCGACCTGGAGCTGCTGCTGCGGCTGACCGAACCCGCCCGCTCCGCGACCGCCCTCTTCGCCTACTGCGAGCCCGGGACGCGCCGGGTGGTGCTGGCCGGGGCCGGGCACTGCCCGCCGCTGCTCACCGGGGAGCGGCGGACCGAGTTCGTGGAGACCACCCTGTCCGCGCCGCTGGGCATGCTCTCGTGCTGGGAGGCGCCCAGCGTCGAGATCGAACCGTCCCCCGGAGAAACGCTCCTCTTCTACAGCGACGGGCTGCTCCACCGCACCGGGGAGCCCATGGACCGGGCCTTCGCCCGGCTGCACACGGCGGCGGCGAGCGCCCCCAAGGGGGTCCGGGGCGATCCGGACGCCCTCGCCGACCATGTGCTCCGTACGGTCCTGCCCGACGGCCCGGCGGCCCCCGCGGGGCGGCCCTCGGAGGACGGCGCCGAGGACGTCGTGCTGCTCGTGGCCCACTTCGACTGAGGTGCGGGCGCCCGCGACCCCGCCCGCGTACCGGCCGGAGCGCGGGCGGGACCGTGGGCGCCCAGGCGCGGCCGAAACGGGGGCGGGGCCCCGGACCCGCTCTCCACCGAAACGTGAACGACGTCAAGGCGCCCAGTGCAGCGCCGGCGGGTCCGGCCGGTTCGAGCGGGGGCAGGGGTCCGCTGGAGCGGGGGCCGCCGGGGCCTGACGCCCTCCCGGCCGCCCTGTCCCCGCACATACCATGGGAGGGGTCCAGTTCGAGGAGGATGACGTGACCGAGGAGCCCACTCCCGCAGCCCCGGAGACCCCGGAAGGCGAGGAGCCCATCAAGCAGCGGAAGAACGGCCTCTACCCAGGCGTCTCCGACGAGCTCGCCGCGAACATGAAGTCCGGCTGGGCGGACACCGAACTGCGCGACCTGGAGCCGATCCCGCAGGCCCCGCACACCGCCCGCCGCCGCGCCGCGCTCTCCGCCCGGTTCCCCGGCGAGCGTCTGGTCATCCCGGCCGGCAACCTCCGCACCCGCTCCAACGACACGGACTACAGCTTCCGTGCCTCGACCGAGTACGCGTACCTCACCGGCGACCAGACCGAGGACGGTGTGCTGGTGCTGGAGCCCGAGGCGGGCGGCGGCCACACCGCGACGCTGTACCTGCTGCCGCGCTCCGACCGGGAGAACGGCGAGTTCTGGCTGGACGGCCAGGGCGAGCTGTGGGTCGGCCGCCGGCTCAGCCTTACGGAGGCCGAGAAGCGACTGGGGCTGCCCGCCAAGGACGTGCGCGAGCTGGCCGACGAGCTGAGGGCCGCGACCGGCCCGGTCCGTATCGTGCGCGGCCATGACGCCGCCCTGGAGGCCGCCCTGACCGACAAGGTCACCGGTGAGCGCGACGAGGAGCTGCGGGTCTTCCTCAGCGAGCAGCGCCTGATCAAGGACGAGTTCGAGATCGGACAGCTGCAGGCGGCCGTCGACTCGACGGTCCGCGGCTTCGAGGACGTCGTCAAGGTTCTGGACAAGGCGCAGGCCACCTCGGAGCGCTATATCGAAGGAACGTTCTTCCTCCGGGCCCGGGTCGAGGGCAACGACGTCGGCTACGGCTCCATCTGCGCCGCGGGCCCGCACGCCACCACCCTGCACTGGGTGCGCAACGACGGCCCGGTCCGCGCCGGCGATCTCCTCCTCCTGGACGCGGGCGTGGAGACCACCACCCTCTACACCGCCGACGTGACCCGCACCCTCCCGGTGAACGGCACCTACAGCCCGCTGCAGCGCAAGATCTACGAGGCGGTGTACGAGGCACAGGAGGCGGGCATCGCGGCGGTCCGGCCGGGTGCGAAGTACCGCGACTTCCATGACGCCGCCCAGCGCGTCCTGGCCGCCAAGCTCGTCGAGTGGGGCCTGGTCGAGGGCCCGGTCGAGCGGGTGCTGGAGCTGGGGCTCCAGCGCCGCTGGACCCTGCACGGCACCGGCCACATGCTCGGGATGGACGTCCACGACTGCGCCGTGGCCCGCACCGAGACCTATGTGGACGGCACCCTGGAGCCCGGTATGTGCCTGACGGTCGAGCCGGGGCTGTACTTCCAGGCCGACGATCTGACCGTGCCCGAGGAGTACCGGGGCATCGGCGTCCGGATCGAGGACGACGTGCTGGTGACGGAGGACGGCAACCGCGTGTTGTCGGCGGCGCTGCCGCGGACCGCCGACGACGTCGAGGCGTGGATGGCCCGGCTGACCGCCTGATGAGGCGGCGGGTGACCCGCCCGGTCAGAGTCCTGGGGGAGCGGCGCCGCCGCTCCCCCGGTCCGTTATCGGTGGCGCCTGAACCCCTCGCGGGGGTCACCGTGATTACGACGACGAGGGCGCCGGACCGGCTCCCGCTCCTCGGCATGCCGGGCGGCCCGCCCGCGGACCTCGTCCGGGACACCGCCCGGCAGCGGCGTGACCACCTCGGTGAGCGCTGGGACGGCCCGCTCCTTCCCGGTGCGGAACCCGCACCCCCGCCAGGGCGATGGATGGGCTCCTTGGCCCCCTGGCCCCCGCTCCAGAGTCGCCGACGCGGCCACGGCGCCACCACGGCGCCACCGCGACACGGTCACGACACGGTCATGACGCTCTGAGCAGCGCTCCTTCGCGCCACTTGAGGATCTTGTCGAAGCTCACCACCACCCCGCCGCGACCCGGACGGTCGCGGTAGCGGACGTGGTCGGTGAGGGCCTCGATGAGAAAGAGCCCCCGCCCGTGCTCCGCCTGCGGCGGAGCCGGACTGCGCGGCTGCTGCGGTCTCGGCGCGCCCGCCGGACGCCGCTCGTCCCGGGCGCGGGCGGAACGGCGGACGGTGCCGCGACCGGCGAAGCCGGGACCGGAGTCGGTGACCTCGATACGGCAGGTGTCGCCGTCGATGTAGGCCGTGACTCGATAATCCCCGCCCGTGCCGTCGTGACCCCCGTGCTCCACCGCGTTCGCACACGCCTCGGAGAGGGCGACCGACAGATCGTAGGAGATCTCCGGATCCACTCCGGCCGTCTCCATGGTGCCGAGGAGCAGTCGCCGTGCGAGCGGAACGCTCGCCGCCTCGCGGGGCAAATGGAGTGACCACCAGATGCTCATGCTCCAGCCTCCCGGCCGCGGCTCGACATACCGTTACGTATTGCCTGGGTCCATGGTCCGTAAGCGTGTTATCGGCGTGACTCCGCTCATTCAGCGGACGCGCTCGATGCGCGAACCGGTGTATGGGCCTGTCCCGGTGTGCGCCGGTACGCCCCACCCGCCGTAGGGAACGCGCCCGCCCAGTGGGATGATGGCGCCGCCATGGCTTCCCCTGTCGCCCGCGCCGGCGCCGATCTGCGAATGCTGCGGGCCGCGGTGTTCACCGCGGTCTGTGTCGTGCTGTCCGCGGCGGGGCATGTGCTGGCCTCCTGCGCGACCGTGCCGCTGTGGACGGTGGGCGTGGGCTGCGCGGCGGTGTTCACGGTCGCGCTGCCGCTGGCCGGGCGGGAGCGGTCGCTGCCCGGGATCGCGGCCCTGCTGGCCACCGGGCAGCTCGCGCTGCACACGCTCTTCACCCTCGGGCAGCAGCGGGCGGCCGCCGCCGCGGAGGCCGCCCACCGGGCCGACACCGCCGAGGGCCATGTGATCGGCCTGGCCGCCAGGCTGCTGTGCGCCTCGGGCCCCGGCCGGCCCGACGCCGCGACGGCCCACCGGATCGTCGCGCACGCGGGCATCGACGCCTCCGGCCCGCACACCATGGCGTCCCCCGGCGCCCCGGCCGGACACGCGGCCGGGCTGCCGGGGCTGTTGCCGTCGCTGCCGATGACCCTGGGCCATCTGCTCGCCGCGCTCGCCATCGGCTGGCTGCTGCGCCGTGGCGAGCGGGCCGTATGGCGGGCGGTACGGCTGTCGGCGGACGGGGCGCGCGGGGTCGCGGAGGCCGCGCTCGTACGGGCGCTGCGCGCCGCCCTGCGGCTCGTACGGATGCTCCTGGCCGGCCCGTGGGCGCCTTACGGCGGGCCGTGCGGTCCGCGCACGGCCGAGCGGGACGAGGGCGGGACGACGGCCCTCGTCCTCCAGCACAGCGTGATCAGGCGGGGACCGCCGGGCTACCACCTCGCGGCCTGACCGACGCGACCCTCCTCCAGCGGGACCGGAGGGCGGCCGCGGCGGCACCGCACGCGCGCCCACCCCCTGATCATTCCTGTCCCTGGAGTGTTGACATGAACGCCAAGCGTCTCCGTCGTCTGCCGGTCGTCGGGTGCCTCACCGCGGGCGGCCTGGTGCTGCTCGCCGCGGGCCCGGCCTTCGCGCACGTCAGCGTGCAGCCCGGCGAGGCCGAGAAGGGCGGCTACAGCACCATCAACTTCAAGGTGCCCAACGAGCGCGACGACGCCTCCACCGTCAAGCTCGAGGTGACCCTGCCCAGCGACCACCCGCTCGCCTCGGTCATGCCCCAGCCGGTGCCCGGCTGGGACATCAAGGTCACCAAGTCCAAGCTCGCCAAGCCCGTGGAGTCCCACGGCGAGAAGATCAACGAGGCGGTCACCAAGGTCACCTGGTCCGGCGGGAAGATCGAGCCGGGGATGTTCCAGCAGTTCCCGGTCTCGGTCGGCCAACTGCCCGAGGACGCCGACCAGATGGTGTTCAAGGCGCTCCAGACGTACGACAACAAGGAGGTCGTGCGCTGGATCGAGGAGCCCAAGGAGGGCGCCGCCGAGCCCGAGAACCCCGCACCGGTGCTCAAGCTGGTCGACCCGGCGAAGGGCGCGGACGGCCAGGGCGCCGACGCGGCCTCCGGCAAGGCCAAGGACGCGACGGCGGGGTCCGAGGCCGCCGCCTCGGACGCCTCGGACGACAAGGACGGCAGCGACACCACCGCCCGGGTGCTGGGCATCGCGGGCATCGTCATCGGCGCCGCCGGTGTCGCCTTCGGCGTGGTCGCCGGCCGCCGCCGCTCCGCCTGACCCCAGGCCACCCGAACCGACGGCGCGTACCGCCGGACACCGCGGGCCCCGAACCGGCCACGCGGCCCGGCGGGGCGGCGGGCCCCTCGTGCCCGCCGCCCCCGCGCCACCGATCCACCTCTCTTTGGAGAACAGCTCCATGCGCACCAAGATCCTGGCCACCGCGCTCGTCGCCACCGCCGCGCTCACCCTCACCGCCTGCGGGGGCTCCGACGGCGGGGGCACGGGCGACAAAGCCGCCGCCGAGGTCAAGGGGGGCCAGAAGCCCGGCCACGCCTTCGTCCTCGACGCCGCCAAGACCAAGCCGGACCTCATCCTCACCGACACCGACGGCAAGAAGTACGACCTGCTCAAGGAGACCAAGGGCCGCCCCACCCTGCTCTTCTTCGGCTACACCCACTGCCCGGACGTCTGCCCGCTCACCATGAGCAACCTCGGCATCGCCGAGAAGAAGCTGTCCAAGGCCGAGCGGGAGAAGCTGCGGGTCGTCTTCGTCACCACCGACCCCGCCCGCGACACCCCCAAGCGGATCCGCTCCTGGCTCGACGCCCAGGGCGGCACCGACTTCGTCGGCCTGACCGGCGGCTTCGACACCATCGAGGCCGCCGCGCGCTCGCTGGGCATCTACGTCGAGAAGCCGAAGAAGGAGAAGGACGGCAGCGTCACCGTCAGCCACGGCGCCGAGGTGATCGGCTTCTCGCCCAAGGACGACAAGGGCCACTGGCTCTACACCACGGACGCCTCGGCCGACCGGTACGCCAAGGACCTGCCGAAGATCATCGAGGGGCGGAACCCGTGACGCCGAGGCGTCCCGGCATCCGTAAGGCGACCGCCGCCGCCCTCGCCCTCGGTCTGTCCGCCGCCCTCGCCGCCTGCTCGGGCGACGGGGGCGGGAACGGCGGGAACGGCGGGGACGGCGGGAACGCCACCGGCCACGGGGGCGTCCCGAAGCTGTCCGTGAGCGGCGCCTACCTCCCGCGGCCGCCCATGACCGACATGGCGGCGGGCTTCCTGACCGTGCGGAACACCGGGGGCGGGGCCGACGAGCTGACGTCCGTCACCACCCCGCTCGCCGCCGAGGTCACCCTGCACAGCACCGAAGGCACCCGGATGAAGCAGGTCGGCTCGCTCGACGTCCCGGCGAACGGCCGGCTCGACCTGAGCAGCGGCGGAGATCATCTGATGCTGACAGATCTCACCCACCGGCCGAAGGTCGGTGAGAAGGTCACCTTCACCCTGCACTTCGCCACCTCCGACCCCATCGAGATCAAAGTCCCGGTCGAGCCCACGACGTACCGCCCCAAGGACTGACGCCCGATGCCCTCGCTGACCTCCCCGGCCACCGCCGGGCCCACCGCGACCCCCGCCCGGACCGCCGCGACCGCCGCGACCGCCCGGCGGCCGATGGCACGGCGGCTCGTGGCGATCTGCGGCGCCCTGCTGGCCGCGCTGCTGTGCGCGCTGAGCGTGGGCGCGAACTCCGCGTCCGCGCATGCCGCGCTCACCTCGACCGACCCCGAGGACGGCTCGGTGGTGCAGACCGCTCCCCGGGCGGTCACGCTGACCTTCTCGGAGGGCGTGCTGCTCTCCGGTGACTCGGTGCGCGTGCTCGACCCCGGCGGCAAGCGCGTGGACACCGGGAAGACCGCCCATGTCGGCGGGAAGTCGTCCACCGCCGCGGCCGGGCTGCACTCCGGGCTTCCGGACGGCACCTACACGGTGGCGTGGAAGGCGGTCTCGGAGGACAGCCACCCGGTGAGCGGCGCGTTCACCTTCTCCATCGGCGCGCCGTCCAAGACCAAGGCGAAGGTGCCGACGGGCGGGGCGTCCGACAGTACGGTCAGCGCCCTCTACGGGATCGGCCGCTACGCCGCCTACGGCGGTTTCGCCGCGCTGGTGGGCGGCAGCGTGTTCGCCGGGCTCTGCCGGTCCTCGCGCCCGGTGCGGAAGATCACCGTGGGCGGCTGGGTGACGCTCTTCACGTCCAGCCTGGTGCTGTTGCTGCTGCGCGGGCCGTACACCGACGGCGAGGGGCTCGGCGGCGTCCTCGACCTCGGCAGGCTGGGCGACGTGCTGTCCACCAAGCCGGGGGCGGCGCTGCTGTCCCGGCTGCTGCTGCTCGGCGCGGCGGCGGTCTTCCTGGCCGTCCTCTTCGGCTCGTACACCCGTCGCGCCGCGGATCCGGAGGCGGACCCGCGGCGCCGCCAGGACCTCGCCTTCGGGCTCGGCTTCGGCGGCACGGTGATGTCCGTGGGCCTCGCCGCGACCTGGGCCATGGCCGAGCACGCCTCGGTCGGCCTCCAGCGGCAGCTGGCCATGCCGGTGGACGTGATCCATCTGATCGCGGTCGGGGTGTGGCTGGGCGGCCTGGCCTCGCTCGCGGTGACGCTCCGGGCGGGCGAGCCGATCGAGCCGGCGGCGGTGCGCCGCTTCTCCCGGCTGGCCTTCGGCTCGGTCGTCGCCCTGGTGGTCACCGGGCTGTACCAGTCGTGGCGGCAGGTGGGCTCCTGGGGCGCGCTGACCGACACAGAGTACGGGCGATGGCTGCTGGTCAAGGTGGGTCTGGTGGCGGTGCTCGTGGGCATCGCGGCCGTCTCGCGACGCTGGACCGGCCGCCTTGGCGACGCCACGGGGACGACAGCGGGGGCTTCTTCGACGACGGCCTCGGGGACTGCCGCGGAGGCGGGTTCGGAGGCCGGTTCGGACACCCCGTCGGAGCCGGAGACCCCGTCGGAGACGGAGAACGCGGCGAAGGCCGAGGGGGAGCCGGAGAACGCGGCGGGGATCAAGGACGCGGTGAAGTCCGCGCGGCCGGTCCGTACCGGCGCGGCCGGCACGGTCGCGGACGCCCCCGCCGATGCCGGAACCGAGCCCGGCGAGGAGTCCGGTGCCGGGCCCGGTGACAGCGCCGGGAGCGGCACCGCCGCCGACGACCCCGTCCGCGCCGCCCAGCTCGCCCGCCAGCAGGCCGCCAGGAACAGGACCGCCACGCTGCGGAAGCGCGACGCCGACCCGGTGCGCAGCGGGCTGCGCCGGTCGGTGCTCGCCGAGACCATCGTGGCCGTGGTGCTGCTCGCGGTGGCCACCGTGCTGAGCGCCACCCAGCCCGGCCGGGCCGAGACCGGGCGGACCGCCGCGGCCACGAACCCCGGCGACCGGCTGAACGTGGACCCGGTGAGCGTGCTCATCCCGTACGACACCGGCCCCAAGAGCGGCCGCGGCAAGGCCGTGGTCATGATCGAACCCGCCCTGCCGGGGGACAACGCGCTGCATGTCTTCACCACCGACCTGGCCGACCGCCCCGTGGACGTGCCCGAGGTCAAGGTGTCGCTGACGCTCGGGCAGAAGGGGATCGGGCCGCTGCGCGTCCCGCTCGAGCACCTGTCCACCGGACACTGGAGCGCCAGGACCGTCCAGCTCCCCATGGCCGGCACCTGGCAGCTCTCCCTGACCGTACGGACCTCCGACATCGACCAGGTGACGGAGACCAGGAACGTGAAAGTCGCTCAATGACGACAGAGCAAGCACCCTCCCCCGGCATCTCCCGGCGGCGTCTGCTGGGCTCGGCGGGCGCCGCGGGCGCGGCCGGACTGGTCGCCGGCGGGGCCGCCGGTGCCTACGCGTCCGAGGCGGCGCGGGAGACACCCGAACCCCTCACCTCCGTGGGCGCGACCGCCGTGCCCTTCCACGGCGGGCGCCAGGCGGGCATCACCACCCCCCTCCAGGCCCACGGCCATCTCCTCGCCTTCGACCTGAAGGCCGGTGCGAACCGTAAGGCGGCCGCCGCCCTGCTGCGCCGCTGGTCGCGGACGGCCCGGCAGCTGACGGCGGGCGAGGCCCCGCCGGACGACACGGGGATCGCGCTCGACGCCGGTCCCTCCTCCCTTACGGTCACCTTCGGCTTCGGCCGGACCTTCTTCGGCAAGGTGGGGCTCGAGGACCGGCTGCCGGAGGCACTCGCCCCGCTCCCCCACTTCGTCTCGGACGCGCTCGACCCCAAGCGCAGCGACGGCGACCTGTGGATCCAGATCGGCGCCGACGACGCGCTCGTCGCCTTCCACGCGCTGCGCGCACTGCAGCGCGAGGCCGCCGGAACGGCCCGGCTGCGCTGGCAGATGAACGGCTTCAACCGCACCCCCGGCGCCACCGACCGCCCCATGACCACCCGCAACCTGATGGGCCAGATCGACGGCACCAACAACCCCAAGCCGACGGACGACGACTTCGAGCGGCGGATCTTCGTACCGGAGAAGGGGGAGCCCGCGTGGATGGCGGGCGGTTCCTACGCGGTCGTCCGGCGCATCCGGATGCTGCTGGACGCGTGGGACCACCTCTCCCTGGAGCGGCAGGAGAAGGTGATCGGCCGCCGCAAGTCGGACGGCGCCCCGCTGTCCGGCGGCACGGAGACCACCCCGGTCCGGCTCGACAAGGTCAACGCGGACGGTTCGCTGGCCATCGCGGGCGCCGCCCATGTGCGGGTCGCGGCGCCCGCGTCCAACCAGGGCGCCGCGATGCTGCGCAGGCCCTTCTCGTACCACGACGGCTTCCGCGCCGACGGGGCGCCGGACGCCGGGCTGCTGTTCATCGCCTGGCAGGCGGATCCGATGAAGGGGTTCGTCCCGGTGCAGCGGAAGCTGGACCTGGGCGACGATCTCTCGCGGTTCCTGCGGCACGAGGCGAGCGCGCTGTTCGCGGTGCCGCCGGGCTGCGCCCCGGGGGAGTACGTGGGTCAGGCACTCTTGGAGGGATAGGGAAGGGACGAGCCGCGTCCGAGCCGGTGCGCCCATGGGTGCTCGGCAAGCGGTCGGCCGGCCGGGCCGACACGGGTATCGTGACGGGTCTCGTCTGATCACAGGGAGCGACCGTGATGTCGGCCAGCCGCTATGCCTACCTCGGCCCCGAGGGCACCTTCACCGAGGCCGCCCTGCGGTCCATGCCGGAGGCCGCCACCCGGGAGCTGGCACCGATGGTCTCCGTGGCGGCGGCACTCGACGCCGTGCGCTCCGGCGCCGCGGCGGCCGCCCTGGTGCCCATCGAGAACTCGGTCGAGGGCGGCGTCACCGCGACCCTCGACGAGCTCGCCACCGGCGAACCGCTGATGATCTACCGCGAGGTGCTGCTGCCGATCAGCTTCGCGCTGCTGGTGCGGCCGGGCACCACGCTCGCGGACATCAAGACGGTGACCGGGCACCCGGTCTCCCAGCCCCAGGTCCGCAACTGGCTCGCGGCGAACCTCCCGGACGCCGTGTGGGAGTCGGCCGCCTCGAACGGGGACGGCGCGCGGCTGGTGCAGGAGGGGCGGTACGACGCGGCGTTCGCGGGCGAGTTCGCCGCGTCCCGGTACGGTCTGGAGCCGCTGGTCACCGACATCCACGACGCGCAGAACGCGATGACCCGCTTCGTCCTGGCCGGCCGCCCCGCCCGGCCCGCGGCCTGGACGGGCGCGGACAAGACCTCCCTGGTGCTCTGGCTCGGTGACGACCACCCGGGCGCGCTGCTGGAGCTGCTCCAGGAGTTCTCCGCACGCGGGGTCAACCTGGTGCGGATCGAATCGCGCCCGACCGGCGAGGGCATCGGCCGCTACTGCTTCTCGGTGGACTGTGAGGGGCACATCACCGACCGGCGGGTGGGCTCGGCCCTGATGGGGCTGAAGCGGATCTGCCCGAAGGTGCGGTTCCTGGGCTCGTATCCGCGGGCGGGTATGTCGCCGGAGGACATGGCGCCGCTGCGGCACGGGACCTCGGACGAGGCGTTCGCGGAGGCGGCGGAGTGGCTGGCCCGCTGCCAGGACGGCCGGGCCTGACCCGCAGCGGCGGGCACGGGCACGGGCGCGGGGGCTTTCGGGCGGGGCCCTGGGCCCTCTGACGCCTCCGGCATCGCTCACGGCGCCTCCGGCGGACGGCGCTCCGTGCCGGACCGGGCCTCCTGGCCGCCGCCGGAGGCGCCTCCCAGTCGCGTCCCGGCCGCTTCCCAGTCGCCTCCCAGTCGCGTCCCGGCCGCGTCCCCGCCGCCGAAGAGCGGCTTCGGGCGCTGTGCTCGCCTCCCGGCCTGGGGATCACCGGAACCGCTGCGGAAAAGTTATCCACAGACTGGCGGGGTGTGCTGGGGATAAGTCGACATGGCCAAAACCAGCAAGCAGCGCCTGTCACCACAATCACCGCATCCACCCCCATCACCGGACATCATTCCCCTGTCACCCCAATTCGCCCGAGCAACCCTTTGGAGTGAGGGATTCGTGTCTTGTGGAGTGTGTGAAAGCGGTTTGACAGGGGAATCCATCGCCGAGCATGTGGGCGGCCTAAACGATCACCGTGACATCCACAGATCCCACACACAGGCTGTGGATAACCCCGGGGCTTCCCGCCGCCCCTGTGGACAACCCATCCCCAACTCGCCCTGCCCACAAGGGAAGAGAGTCGCCTCCACGCCGCCTCTTTGCCCCGTTTAGGGGAGTGCATGAGCATTCCTTGACGGCGGCCGTCACAGGAATTCCCCGGTTTACCCACAGCCACAAGAGGGGTCAAACCGGGACGCACAGGAATATCGCGTCGAGCGCCCGAGACCACACCGGTAACCTGGTGGGGTGATTGACCTTCGCCTGCTCCGTGAGGACCCCGATCGTGTGCGCGCCTCCCAGCGCGCCCGTGGAGAGGACGTCGGCATCGTCGACGCGCTCCTGACCGCCGACGAGCGGCGCAGGTCCTCCAGTGTCCGCTTCGACGAGCTGCGCGCCGAGCAGAAGGCGCTCGGCAAGCTCATCCCGAAGGCCGCCGGTGACGAGAAGGCCGAGCTGCTGAAGAAGGCGGGCGAGCTGTCCGCCGCCGTGAAGGCGGCCGACGCCGAGCAGGACGCGGCCGCCGAGGAGACCCAGCGGCTGCTGCTCCAGCTGGGCAACCTGGTCCATCCGGAGGTGCCGATCGGCGGCGAGGACGACTTCGCCGTCCTGGAGACGGTCGGCACCCCGCGCGACTTCGAGGCCGAGGGCTTCGCGCCCAAGGACCACCTGGAGCTGGGCGAGCTGCTCGGCGCGATCGACACCGAGCGCGGCGCCAAGGTCTCCGGTTCGCGCTTCTACTACCTGACGGGGGTCGGCGCCCTGCTGGAGTTCGCACTGGTGAACGCGGCGATGGCGCAGGCCACCGCGGCGGGCTTCACCCCGGTGCTCACCCCGGCGCTGGTCAAGCCGAAGGCCATGGAGGGCACCGGCTTCCTCGGCCAGGCCGCGGACGACGTCTACCACCTCGACAAGGACGACCTCTACCTGGTCGGCACCTCCGAGGTGCCGCTGGCCGCGTACCACATGGACGAGATCCTGGACGCGGGCGAACTGCCGCGGCGCTACGCCGGGTTCTCCTCCTGCTTCCGTCGCGAGGCCGGGTCGTACGGCAAGGACACCCGGGGGATCTTCCGGGTGCACCAGTTCGACAAGGTCGAGATGTTCGTCTACACGACCCCGGAGGACGCCGAGGCCGAGCACCAGCGGCTGCTGGAGTGGGAGAAGCAGTGGCTGACCTCCCTGGAGCTGCCGTTCCGGGTGGTCGACCTGGCCTCGGGTGACCTGGGCTCGTCGGCGACGCGGAAGTTCGACTGCGAGGCGTGGATCCCGACCCAGGGCAAGTACCGCGAGCTGACCTCGACCTCCAACACCACCGAGTTCCAGTCCCGGCGGCTGTCGGTCCGGATGCGCGAGGGCAAGCGGGTCCGCCCGCTGGCCACGCTCAACGGCACGCTGTGCGCGGTGACCCGGACCATCGTCGCGATCCTGGAGAACCACCAGCAGGCCGACGGCTCGGTGCGGGTGCCCGAGGCGCTGCGGCCGTTCCTGGGCGGACGCGAGGTCCTGGAACCGGTAGCCCGATGAGCGACGGCGCACGGAACGGCGCCGGTGAGGGTGATGAGCTGCCCTACCGCCTGGTCGCGACCGATCTCGACGGGACCCTGCTGCGCCCGGACCACACCGTCTCGGCGCGGACCCGTGAGGCGGTCGCCGCGGCCACCGCGGCGGGCGCCGCGCACATCGTCGTCACCGGCCGGACCGTCCCGGTGGCCCGGCACATACTCGAGGACCTCGGGTACCAGGGGCTCGCGGTGTGCAGTCAGGGCGCACAGCTCTACCACGCGGGCGAGCACCGGCTGCTGACCTCCGTCACGCTGGACCGCCGGGTGGCCCAGCTGGCGCTGGAGAAGATCGAGGCGGAGATCGGGCCGCTGCGGCTGGCCGCGGCCCGCGACGGGCTGGACGGCGAGGTGCTGTTCGGCGAGGGGTACCGGATGGACGACGAGGGGATTCCCCGGGTGTCGTTCGCGGACCCGGAGGAGATGTGGTCCCAGCCCCTCAGCAAGCTCTACATCCAGCACGCCGAGCTGGGCGACGACGCGCTCGCGGACGCGGCCCGGACGGCCGCCGGTGGCCTGGTCGGGGTGACGATGGCCGGCACCGGGCTGGTGGAGCTGCTGCCGCTGGGGCTGACCAAGGCGACGGGGCTGTCGATGGCCGCGCGCCGGCTGGGGATGACCGCCGACGACGCGATCGCCTTCGGCGACATGCCCAATGACATCCCGATGTTCGGCTGGGCCAAGCACGGTGTCGCGATGGCGAACGCGCACCCGGACCTCAAGGCCGTCGCCGACGAGATCACCGCGTCCAACACGGAGGACGGCATCGCCGTGGTGCTGGAGCGGCTCTTCCCGGCGGCGGGCCGGTGAACCGGCCGGGTGCCGGCGCGGCCGCCCGGCGTCCGGGACCGGCGGCGGCGACCGGGCCACCGGCCGCGGTCCGAGGGCCCGGAGGGGTCGGCCGAAGACCTTGACCGCCTGGTAGTACGTCCAGGCCGTGTTCGACCACCGGGGTTTCGCAAGTTATCTCCAACGACCGCTGACAGGCGGGCCGTTCAGGCCCGCCAGGGGGACGGAGGGCTGAGCAGTGCCCCCGGGCCCTTGATCCGCCGGAGGATCGGGGAAATCTCCATGTCCCGCACGGCGGGCAGTTCGGCGATGCGGGTGGTCAGATAGGTGTAGAGGGCCGGGACATCGGCGCAGACCACGGTCGCCAACAGATTCTTCGACCCGGTGGTCGCACAGGCGAACGCCACCTCGGGATGGTCCGCGAGCGTCTGCCCGGTGGCGGCGAGATCCGATGGCCGCACCGAAAGCCACATCGTGGCCCTGACCCCCTGTCGGAACATCCGGGTCGAGTAGTCGACATCGAAGTACAGGGTGCCGTCGGCGCGCAGCTCCGCCATCCGGCGGCGCACCGTCGACTGGGACCAGCCGGTGACGGCGGCCAGTTCGGTCAGCGGCGTCCGACCGTCCCGTACGAGGACGTCCAGCAGCTTGCGGTCCTCGGCGCCCACCGGCCGGCGCGGGCCCTCCGGCCGGCGGGCCGCGGGTGGGCGCAGCCGCTCGACCTGCTCGTCCGTCAGCGTGTCGGACTTGTTGACCGGACTCTGCTCCCCGCCGAAGTACTCGTGCAGCACACAGTGGGCGCTCACCCCCACCACCCGTGGCGTCTGCGGGAGTTTGCGCAGCAGCAGTGTGTCGCTGTCCTGCCCGGACGCCGCCCGTGTGGACGCGGCGACCTCGGTGCCGTCGGACAGCACGCTCACCCAGGAGGTGTCGGTGCGCCGGGCCAGCGCCTCGGCCACCGCCAGGGCGGCGTCCGGCAGGCACCGCACCCGCACCAGCCAGACCACGTCACCGACCGCCGCCGGATCGGTGAGCCCCAGCACCCGGATCGCCCCCGTGGTCCGCAGCCGGGTGTAGCGGCGCGCCACGGTCTGGTCGGAGACGCCCAGCACCCTGGCGATCCGGCTGAACGGGGCCCGCCCGTCGAGTTGGAGGGCGTGCACCAGCGCCCGGTCCAGGTCGTCGAACGCATCGGATTCCACCACTCCACGCTAGCGGGGTGTCGGATACCGCCGACGGGTCGGTGCCGGCTGGAGCGAACGGCCCGGTCAGAGCGACCGTAAGAGGAGCGGGGACCGGCCTCGGGGCCGGTCCTCGCTCCCTTGTCGAGATGTATTGAGGTCTTGGAGTCAGTCATGCGCAGGTCATGGTGGCCGCTCGCCGCCATCACGCTCGGCAATTTCATGCTGTTGATAGACGTCACCATCGTGAACACCGCGCTGCCGCAGGTGGCACGGGGTCTGGACGCGTCCTTCAGCTCCCTCCAGTGGGTGATGGACATCTACGCGCTGGCCCTCGCCGCGCTGCTGATGGTGGCCGGTTCGGCGGCCGATCTCTTCGGGCGGCGACGGCTGTATCTGGTCGGCCTCGCGGTGTTCGCGGTCTCCTCCCTGGTCTGCGGCCTGGCACCGGACGCCGGGGTGCTGATCGCGGCCCGCGCCGTCCAGGGGGCGGGCGCGGCGGCCATGTTCGCCACCAACACCCCGCTGCTGATGGCCACCTACTCCGGACGCGACCGCGGTATCGCCTTCGGGGTGTGGGGCGGAACGAGCGGGGCGGCCGCGGCGGTCGGCCCGGTGCTGGGCGGGGTGCTGACCGAGTACGTCGACTGGCGCGCCATCTTCCTGGTCAATCTGCCGCTGACGGCGATCGCGGTGTGGATCACGATGCGTTCGATCGACGAGTCGCGCGGTGTGCCGGGCGTACGCATCGACTGGCCGGGCGCCGCCTCGTTCACGGTGTGCGCCGGGGCGCTGACGTACGGGCTGATGCGCGGCGGTGAGGAGGGCTGGGCCGAGCCCGGTACGGTCATCGCGCTGGTGGCGGCCGCGATCGCGCTGCTCGCCTTCGTCGCGGCGGAACGCGGGAAGCGGCAGCCGCTGCTGGATCTCGGGCTGCTGCGCCGCCCGACGTTCGCGGTGCTGATGGCGGCGGCACTGCTGCTGCAGGCCGCGGCCTTCCCCTACCTCACCTACGCCGGACTGTGGCTGCAGTCGGTGCTGGGCATGAGCCCGGTGCAGGCGGGGCTCGCGGTGACGCCCATGGCGGGCGTCTCCCTGGTCGTCGGCGCGGCGGGCGGACGGCTGCTGGACCGGGTCGCCCCCGGGCGGGCGCTCGGCGGCGGACTGCTGCTGGTGGGCGCCGGCGCGCTGGTCAACGCGGCGATGGTGACCCCGGACACGGACTGGACGGCCTTCGTCCCGGGCCTGGCACTGGCCGGACTGGGCATCGGCATGGCCATGCCGGTACTGGTCTCGGCGGCCCTCGGCTCGGCCCCGCCGGAGCGGGCGGGCATGGCCAGCGGCGCGGTGAACACCTTCCGACAGCTGGGCTACGCACTGGGGATCGCCGTCCTGGGCACGGTGTTCGCGACGCGGGTGCGGGACGTGGTCGACGGCAGCGGCACGGTCCCGGCCCGGGCCGCCGGACAGGCCGCCGAGGCCATCAGCGGCGGCCACGCCGACGCCGTCGTCGCCGCCGCCCCACCGGCCCGGGCGGACGCGGCGCGAGCGCTGGTCCACGAGTCGTTCGCGGCCGGGCTCGACCGCATCTGCGTGATCGCCGGTGTCGCGGCCCTGGCGGCGGGCCTGCTGGTGCTGGCCGTCGTCCGGGGCGGCCCCGGCGGTACGGCCCCGAAGCCGAGCGCCGAGAAGGCCCCGGCGGAGCCGGTCCACATCTGAGCCGCGGTTCACGCGAGACATCCGAGACACACAGGGGCGGGCGCCCGAGACGGCGCCCGCCCTTCGCGGTGCGCGGCGTGGGGTCCATCGAAGCGCGCGGCGTGGGGCCCGTCGACGCGCCCTGTGCGAGGTCCAACGACGCGTGCCGTGCGCGAGCCGTCAACACGCGCGGCCCGAGTGACCCTCCCGCGGTCGGATCGTTCTTCCTTATACGCGTTATGCGCGGAGGCAACGCGAGCTGGAGCCTCGGCCGGGCGACGGATCGACGGGCAGCGATGTCACGGCGGTTGGGTCCGAAAGAGGTTGGCAGCCTCCGCTCCTGGTCCCTGGATACGGACGGCCTGGCCCCTGGCTGGTGGGGCGTGACCATCACCTGAAATCCACACCGGAAGGCAGACCTATGCCACCTGAGACCGCACTGCTGGAGTCGCGCACGCTGCGCGACAGTGTCATCGAACGGACGGACGTCCTCGACAAGGTCAAGATCCTGACCATGCTGCCCGATGGGCTGCATATCACCACCCGCATGGTCGCGGAGTACTTCGAGGTTGGGGAAGAAGCCGTCAAGAGTCTGGCCAAACGCCACCGGGAGGAGTTCCACAGCAACGGGATGCATATCCTCCGAGGCCCTGACCTGCACGCCTTTCATAGGTCCACAATGGACCTATGGGAGCGGAGTTATCCACAGGCCATCACCCAGCTCACCCTCTACCCCCGCCGCGCCGTCCTCAACGTCGCCATGCTGCTTCGGGACAGCGATATCGCCAGGCGGGTACGCACCTACCTCCTCGATGTCGAGGAGTCGGCCCGGAGCGGTTCGGAAGCCGGAACGGAGCAGCTCCCGCTCGAACAGATCCTCACCGAGCGGATGCTGGCCGGGCCGATCGGCAGCCGCCTCGACGCCGTCGAGGCGTGCCTGGCGGACGTCGGCTCCACACTGCGGGAGCTGGCTCCGTGGATGGCCAGGGTCTCCGCCCGGCTGGACGGCATGGACCGGCGGCTCGACGCGCACGGACGGGTCATCTGCGCCATGAGCGAGCGGCTCTGCGATCTCGGTGAGGACATGACCGAGGTCCGCAGGGATGTCGCCACGCTCAAGGCCGAGGCGGCCCAGCGGCGGGCGCGGCGCACCAAGCGGCGGCGCGGGTAGCCGCGGGTAGCGCCCTGGACAAGGCGAACGCGGCCCCCGGACACCGCGCGGCGGCGGCCGTCACGACGACCGCCGCCACCGCGGAGACGTTCGGTGGCCGCTCCGCCGTCCCGGCACGGTGGCGGCCATAAGGCGCGCATGAAGCCCAGGGAGGCGCCGGATGTCCCCGCGCGAGTCCCGGGGGCGGAGGCTCGCGCGGGGGATCACTCCTGCTCCGCCCGGGAGTCAGCCGGGCGGGTAACGCCTCCCCCGCGAGGGGCCCCCTCCTTGAGGGCCCGCCGGGTCACTCCTCCCCGCGCACATCAGGCGGGGCGCCGCCGCCTCGCGAGGCCCCGGCGGGTCACTCCTCGCCCGCGAGGGTCAGCGATCCCAAACTGGTGGCCGCCACCGTGGTCCAGCGGTCACTCCTCGCCCGCGAGGGTCAGCGAGCGCAGCTTGCGGGCCGCGTACCAGGTCGCCGCCACGGTCACGGCCAGCAGCAGGATGACGCCGGTCGCCAGGCCGACGTCGGACGAGATCACATCGCCGTCCGCGACCTTCTGCCCGAGCGCCAGCGCCCACTGCTGGACGCTGAGTTTGCGGGCCCCGGCCACCAGGTTGCCGAAGAAGGTCTCCCACACCAGGGCGTAGACCAGCCCGGCGATCACCGCGTGACGGGTCACGGTGCCCAGCAGCAGGAAGATCGCGCTGTAGGCGACCGAGGCCACGGCGGCGGCGACGGCGTAGCCGACCGCCAGCTGATTCGCGTTGCCGTTGAGCAGGAAGCCCGCGAGCAGGGTGGGGATCGCGGAGAAGGCGACCGTGACGCCGATCGCCACGGCCAGCTTGGTGATGATGATCGTCGGCCGCTTCACCGGCTTGGCGAGCAGATAGATGACCGAGCCGTCGTCGATCTCCGGGCCGATGGCGCCCGTACCGGCGATCACGCCGATCAGCGGGACCATGGTGGCCATCGCGAAGCCGCCGAGGATCGCGTCGGCCGTGTCGTCACCCGCCCCGGTCAGCAGCCGTACGGCGAGCGAGATCACCAGCAGCAGACCGGGGAGTGTGAAGAGGATCAGCGCCCGGCGGCGGCCGAGCAGGGCCCGGTAGGTGAGCCGCGCCACGGTGGGGTGGTAGAGCGAGGACATCGCTGTGGGCTCCTTTCAGGCCGCGACGAGGTAGGAGAAGACGCTCTCCAGGGACTCGTCGGAGGGCGAGACCGTGAGGAGCCGGATGCCCTGGTCGCGGGCGACCCGGGGCAGCAGTTCGGTGAAGCGGGCGAAGTCGACCGCCTGGATGTGCAGTCCGCCGTCGGCGCCGGTGCTCGTGTCGACCTCGATACCGCTGGTCGACGGGTCGGCGATCAGGGCGGCCGCGAGCGCGCGGTCGTCGCTGGACCGGATGAGATAGCGGTGCGGACGGTCCGTCATCAGCCGGCGGATCTTGCGGAAGTCGCCGGAGGCGGCGTGCCGGCCCGCGACGATCACCTCGATATGCGACGCCAGCTGCTCGACCTCCTCGAGGATGTGCGAGGAGAACAGCACGGTGCGGCCCTCCGCGCCCATGCGCCGCAGCAGCTCCATGAGCTGCATCCGCTGCCGCGGGTCCATGCCGTTGAACGGCTCGTCCAGAAGGAGCACCGACGGCTCGTGCACCAGCGCGGAGGCCATCTTCACGCGCTGCCGCATGCCCTTGCTGTACGTGGCGATCTTCCGGGAGCCCGCGTAGTCCATCTCGACCGTTTCGAGCGCCTTACGGGCGGCGGCGCGCGGATCGGGCAGCCCGTGCAGCTCGGCGTTGGCGATCACGAACTCACGGCCGGTGAGGAAGTCGTACATCGCCTCCCGCTCGGGGACGACGCCGATGTGGCGGTATGCCTGCTCATTGCGCCAGATCGGGGCGCCGTCGAGGGTCACCGACCCGGTGGAGGGGGCCAGGAATCCGCCCATCATGTTGATGAGGGTGGACTTGCCGGCGCCGTTGGGGCCGAGCAGCCCGGTGACACCGGGGCCGATGTCCATGGTCACGTCGTTGACGGCCACGACGTTCCCGAACCAGCGGGAGACGTTGTCGATGGCGATCGTGGTCACAGGCCGACCTTTCGGTAGCGGCGCATCAGCAGCCCGTACGAGCCGGCGATCAGGCCGAGGAGAACGAGGACGTAGACGAGCCCGGTCCCGGTGCCGGGGCCGACCCCGCCGGGGAAGGAGGAGGAGGCACCGAGGAACGCCGTCTGCACCCCGTCGATGATGGTGATCGGCGAGAACAGCCCGATCCAGCTCACCGAGCCGGTGTTGGCCTGGTCCCAGGCGATGGCCTGGACGGCGGACACCGCACCGTAGGAGATGGTCAGCAGGGCGATGACGGCGGCGACGCCGAAGCCGCGGCGCGGGGTGAGCGCGGCGACGACCAGGCTGATGCCGGCGAACAGGAGCGAGAGCAGAGCCACGGAGACCAGTCCTTGTGCGAAGCCCTTCGTCTGATCGGCGAAGTCCAGCTTGGCGAGCAGTGCCCCGGCGTAGAGGATCAGCAGGGGCGCGCCGGTGAGGATGAAGAGGGCGGAGGCCATGGCGGCGAACTTGGCCACCACGTAGTCCATCGTTTCGATGGGTCGCGAGAAGTAGAGCGGAACCGTCTTGAAGCGGAGGTCCCGGGAGACGGACTGCGGCGCCTGGGAGGCGGTGTAGAGGCCGATGACGGCCTGCAGCATGATCGCGTAGCGGGTGTACTTGACGGGCAGCTGGTCCACGTTGGTGGCGATGGCCACCGCGACGATGATCGCGGCGGGCATGCACATCACAGCGAACAGCAGCATCGGCGCGACCTTGGACTTCGCCGAGCGGCCGAGGCCGTAGGCGCCGCGCAGGCTCTGCGAGAAGAGCGAGCGCCGGGCGTAGGCGCGGCCGAGGCGCGGGCCCTCGTAGTGGCGGTAGCCGATGTTGTGAATGACGTCGGCGCGCTGCTGGGTCACGGTCTCAGGCGGCATCGACGGCACCTCCCTTCCCGTATGCGCTTCCGCTGGCCGGTCCGCCGGACCCGGTCGTCCCGCCCAGGGCGTCCGGGTCGTCGTCGGACCGGAAGATCTCCGCGATGCGGTGGCGGCGCTGCTCCATGCGGACCAGGCCGAGGCCGAGGCCGACGATGGCGTCGCGGACCGTGTCGTACGTCTCCTCGCCCGCGACGTCGACCAGCAGCACATGGTCGGAGCCGGGCGCCCCGTCGGCGCCGCGGCCGGCGGGCTGGACGGTGAGCCCGGCCCGGTCGAGGGCGGTGCGCAGCGCCGTGGTGCCGTCCGGGTGGTCGGCGGTGTCGGTCACCTCGACCGCGAGCGAGGCCGTCGCCTGGGTGAAGTCGCTGGTGGAGCTGGAGCGGAGCAGCTTGCCGCCGTCGATGACCACGACGTGGTCGCAGGTGCGCTCCAGTTCACCGAGCAGATGCGAGGTGACCAGGACCGAGATGCCGAAGTCGGTGTGGACGCGGCGGATCAGGCCGAGCATCTCGTCGCGGCCGACCGGGTCCAGTCCGTTGGTCGGCTCGTCCAGCAGCACCAGGCGCGGATCGTGCACCAGCGCCTGGGCGAGCTTGACCCGCTGTTTCATGCCCGTGGAGTAGCCGCCCATGGGGCGGTACCGCTCCTCGTACAGCCCGACGTGGCGCAGCGTGTCGGCGGTGCGCTCCCGGGCGGCGGACGGCGGCAGCCCGGACATGCGCGCCATGTGGACGACGAACTCGGTCGCCGAGACATCGGGCGGCAGGCAATCGTGCTCGGGCATGTAGCCGACGCTTTCGCGGATGGCGCTGCCGTCCTTGGCCACGTCGAGACCGAGCACGGTGGCGCGACCCTCGCTGGCGGGCGACAGCCCGAGCAGAATCTTGATCAGCGTGGACTTACCGGCGCCGTTGGCACCCACCAGGCCGGTGACGCCCGGTGCGATGTCGACGGAGAGCCGGTCGAGCGCGGTGACGCGGGGGAACCGCTTGCTCAGGCTTTCGGTGGCGATCACAGTCACGCGTTCGACGGTAGTGGTGTGAGGCACGGCCGACGTCACTCCTGACGATGGGATTCGTCTAGTCCTCGGGTCTGACGCGCCCGTAGGGGACGGGCCCCGACCGGAGGGGGTTACCCACGGTATCCACAGGCGGCGGGCTAGGCCCGGTGTGCCGCCGGGGCGAGCCGGGCCCGGGCCCGCTCCGGGTACCAGGCGGTGAACAGGGCCGGCAGAACGAACCCGGCGAACTGCACCGCCAGCGCCGCCACACTGCCCAGACCGGCGGACACCACCACGACCAGGGCCGCGGCGGAGAGGGTGAAGGCCGTGGACCAGGCCGCGGTGATCACCACGTTGATCCGTTTGAACACCTGGGTGTGCCAGACCTCGGGCGGTGCCTGGCGCCGGGCGATACCGGTGGTGAAGGGATGCCCCACGGCGAGCGTCGTCCAGGCGGTGACCGCGAGCCAGCTCAGCGCCAGCGCCCCGACGTAGTCCTTGAGCCCGCTGCCGGGCCGGGCGAAGGCCCAGGCCGTCAGCGCGGCGAAGAAGGCGACCGTGCTGTATTCGAGGATGAGCGCGTCGGCGGCCGCGCCCGCCTTGCGGGCCCGCACCAGCATCGCGCCGCCCAGCACCAATCCGGCCAGGGCGCCCCACTGCCAGCCGAGCGTCGACACGACCGCGAGGGCGATCCATGGGATGAAGCCGCGCAAGTAGTTCATTCGACCCTCCCCCGGGCGTCAGGTCACCTGGCCGAACGCAGGTCACCTTCCGAACGTGCGATGGTGAAGGTAGAAGGTGCCCCGCGAGGCCGATCCCATGCCCGGCCACCCGCCCGGCCGGTGGGTTTCCTCTCCCGGGGGCGTCCCTCCGGTGGGCGGTTCCGGCGTCCTCCGGGCGCTCGCCAAGGGTTCGGTACGTCTCCCAGCCGCACCCGGGCGTCTCGCGGACATCGAGCCAGCCGTCCCCGGGCGTCTCCCAGGCAGTCCCCTCCCCTCGGCGGAGGCGGCCGTTACGGCCGGGCGCGGCTCAGAGACCCGGCGCGGCTCAGAGGCCCGGTGCGCCCCAGACCGGGAACCAGCGGCTCAGATCCTCCTCGATCCGCAGATCGTCCCCGAGCAGCGCCCGCACCTGGAGCTCCAGCGCGTTGTCCCGCTTCTCCGCGGCGCCCGGCAGCGGCGCGAAGGGGTAGAAGGTGCCGCGCTTGTAGAGGTACACCAGCGCGAGCGGACGCCCCGCCGGGTCCTGGAAGCCGATCAGCGAGCACAGCAGCTGAGGGCCGAACCCCCCGTCCTGGAGCAGCGAATTGACCGCGTGGAGGTCGTTCACCAGGGCCGCCACATCGTCCGGCGGCTGACGGGCCAGCAGCCAGGTGTAGCCGTACGCGTCCTGGCTGAACTCCACGGGCACCCCGCCCCGGTCGGTGTCCGCGTCCAGCAGCTCCCGCACGTCCCGCTGGAGCTGGGTGAAGGCGCCGCCCTCCACGCTCGCGAAGCAGACCGATCCCCGCCCGGTCGGGGTGAACCCCGTCCCCGCCTCCAGGCTGACCGCGGCCCCGGGCAGCCCGAAGAGCCGGTCGAGGTCGGGGCGCACCGGCTTGCTGCGGCCCAGGATGGCGTCCCAGAACCCCACGCCTCAGCTCCTTCCCGCCTGGCCCAGCTGGGCGGATACGCGGGCGAGCTGCTCGAGCCGCCGCTCCAGCGTCGGATGCGAGGAGAACAGCAGGCTGACGCTCTCCCCAGAGAGCGCGGGGGCGAAGAAGAAGGCGTTGAACGGCTCGACCTTGCGCAGGTCCCGGGTCGGGATCCGGGCCATCTGCCCGGTCACCTTGGTCAGCGCGGCGGCGAGCGCCGAGGGCCGCCCGGTCAGCAGCGCACCGGCGCGGTCGGCGGACAGCTCGCGGTAGCGGGACAGCAGCCGGGTCAGCAGGAAGCTGATCACGTAGACCACGGCGGCCACCAGCGGAATGAGCAGCACCGCGATGCCCGCGTTGTTGTTGCGGCTGCCACGGCTGAGCCCGCCCCACAGCGCCGCGCGGGTCATGATGCCCGCCAGGACGCCGAGGAAGGAGGCGATGGTCATGACCGCCACATCGCGGTGCGCCACATGCGAGAGCTCATGGGCGAGAACGCCCTCCAGCTCCTCCGGCTCCAGCCGCCGCAGCAGCCCCGTGGTGGCGCACACCAGCGCGTTCCGCTGGTTTCGGCCGGTGGCGAAGGCGTTCGGCACATCGGTGTCGGCGATGGCCACCCGTGGTTTGGGCATGTCCGCGAGGGCACACAGCCGGTCCACCGCGCCGTGCAGCTCGGGCGCCTGCTGCGGGGTGACCTCCCGGGCGCCCATGCTGAACGCCGCGATCCGGTCGCTGAACCAGAACTGCGCCACGAACAGCCCTCCCGCGATGATCACGATCAGCGGCCAGGCGCCCTTGAACAGCGCGAGCAGCACGCCGATGAAGACCACGTAGAGCAGCCCGATGAAGAACATCGTCGTGACCATGCGGGCGGTCAGCCCCCGGTCAGGGGCGTAGCGGGTATGCGGCATGGGAGACCTCCCCACTGGCGGCACCAAAGCCTCTATACCCGATTCTGCCGCTTACCGGTATGGAACAGTGCTTATCAGGCGATCTGTGCCGCTCCCTCCGTGGCGATCTTCTCGAAGACGTCGAGGTCGGCCGCGAAGACCGAGCCGGGGATCGGCCAGTGCAGCACGATCTCGTCGATGCCCAGCTCGGCATGGCGCCCGGCGAAGTCCACGAAGGCGTCCACCGAACTCAGCGGCCGACCGGCGTCCGGGGTGAAGCCGGTGAGCAGGATCCGGTCGAGGTCGTCGGGGCCCCGCCCGTCCGCCTCGCACGCCTCGCCCAGCCGCGCGATCTGACCGCCGATGGCGGCCAGCGAATCGGCCGGGGTGCCCGTCTCGGAAATCTTCGGATCGCCCGTGGTCACCCACGCCTGGCCGTACCGCGCCGCGAGCCGCATCCCGCGCGGACCGGTGGCGGCCACCGCGAACGGAATGCGCGGACGCTGCACACAGCCGGGTATGTTGCGCACCTCGTGCGCGCTGTAGTGCGTGCCCTCGTACGTCACCACGTCATGCGTCAGCAGCCGGTCGAGCAGCGCGACGAACTCGCCGAACCGGTCCGCCCGCTCCCGCGGCGACCACGGCTCCTCGCCGCCGCGCAGCAGCGCCGTCGCGTCGAAGCCGGAGCCGCCCGCGCCGATGCCGAGCCCGATCCGCCCGCCGGACACATCGTCCAGCGTGATCAGCTCCTTGGCCAGCGTCACCGGATGCCGGAAGTTCGGGGAGGTGACCATGGTGCCCAGCCGCAGCCGCGACGTCGCCGCCGCGGCCGCTGTCAGCGTGGGCACCGCCCCGAACCAGGGTCCGTCGCGAAAACTGCGCCAGGACAGATGGTCGTAGGTGTACGCGGCGTGGAAGCCCAGTTCCTCGGCGCGCTGCCATATCTCCCGGCCGCCCTCGGCCCAGCGGTGGACGGGCAGGATCACGGTGCTCACTCGCATACCGGGAGCCTAAGCGGTGGGTGTGACAACTGTGACAGCGCGTACCCTCCATCTCCCGACTGCGGTACGGCCCCCGGATGCGGTGCCGTACCCGGGACGGGCCTGGGGTACGGAGCCGTACCCGGGACGGGCCTGGGGTGCGGGGCCGTACCCGGGACGTACCCGGGACGCGGGACTGTACCCGGGACGTACCCGGGACACGGGACGGGCCTGGGGTGCGGGGCCAAGCCCGGGACGTGCCCGGGATGCCGTGCCGAGCCCGGGACGTGCCCGGGATGCCGTGCCGAGCCCGGGGTGCGGTGCCGTACTCGCACCCGCACCCACGCACCGGCCCCTCACCGAGGAGCGGCATATGCGGGAGGATGGTTGCCGTGACTCCTGCGACCGAGCGGCCGAACGCCCCGGCCACCGAGCGTTCCCGGCCCGCCCCGCCCCGGCCCCGGCTGATCGCCACCGACCTCGACGGCACCCTGCTGCGGGACGACAAGACGGTCTCCGACCGCACCGTCGCCGCGCTCGCGGCGGCCGAGCGGGCGGGTATCGAGGTGTTCTTCGTCACCGGTCGCCCGGCCCGCTGGATGGATGTCGTCAGCGACCATGTGCACGGCCACGGCCTGGCGATCTGCGCCAACGGCGCCGCCGTGGTCGATCTGCACCAGGGCGGGCTGCCGATAGAGGTCCGCCCGCTCGCCGCCGACCGGGCCCTCGCCGTCGTGGAGACGCTGCGGGAGGCGGCCCCCGGAACGTCCTTCGCGGTCGAGCGCAGCGGCGGGATCTTCTACGAACCGCAGTACCCGCCCCTCCACCTCGACCCGGGCGCGATCATCGCCCCCGCCGAGAAGCTGCTCCACGACGGATTCGCCCACGCCGGCACGCCGGTTCTCAAGCTGCTCGCCCACCACCGCGAACTCGCGCCCGACGCCTTCCTCCAGCTGGCCCGCTCGGTGGCCGGGGCATACGGCGACTTCACCCGCTCCAGCCCCTCCGCCCTGCTGGAGGTCAGCGGTCGCGGGGTCAGCAAGGCCAGCACCCTGGCCCGGTGCTGCGCCCAGCGCGGGATCTCCGCCGAGGAGGTCATGGCGTTCGGGGACATGCCCAACGACCTGGAGATGCTGATGTGGGCGGGCACCTCGTACGCGATGGCCAACGCCCACCCGGATGTGCTCGCCGCGACCTCCCACCGCACGGGTGCCAACACTGAGGACGGCGTCGCCGCCGTCATCGAGCGGATCCTGGCACGGTGAGCGGTCAGCCACCGCCTCCGGCCGCGCGGCCGGAGGCGGTGGCTGACCGGATTCAGCAGAAGCCCGGCTTACCAGAAGACGACGAGGTAGCCGTTGCCGCCACCGGTGCCGTTGCCGCCCCGGCCTCCGGCGGTACCGCCAACACCGGCGGCACCCCCTCCGCCGCCGTTGCCGCCCTCGCTGCTGTTCGTCGGCGGCAGCTGGACGATGCCGTCGACCGCGTCACCGCCCTCGCCGCCGCCGAGGACGCCGGACTCGCCGTTCTCACCGGTCCGGTTGACCGCATAGATGCTGTTGCAGTTGCTGCCGGTGCCGCCGGTGCCCGCAGTTCCCGGGGTGCCCGGGGCGGTCGTGGCGCCGCCCCCACCGCCACCACCGCCACCGCCGGTCGCGGTGAGCTCGGTCCCGCTGATGGAGGCCAGCGTCGTCGCGGTGCCGTTCCCTCCGGCCGTACCTGCGGTTCCAGCCGCGATCCCACCGGGGCCGCCGGTCCCGGCGGTCCCGCCGGTGCCCAGGTCCACCGCGTAGCTGGCGAACGGAGTGACCGGGAGCACGCACCACGTGAAACCGCCGGACCCGCCGCCACCACCGGGCCCGCCCACGTTGCTGCTGCTGCCACCGCCACCACCGCCGCCACCGCCGCCCGCGCCCCATGCCTGGATGTGCACCGAGGTGACCCCCGGGGGCGGCGTGAACGTACCGTCCGCGGTGAATTCCTGAACCCCGTGGATGACGGTCGGCGGCTTCGGCGGCTTCGGACGGCCGAAGCCGCCCGCGGGGTCATCCGCCTGAGCCGTGGGGGCCATGGTCAGCAACTGGCTGCCGACGGCGGCAGCCGCCGCGACGGAGGCGAAGAGGACCCGGCGGCGCGTCCGGGATCGCTTGGGAGTGGGACTGTGGCTGTTCACGTCATGACTTCCTTCCCCGCGTCGGGCCGAGAAGCTGTCGCGGAGTGCGATGGGACAGGAGAGGACCGAGCGGCCCACGAGGCTCATCCCACCGTCGGTCACCACACCCCGCACGCTGACGGGACGCTAGTTGGCCCGCGCAGGTGAGGCGTTGAGCCGGGCAGGCGACAACAGCCGCCCCGTAGCAAGGCGTCGGCCGGACCCCGACACCGTGGCGGCCATGCCAGAACCCCGGACCACGCACACCACCCAGGACACCGGGCCAGACCCCACACCACCATCTCAGCCACCCCCACGACACCGGTCACCCACGCACGCACCAGGCCAACGCGGCGTTGTGCCGGGCAGGCGACAACAGCCGCCCCGTAGCAAGGCGTCGGCCGGACCCCGACACCGTGGCGGCCATGCCAGAACCCCGGACCACGCACACCACCCAGCACACCGGACCAACCCCCACACCACCATCTCAGCCACCCCCACCACACCGGCCACCCACGCACGCACCAGGTCAGCCACGCAGAAACACCAGGTGAGCCATGCCTGACACCAGGTCAGCCGCCGCATCACCGCACGGGGGCCATCGCCCCACACCACCGCCCCGGCCACCCCACAACACCGAGCCACGCGCACCGTCGCCGCCGTCTCAGCCGTCGCCGCCGTCTCAGCCGCCGCGACCACGGCGGCGGCCACCGCCACGGTCCGTATCAGGCGACAGGCGCGCCCCCGTCAGCCGCCCTCTCCCCGCAGGGGCGCCTCCCACACCACCGCCGTACCGCGTCCGCCCTCGCCGAGGCCGGGGCCCACCGTGCTCGACCCGCCCAGCGCCTCCGCCCGTCGCACCAGGTTCGTCAGACCGCTGCGCCGTCCGCCCGCGGGGATGCCCACCCCGTCGTCCGCGACCGTCAGCCGCACCCCCGGCCGGCCGTCCGCGAGCCGCGCGGTCGCGTCCACGAGCACCTCGATCCGGTTCGCCCGTGCGTGCCGGAAGGCGTTGGACAGGGCCTCGCGCAGCGCCGCGACGAGATGGTCGCCGGTCACCGCGCCGACCCGGGAGTCCACCGGGCCCACGAAGGTCAGGGACGGCTGGAAGCCCAGCGGCACGGCGGCCGCCCCGACCTCCCGCAGCACCCGGCCGCGCAGCCCGGCCGGCGGCTGCGTCTCCGGCGGGGCGTGCTGCAGCGCGAACACCGCCGTCCGCACCTCCTGGACGGCGGCGCCCAGTTCCTCGGCGGCCCGCCCGATCAGCTCCCGCACCTCCGGCGCGTCCGACGTGCGCTCCGCGCTCTCCAGCACCATCCCGGCCGCGAAGAGCCGCTGGACAACGAGGTCGTGCAGATCGCGGGCGATCCGGTCGCGCTCCTCCAGGACCGCGCTCCGCTCCCGCTCGCGCTGTGCCTCGGCGAGCACCAGCGCGACCGCGGCCTGGGCCGCGAACTGGGCGGCCAGGGCGCGTTCGGTGGCGGTGAACGGCCGGGCGCCGCGCTCACGCGGGGTGGCCAGCACGCCGAGCACCCGGTCCCCGGTGCTCAGCGGCAGCAGCATGTCGGGCCCGTAGCGCCCCGGGGCACCGGTACCGAGCAGCGGATCGGCGGCCGGGTCGTCGATGAGGACCGGTCGCCCGGCCAGCAGCCCCGGCACATCCGGGGAGCGGGCCGGGAGCACCGCGCCGAGCAGCGCGGGCGGCTCCTCGGCGGCCACCGCCACGACCGTCAGCCCTTCGCCGCCGTCCTCCGGCAGCAGCACGATCCCGGCCGCCGCGTCCGCGAGTTCCCGGGCCTTTTCGGCGACCACGGCCGGGCCGTCCCCGGCGTCGCCGGACAGCAGCGCATGGGTGACGGCCACCGACCCCTCGATCCAGCGCTCACGCTGCCGGGCCGCCCCCTGGACGCGGGTGCGGCCGATGGCGATCCCCGCCTCGGTCGCCAGCACCTCGACCAGCTGCCGATCGGACGCGGTGAACGAACCGCCGCCCCGCTTCCCACCGAGACAGAGGGTGCCGAAGACCTCCTCCCCGACCCGGAGCGGGACGGTGAGACACAAGCCCTGCTGCCAGGGGGCCGGTGTCCGTGCGCCGGCGAGCAGCGCCGCGCAGCGCTCCCGGTCAGCCTCGGTCTCGCCGTAGGTGACCACATCGGTCAGGCCCTGCCCGCCGACGGCGTCCGCATCCGGTTCGCGCACCCCGATCCCGGCGCCGCGGGCGCCCACCAGCTCGGCCGCGGTGCGGACGATCCGGTCCAGGACGGTGTGCGGGTCCGGGACGGTGTGCGGGTCCGGCCCGGTACCGAGGGAGCGCATGGCCTCCAGCAGCCGCGGCAGCCGCGCCGTGAGCTCGGTGGACAGCCCCCGCGGACCGCGGATCGTCTCCGCGGCCAGGTCCATCGGGTCGGGGGAGGAGGCAGCGGCCGCCATGTCGTCGAGCCTAATGAATGCCGCAGGTGAACGCGGTGTTCCGGGCTATCCGTCGGCCGACTGCCCGGCGCCCACGAGGATGCCGCCCTCCGCGGCCTCGCGCTCCAGCATCCGGCGGAACGGCCCGTCCGCCGCGGCCAGTTCCCGGTAGGTCCCGCGCTGCACGGCCCGGCCCCCGTCGAGCACGATCACCTCGTCGACCGCGTCGAGGCCCGCCAGCCGGTGCGTGATCAGGACGGTGGTACGTCCCCGGGTCGCCGACAACAGGTCGGCCGTCAGGGCGTCGGCCGTGGGCAGGTCCAGATGCTCGGCCGGCTCGTCCAGCACCAGCACCGGGAAGTCCGCCAGCAGCGCGCGGGCCAGCGCCAGCCGCTGCCGCTGCCCGCCGGAGAGCCGTGCGCCCTGCTCGCCCACCAGCGTGTCCAGGCCGTCCGGCAGCCCGTCCACCCAGTCCAGCAACCGCGCCTCGGCCAGCGCCGCGCGAAGCTCGCCGTCGCTCGCGCCGGTGCGCGCCAGCCGCAGGTTCTCGCGCAGCGAGCTGTCGAAGACGTGCGCGTCCTGCGCGCAGAGACCGACGAGCCGCCGCACCGCGTCCCCGTCAAGCGCCGCGGCGTTCCGGCCCGCCAGGGTGTAGGTGCCACCCTCGAGGTCCAGGAACCGGAGCAGCACCTGGGCGAGGGTGGTCTTGCCGGCCCCCGACGGACCCACGACCGCGACCCGGTGCCCCGGCCGCAGCTCCA
The DNA here is from genome assembly GCF_001553455.1 of Streptomyces hygroscopicus subsp. hygroscopicus. GTDB lineage: Bacteria > Actinomycetota > Actinomycetes > Streptomycetales > Streptomycetaceae > Streptomyces > Streptomyces hygroscopicus. The sequence goes on from NZ_BBOX01000341.1 coordinate 30,915, forward strand.
GACCGAATCCGTCCAGGGCGGGGGCGGCCTGCCCGGGGTGGCGGGCGATGATCCCACGCAGGACCAGCGGATACGGCGTGTCGGGCGGCTCCTCGCCCCACGTCTCCTCGCCATCCGCCTCGCCGCACCGCGCCTGGCCGCCGTGCGACCCTTCCCGCCGCCCCTGCCCGCCGCGCGGCTCCTCGCCCCACGCCTGGCAGCCGCCCGACTCCGCGCCCCGCGCCTGGCCGCCGAGCGGCTCCTCCCGCCGCCCTGCCCGCACCTCGGCTCCACGCCCCACGCCCGGCCGCCGCGCGGCTTCTCCCGCCGCCCCTGCCCGCCGCGCGGCTCCTCGCCCCACGCCTGGCCGGGCTCGCGCACCGGGAGCGGCTCGTCCATCACCTCGTACACCCGCTCCGCT
>NZ_BBOX01000342.1 GCF_001553455.1 Streptomyces hygroscopicus subsp. hygroscopicus
CGCCCGGCCGGGCGCGCGGCCGGGCCGGTCCGGGAGCTGACCCGGTTCTCCCGGGAGGCGCGGTGCGGGGCGTCCGCCGACCGCTGGCGTGGCCCTCGCCGCGCGGAGACGTGGTGCCCCGCGCCGCGTACACGGAGTCGGCGGCCATTCGTCCGTTGATGTCGCGCCCCGTTCAACTGGTGTTCGGCCGGAGACGGGAACGTATGGCCGCAGTCCGGAGGACCATCCTGCGTTCGGGAGAAGACATGTCGCTCAGCCGAAGAGACTTCGCGAAGCGTTCCGCGTACACCGGGGCCGGGGTCGCCCTGGTCGGAAGCGCCGGGGTGCTCGCCACCGCGCCCGGCGCGCTCGCAGCTGAGGCCACCGAGGCGGGTGCCGTGGGCCGTCCCGGTCACGGCGGACCGTCGCTCGGCTACGGTCCGCTGATCGCGGACCCCAAGGGCATCCTGGCCCTCCCCAAGGGCTTCAGCTACAAGATCATCACCCGCACCGGCGAGACGAAGCTGGAGTCCGGCGAGTCCACCCCGTCCAACCACGACGGGACCGCCACCTTCGAGGGCCCGCGCGGTGCGACGCTGCTGGTCAACAACCACGAGTTGGGCGGCCCCCGGAGCAAGTGGCCGCACCCGGTCCCGCTGGCCGACGGTCTGGTCTACGACCCGGCGGCCTCCGGCGGCTGCACCGTGGTCGAGGTATCCAAGCACGGCGACCACGTCACCGAGTGGGTCGGCATCGCGGGTACCGCCACCAACTGCGCCGGTGGCCGCACCCCCTGGGGCACCTGGCTGACCTGCGAGGAGACCGAGGACAAGGCCGGCCGGAACGGCATGACCAAGGACCACGGCTACGTCTTCGAGGTCGACCCCCACGACCGCAAGGCCAACCGCGACCCGAAGCCGATCAAGGCCCTGGGCCGGTACGCCCACGAGGCCGTCGTCGTGGACCCCAAGCGAGGCCACCTCTACCTCACCGAGGACGCCTCCGGACCGAACGGCCTCCTCTACCGGTGGGTTCCGCCGCAGGGCTTCGAGCACGGGCGCGGCAAGCTGCGCACGCTGGCCGACGACGCGGGGGTGCTGCAGGCGCCCAAGTGCTACGACTCCGGCGGCAGCTTCGTCGACGACCTCTCGCGCGCCACCAGGACGGGCACGGTCTACGGCGTGGACTGGGTACCGGTGCCGGACCGCGACGCGAAGTCCGTGTCGGTGCGCAAGCAGTTCGCCGACGGCCAGATCACCCGGGCGCGCAAGCTGGAGGGCATGTGGTGGGCGGACGGCGGTGCGTACATCGTGTCCTCGTTCGCCCGTGAGGAGAGCCCGGTCCAGCACGACGGCCAGGTCTGGTTCTACGACCCCAAGCGGCGCACCCTCACCCTCAAGGTGCTGCTCGGCGTCAACCCCGACCCGTCGAAGGACGGCGCCTTCGATGGCCCGGACAACATCACCGTCTCGCCGTACGGCGGTCTGGTCATCGCCGAGGACGGCGAGGGCATCCAGCACCTCTTCGGCGCCACCGAGGACGGCCGGACGTACCCGATCGCGCGCAACGAGCTGAACATCGGCACCGCCGAGGAGCCGGAGTTCAGCGAGTTCACCGGGGTGGTCTTCTCGCCCGACGGATCGACGCTGTTCGCCAACATCCAGGTGCCGGGCATCATGCTCGCGATCACCGGCCCCTGGCGTCGCCAGCGCTGACGCCGGGCGCCGGGGCGGGAGGGCCGTGGGTCCTCCCGGCTCCCGGCCCGGCCGGGCTCCCGGTCCTCCCGGCTCCCGGCCGGGCCGGGGGACCCACGGCCGGGGGACCTCCCCGCCGCGGCCGGGGAATCCTCCCGGTCGGGGCGCGCGTTGACGTGAAGGTGACCTCACGCCTGCGCACCACGCCCTTCTCCGTCCTGGACCGCTCCCGCACCCGTCAGGGCCGGGAGCGGTCGCAGGCGCTGCGCGACACCGTACGGTTCGCGCAAGCGGCCGAGGCCCTGGGCTACCACCGCTTCTGGGTCTCCGAGCACCACAGCGTGCCCGGCGTCGCCGGTTCGGCGCCCACGGTGCTGGCGTCCGCCGTCGCGGCGGCGACGGCCCGCATCCGGGTGGGCACGGGCGGGGTGATGCTGCCGAACCACCGCCCGCTGGTGGTCGCCGAGCAGTTCGGGGTGCTGGAATCCCTCTTCCCGGGCCGGATCGACATGGGCCTGGGCCGCTCCGTCGGCTTCACCGACGGCATCCGCCGCGCCCTGGGCGCCGAGAAGGACGCGGCCCGGGAGTTCGGCGCCCAGCTGGCCGAGCTGCTCGGCTGGTTCACCGGTGAGCAGGGCGCCTACCCCCAGGTCCACGCCCACCCGGCGGAGGGGCTGCGGCTGCCCGTCTTCGTCCTGGCGACGGGGGCGGGCGCCGATCTGGCGGCCGAGGCGGGGCTGTCTCTCGTCATCGGCGACCTGCGGGGCCGGGAGGAGATGCTGCGCGCGATCGACCGCTACCGCACGGGCTTCCGCCCCTCGGCGTGGTCCTCCGTCCCGTACGTCGTCGTCTCGGGCAATGTCGCGGTCGCGGAGACCACTCACGAGGCCCGCAGGCTGCTGCTCCCCGAGGCATGGGCGATGGCGTACTCCCGTACCCACGGCGTCTTCCCGCCGCTGGCCCCGGTGGCGGAGATCGAGGCCCGGGAGATGACCGGGAAGGAGCGCGGCTTCTACGAGCGGGGCCTGAGCGGCCAGTTGTACGGCACGGAGGACGAGGTCGCCGCCGCGCTGGAGGAGCTGATCGGGCGCAGCGGCGCCGACGAGGTGCTGGTCACGACGAGCAGCTACGACCGCGAGGCGCTGTTGGACTCCTACCGCCGCCTGGCCCGCGTGGCGGGCCTGTCCGGCGACTCCGGCCCCGGCCCGGGTTCCGTTTCAGCGCCAGCCGCTATGTCACCGCGTCAGCGCATGCTGAGCCGTGCGCATGAGCCCGGCATGCGCAGCTGACCGGTTGGCCGCGAAGAAGTGCCCGCGCCGCGTTGACTTCCGCTGGGCTCAGCATCCCGTGCTGGGCCTCGTACTGGGCGGTCAGCTCGGCGAGAAGGACTCGCTCGACCTGCCGCCGCACGGCTTGGTGGCAATCCGCGTCCGATGATCCGTACGGCCGCATGTCAGACGGCGACAAGCGTGATCCTCTCTCCACACAGCTTTGCCATGTCATCCGTGTCCGAGGTCAGCATGACGACGGGGCCCGGTTGGTGGAGCGCGGTGACGGCCACCATGGCGTCGATGGCGTATGTATGGCCGTGCAGGCCGGTGTCCCGCAGGAGCAGCGCGGCCTCCTTGGACCAGTCGACGCTGAGCGGCTCGACGCGCAGTTGCGACAGCACATCGTGCCAGCGGGCGCGCTTGATGCCGTTGTGCTGGGCTTCGATGAGGGTGGCTCCGCTGACTACTCGGTCGGCGCCGCGGTCCAGCGCGGAACGAACCATGTTCATCACGGCCCGGTCCTCTTCGAGGTAGAGCGACAGCCCTTGGCTGTCCAGCACCAAGCTGCCGCCCCCGGTCAGCCGGCCTCGCGCCAACGGGACTCCTTGCTTTCGGCCGTGGACCAGACGTCCGCGGCCGCTTGCCGCTCCTCGACCGTGAAGGGGCCGTGGTCCTTCTCGAACTCGGCGAGATTCTCGCGAGTGGCCTGGTTGCGCAGGTGCTCCTCGATGGCCGCTGCGACAAGGGCGGAGACGCCGCGGTTGCCCGCACGGTCCCGCAGCGCCCGCACCGTTCCCTCGGGGAGGGACACGCTGAGCGCCTTCGCAGGTCCCTCCCCGATCCCCGGCTCCACTGATTCCTCATGCATGCGACCAGTTTAGCAATCGGTTTAATAATCCGTTATCCGGAAACACCCGGCGCGGGGCGGGCGGGATGGTTCACAGGGCCTTGCCCGCGGGCTTGGCCATGCCGCGCACGGTGCGCGAGTCCACGTACTCGCCCATCGCCGTCATCTCCCACTCACCCGAGAACTGCTTGATCATCTTCGCCATCATCACGCCCGTGCGCGGCTCGGCGTGGGTGAGGTCGAAGCGGACCAGCTCCTCGCCGGTCTGCGCGTCGAGCAGGCGGCAGTACGCCTTGGCCACATCGGTGAACTTCTGGCCGGAGAAGGAGTTGACCGTGAAGACCAGACCGGTGACCTCGGGCGGCAGACCCCCGAGGTGGACGGTGATGGACTCGTCGTCGCCCCCGCCCTCACCCGTGAGGTTGTCGCCGGAGTGCTGGATGGCGCCGTTGAGGATGGCCAGCTTGCCGAAGAAGCAGGCGTCGATCTTCTTGCGGTCGACACCGAAGGCGATCACGGACGCGTCCAGATCGATGTCCTTGCCGCGGAAGGCGGGCTCCCAGCCCAGGCCCATCTTCACCGAGCTGAGCACCGGGCGGCCGCCCTTGACCAGGGAGACCGTCTGGTTCTTCTGCAGGCTCACCCGGCCCTTGTCCAGGTTGACCTTCCCGGTGCCCGGGGCCGGGGCGGCGGCGGGCGGCGCGGCCGGGGGAACGGGCGGCGGGGCGGTCGGCATGGGCGGCGGGGGCTGGAAACCGGCGGGCGGACCGCTCGGCGGGGGCGGCGACTGGGTGGCGTGGGCGGCCGGTGCGGAGGGCTCCTCGACCGTCACACCGAAGTCGGTGGCGATGCCCGCGAGCCCGTTGGCGTAGCCCTGCCCGACGGCGCGCACCTTCCAGGCCCCGTTGCGCCGGTAGACCTCCACGACCACCAGCGCGGTCTCGCTGCCCAGCCGGGGCGGGGTGAAGGTGGCGATCACGGCGCCGTCGTCGGCGCCGCGCACGGTGGCGGTCGGCTCGGTGCCCGCGAAGGTCGCCCCGGGGGCGTCCAGGCTCGCGGTCACCACGATCTTCTCGATGTCGGCGGGCACCGCGCCGGTGTCCACGGTGATGGTGTCGCCCGCGCCCGCCGTCCCGGCGCGGTGGGTCACCCCAGGTCCGGTGGGCTGGTTGTAGAAGACGAAGTCGTCGTCGGATCGCACCTTGCCGTTGGCGGTGAGCAGCAGGCCCGATACGTCGAGCCGCACCGGGGCGGTGACATCAACCGCCACGCGCGCAACGGGGAGCGGGAGGTTCGAGCCGGGTGTCATTGCGGTCATGCCCGGGGTAACGAACGTCCCCGCTTTACGGTTCCTTGACCTGTGTGCGCTCCGTCCACGAACTACTCGGCCGGCACCCGCGACACCGTCCCCTCACGGGCCGGATCCTCCGCGAGCCGTGCCGACCGGTCCGGGCGTCGCGCGGAGCGGCGCACGGGACGGCGCGCGGTGGCGGCCGTCACCCCGACCACGCACACCGCCATGCCCGCGAGCGCCGTCCACCCGGGCGCGTCCCCGAACATCGCGTACGCCCACACCAGCGTGGTCGGGGGCGTGAGGTAGATCAGCGCGCTGGTGCGGGTGACGCCGCTGCGGCGCAGGCTCAGCCAGTAGAAGCCGTAGCCGCCGACCGTGGAGAGCAGGAACGTCCAGGCCACCGCCGTCCAGAAGGTCCCGCTCGGCGGGGGCGCGGCATGGCCTCCGGCCAGCGCGACCCCGGTGAACAGCACGGCGCTGACCAGGCAGTGGAGCGGTACGGCGTCCATGGGGCCGAGCGGCGCCCGTGCCTTCCGCTCCAGGAAGCTCGCGGCCAGCAGCGCCGCCATCGCCGCGAAGGGCAGGCCGTACGCCCAGGCCGGGGCGGAGGCGGTGCCCGCCGACAGATCGCCTTGGACGACGAGCGCGACCCCGCCCAGGCCGATGGCCAGCCCCGCCCACTGGCGCGGGCTGACCGTCTCCCCGAGCAGCCGCCCGGCCAGCGCGCCCGCCGCGAGCGGCTGCAGCGCGGCGATCAGCGCGGTGGTGCCGGACGGGACGCCGAGCCCGACCGCCCAGACAACCCCACCGAGGTAGCCGCCCTGCGAGAGGACGCCGATCGCCGTCTGCTCGGCCACGGCGCGCAGGGGGAGCCTGCGGCGCCTCAGCAGCGCCCAGGCGCCGCCCAGCACCGCTGCCGCCGCGACGAAGCGCCACATCAGCAGGGTGTCGGCGGTGGCCTCCCGGGTGCCGAACTCGGCTCCGATGAAGCCGGAGCTCCACATCACGACGAGGCCGACGGAGGTGACGGCGGTGCTGAGGGGCATGGGCGTCCTCGTTCCGGTCGGATCGGGTACCGGGTATACCGGTCTGTTTAGTTCCTCGCCCACTAGACTAAACAGATCGGTATACCCGTCCGTCAACCCGGACCTGGAGGTGATCACCCGTGCAAGCGCGTACGGAAGCGCTCACGCCCGCCGCCCGCCGCGTCCTCGACGCCGCCGCCGAGCTGTTCTACGGGCGGGGGATCAACGCGGTCGGCGTGGATCTGATCGCCAAACGCGCCGGAGTCACGAAGAAGACGCTGTACGAGCGCTTCGGCTCCAAGGAAGCGCTGGTCGCCGCGTATCTGCGGGAGCGCGACGAGCGGTGGCGGGCCTGGCTCACCGCCGAGGTCGACAAGTCGCCCCCGGCGGCGCCCCCGGCGGACCGCGTCCTGGCCACCTTCGACGCCCTCGCCGCGTGGATGCGCCGCGAGAACCCGCGCGGCTGCGGATTCGTCAACGCGGCGGCCGAACTGCCGGACGCCGGCCATCCGGCCCGGCAGGTGATCGCCGACCAGAAGCGCTGGCTGCGGGGCTATCTGCGGCAACTGTGCGAGGACGCGGACGTGGCCGCCCCCGATGAGCTGGCGGACGAGCTGCTGCTGCTCCACGAGGGCGCCACGGTGCTGTACGGGCTGTCGGCGGTGGCCGACCCGGTCGGCATCTCACGTCGGATGGCCCTACGGGCGCTGGAACGGGCCGGAGCGGTCTGAGGGCTTGCTCCCGGTCGCGATCTCGGCCCATACGGTCTTCCCGGGTCCGCCGCCGGGCCGGGGCCCGACCGCCCAGCGCTCGGCGAGCCGCGACACGAGGTAGAGGCCGCGCCCCGTCTCGGCGTCGGGCGCGGCGGCGGTGGCGGTGGGCGCGGGCCGCCCCTCGGCGCGGGTGTCCGACACCTCGATCCGGATCGTCCCGGCCGGGTCGCCGCCCACGGGCGCGGTCAGCCGTACGTGGAAGTCCCGCCCCGGGACGCGGCCGTGCCGTACGGCGTTCGCCGCCAGCTCGCTCGTGATCAGGGTCGCGGTCGCGTTGGGGCCGGAATCGTACGGGTAGCCCCACGCGGCGAGTCGGTGCGCCACGAGCCGCCGGGCGAGGCGCGCACCGCGCGGTGTCGAGGTGAAACGCATGGCGAACTCGCCAGGCGCGGGGGTTGGTTGTCCCTGGGCTGTACCTCGTGAGGGGGCATTTTCGGTCGTCATGGGCACGAGCCTTGCGGCGCTGTGCCTAGCCTGACCAGCAAGCGCGCGTGTACGGACAGTGCCTGTACGTGCACGCCAAGTGTGATGGGAGGGATGCGACGTGGCGGGTACGGAACGGTCCCCGTTCCTCAGGGGCTTCGGCAGGCAGGTGAAGCTGTTCCGGGAACGGGCCGGACTCACCCAGGCGGAATTAGGGGCGCTCGTCGGGTACAGCGCGGACCAGGTGGCGTCGGTCGAATGCGGACGGCGGATTCCCAAGCCGGAGCTGGTCGACAAGGCCGATGAGGTGCTGGGTGCGGGTGGCGTGCTGGGGGCGATGAAGGAGGAGCTGGCGCACGCGCGGTATCCGGCGTTCTTCCGCGATGCGGCGCGGTTGGAGGCGGTGGCGGTTGAGGTCCAGGTGTACGACACGCATGTGGTGAACGGTCTCTTGCAGACGGAGGACTACGCGCGAGCGACGTTCACGATGCGCCGTCCGCACCTGGACGAAGAGGTCATTGAGCAGCGAGTTGCCGCACGCATGGAGCGCCAAGCGATTTTCGGTACGCGCCCTGCTCCCCTCCTGGGCTTCGTCATCGAGGAGTCTGTCCTACGGCGACCGTTCGGCGGGGTGCAGGTTCTCCGTGGACAGTTGGAGCAGCTGCTTCTCGTCGGAGAGAAGCGCAATGTGGAGATTCAGGTGATGCCCCTCAGCCGGGAGGACAACGCCGGTATAGACGGACCTTTCACGCTGATGACCCCCAGGGGGAGCGAACAGATCGCATATCTCGAAGGCCAGGGGCGCAGTACCTTGCTCACCGACCGGGAAGAAGTCCGCGCCATCGCCGCGCGGTATGGAATCATCCGGGCCCAGGCTCTCACGCCACGGGAGTCGTCCATCTTCATCGAGAAGTTGCTGGGGGAGCTATGAGCGAGAACATAGGCCAGTTGGTGTGGTTCAAGAGCAGCTACAGCGGCGGCGAGGGCGGCCAGTGTGTCGAGGTCGCCATGGATTGGCGTAAGAGCAGCTACAGCGGGGGTGAGGGCGGCGACTGCGTCGAGGTCGCCTCGTGCCGTCCCGACACCGTGCACGTCCGGGACAGCAAGAACAGCACCGGTCCGATCCTCACCTTCGCCGCCCACGAGTGGGCCGAGTTCGTAGGGTTCACCGCGAGCGCGAGCGCGAACGTCTGACTCACCGCGATCTTTGATGAGGGGCCGTCAGCCTGCTGACGGCCCCTCCGGCGTACGCCGGGCCGGAGCGCGCCGCATTAGACAGCCGAAACTGTTCAGTTGAAACTGGACAGCCTGGGCTGAAGGAATTACCGTGAGGGGCATGGCAGAGACCCCTCGCGGCATGTCCGCGTCCGCCGTGCGCGCCGCGCATGAGATCCGCGTGGTGATCGGCCGGCTGCGGCGGCGGTTCAAGGAGACGTACGACAACGAGCAGCTCACCCCCTCCCAGACGTCCGTGCTCAGCAGGCTCAGCAAGGAGGGCCCGGCCTCGGCCAGCGCTCTGGCGGCGGCCGAACGCGTACGGCCGCAGTCGATGGCGGCCACGCTCTCCGTACTGGACGAGCGCGGGCTGATCCGGCGGCGCCCCGACCCCGATGACGGGCGGCGGCAGCTGGTCTCGCTGACCGAAACCGGCGGCGCGTTCCTGGCCGACAAGCGGCGGGCGGGCGAGGAGTGGCTCGCCCGGTCCCTGGAAACCGGCTACACGGAAGCGGAACGGCAGACCATCCTCGAGGCGCTGGCCCTGCTGGACCGGCTCACCCGCGCGTGATCGCGCGGCTGGCGCGGCTCGCCCGGCTCGTGCGACGACGGGCCACGGCGGACGCGGACAAGGAGAGCGCCTTCGACCGGAGGCTACTGGCCCCGATGATGCTGGGTTCGGTGCTGAACCCGGTCAACTCCTCGATCATCTCGGTGTCGTTGGTGCCCATCGGCGCCGCGTTCGGGGCGCCGCCGTCGCAGACGGCCTGGCTGGTGTCCGCGCTCTATCTGGCCACCGCGATAGGCCAGCCGGTGGTGGGCCGGATGATCGACCTCTACGGACCGCGCCGTCTCTTCCTCATTGGGACGACGCTGACGGGGATCGCGGGGCTGATCGGGCTGCTGGCCCCGAACCTGGGCGTGCTGATCGTCTCCCGCGTGGTGCTCGGGTTCGGCACCTGTGCGGGCTATCCGGCCTCGATGTCCCTCATCCGCAGCGAGGCCCGGCGGACCGGCCGGGACAGCCCCGCCGGAATCCTCGCGGCGCTCGCGGTCGCCAGTCAGACCGTCGCCGTCGTCGGCCCGCCCCTGGGCGGGCTGCTGATCGGGCTCGGCGGCTGGCGCACCACGTTCGCCGTCAACATCCCCCTCGCGGCGGCCGGTCTGGTCCTCGGCGCCCGGCGGCTGCCCAAGGCGCCCCGGAAGGAGCGCGCCGAGCAGGGGGTCCGGCTGGACCTGCCCGGTATGGCGCTGTTCGCCGTCATGCTGGTCTCGCTGCTGCTGTTCCTGATGGAGCCCCGGGCCGACCGCTGGTACCTGCCGGTGCTGATGGCGCTGGCGGCGGCCGGATTCGCGGTGCGGGAGCTGCGGGCGGCCGAGCCGTTCATCGACCTGCGGGTGTTCGGTGGCAACGCGCCCCTGCTGCTCACCTACGGCCGTGCCCTCCTCACCTCCGTCGTCTCCTACGTCTTTCTGTACGGCTACACCCAGTGGCTCCAGGACGGCCGGGGGCTGACGGCGTCGCAGGCGGGGCTGGCCCAACTGCCGCTGTTCCTGACCGGTATCGCGGTGTCCTCCGTGACCGGCCGCCGCGCCGAGGTGCGCGGCAAGCTCCTGGTGGGCGGTGTGGCGCAGATCGCCACCTGCGTCCTGCTGCTCCTGCTCCAGCCGCACAGCGCGGTGTGGCTGCTGATCGCGGTCGCGCTCGTCTTCGGCGTACCGCAGGGGCTGAACAACCTCGCCCTGCAGAACGCGGTGTACCACCAGGCCGATCCGGAACGGACGGGTTCCTCGGCGGGGTTGCTCCGTACGTTCTTCTACCTCGGCGCGATGGTCGCCTCCAGCGCCAACGGCGCCTTCTTCGGCGCCCGCGCCGACACCGCCGGGCTGCACGGCCTGGCCTGGTTCATGCTCGCCGTCGCCGGTCTGTTCCTGGCGGTGACGGTCGTGGACCGCTCGCTGGGGCGGATCGGGCCCGACGGCGCCTCGCCCGATTCTTCGCCCGATTCCTCGTCCGACTCCTCTTCTCCGCACGAACCACAGCAGCGAAAGGCTTCATGAACGTGACCACGAACAACACCGCTCTGCTCGCGATGGACCTCCAAGCGGCCATGGTGAGCCACATCAAGGACGCCGATTACCTGCCGCGCGTGCGCCGCGCGATCGACGCCGCCCGTGCCGCCGGGATTCCGGTCCTGCACGTCGTGCTGGGCTTCCGGTCCGGTCGTTCCGACATCTGTGACCGCAACAAGGCGTTCAGCGGCCTGCCCGAGGGCGCGTTCGGCCCCGGGGACCCGAACGCGGCCGTCCACCCCGATGTCGCACCCCGGCCCGACGAGGCCGTGATCACCAAGAAGCGGTTCAGCGCGTTCGCCGGGAGCGACCTGGAGCTGGTGCTGCGGTCCGGCGGTATCTCCCACCTCGTCCTGGCCGGTATCGCGACCAGCGGCGTCGTCCTGTCCACGCTGCGCCAGGCCGCCGACCTGGACTACCGGCTCACCGTGCTGGCCGACGGCTGTGCCGACGCCGATGAGGAGGTCCACCGGGTGCTCACCGAGAAGGTGTTCCCCCGGCAGGCCGAGGTCACGACGGTGGAGGAGTGGGCCAAGACGGTGGGCTGAGTGTCCCGGCTGGACCGCTCGGCCTGTGCTGCTCCGGCTGAGTTGTTCGGGCTGAGCTGTCCGGGCTGGGCCGTTCGGGCTGGGCCGCTCGGGCTGTGCTGTTCGGGCTGAGCCGTGCGCGCTGTGCTGCTCGGGCTGTGCTGTTCGGGCTGAGCCGTTCGGGCTGGGCTGTCCGGGCTGAGCCGTGCGCGCTGGGGCTGTCCAGGCTGAGCCGTTCCCGCTGGGCCGTTCAGGCTGAGTTGTCGGGGCTCTGCTGTTCAGGCTGGGCCGTTCGGGATTGGGCGGCTCGGTCGGGTGCGGCGCCGTCTCGCGCCTTCGGCGCATGTGAGCAACGGGGCAGGGGGTGCCCGGCCCGGCCCTCGTCGCCGGGCGGCGGGCCGGTGGGGGCGGGTCCCGGTGGCGGCACCTGTGTTCCGGGGCGCGGGCTGACGCCGGACTGCCGGGGGTCAGGTACCCCTCCGGAAAACGTTTGACAAATTAGTTGCGTCATATCAAGCGTTTTTTGGAGGGGTACCCGGAGGGCCCACCGGGTCGCAGTCCGGATCGGATCTTGCCCCTCGCGCCGCTGAGCCGCCACGGCCCCGGCATCCAACCGGCCCGGCGGCCGGCGGCGGCGCCGCGCCCCCCACCCCCGGACCCATGCTCACCACCACCTCGCCTCGGTGAGCGGCGCCCCCACGCACAAGAGCCCGCCCGTACGGGCAAGACCCGCACGGGCCCGTACAGGCGAGACCGCACGGCAAGGCCCGTATAGGCGAGGCCCGGATAGGCGAGACCATACGGGCAAGGCCCGGATAGGCAAGGCCCCGCACGGGCAACGTGGCCCCGGCTCAGGCCCGCCCGTGCTCAGGCCCGCCCCGGCTCAGGCCCGGCCCCGACCCCGGCGCTGCCTCAGCGCGGCCAGATGGGCGGGTTGGTACAGAACGCGCCGCCGAGATACGCGTGGTCGGGGTTGTCCGGGTCCAGCTCCCCCTGCTCGGCGATCAGCTTCGCGGCGTACGGCTCGGAGTCGTCCCTCGGCTCGTACCCCAGGGCGCGGGCCGAGGAAAGGTCCCACCACAGGCGGGTGTTGGCCGAGCTGCCGTAGACCATGGTGTAGCCCACGTTCTCCGCCGTGAGGGCGGCGTGGAGCAGCCGGGCGCCGTCCGCCGGGCTCATCCAGATGGACAGCATGCGGACCGTCGTCGGCTCGGGGAAGCAGGAGCCGATGCGGATGGCGACCGTCTCGATGCCGTGCTTGTCCCAGTAGAGCGAGGCCAGGTCCTCGCCGAACGACTTCGACAGCCCGTAGAAGGTGTCGGGGCGGCGCGGGGTGTCGAGCGGGATGAGTGATGCGCCGGGCACGGGGGTCTCGGCCGGGCGCGGGGTGAAGCCCACGGCGTGGTTGCTGGAGGCGAAGACGACACGGCGGACGCCCGCCTCCCGGGCCGCCTCGTACAGGTTGTACGTGCCCTCGATATTGGCCCGCAGGATCTTCTCGAACGGGGCTTCCAGGGAGATGCCCGCGAGATGGATGATCGCGTCGACGTCCCGTACCGCTTCGCGCAGGGCGTCCCGGTCGGACAGGTCCGCGGTGATCGCGTCCGGCTCGCCCTCGATGGGGAGCTGGTCGAGCAGCCGCAGCTGGTATCCGTACGCCGGCAGCAGCTCGCGCATCAAGGTGCCCATGCCGCCGGCGGCGCCGGTGAGGAGGACGGTGCGGGGAGCGGGCATGGGCGGATCTCCTCCGTGACGATGCTGGTGTCGGGATGCTGTCGGGTGATGTGGTTTTTATCCGTGTATGTGGTTCAGATTCATGGACACCGTAAGGATCGGCGGATGGACCGTCAAGAGTGCGGCCCTCCTGCGGGTTCACTTGTTCACGGCCGTCTCGGCCGGCGTCGCGGCTGGGTCAGCCTGGCTTTACCGCCAGCGTCGCAAAATAGTGCGACATGTATGGGGCGGATGCGTTGGATTGGTGCGGTGCTTCTGCGAAGCCGGTGAGGACGAACCCCGCGGCGATCTGGTCGGCGAGGGTGTGACTATGTTCAAGAGGGGCATCCGCGCCGAACTTCGTGGCGCGTTCCTCGGCGGAGTACTGCGTGACATCGCTGTAGGGCAGCTTGTGTACGACGACCAGCTCGCCGCGCTCGTCGAGGGCCTCGTGGTCGAACAAGTACACATCAGGGTTGAGGAAGCCCGCGAGCAGAGTTCCGCCTGGTCGCAGGACGCGGAAGCACTCACGCCACACCGGCGCCACGTCGGGTACGAATACGTTCGAGACCGGGTGGAACACAACGTCGAATGCCGCGTTGCCGAAGGCGCTGAGGTCGCGCATGTCACCCAGGACGGTGCGCAGCTCAAGCCCGTCGCGCGCCGCCACCATCTGATCCTGGCCGAGCTGGCGGGGCGAGTTGTCGAACACGGTGACCCGCGCCCCCGCGGCGGCGAGGATCGGACCCTGCTGGCCGCCGCCGGAGGCCAGGCACAACACGTCCTTGCCGGTCAGGTCCGTCGGCAGCCAGGAGCGGTCGACTGGCTCACGCCCGATGAGAACAATCGACCAGTCGCCCATGCGGGCACGCTCGACATCCTCAGTGCTCACCGGCCTCGTCCACTCGTTGCCCTCCTGGACATACTTGTCCCAGGCTGCCCGATTGTGGGCACCGGGGTCGACGACCATGTCCTGCACGTTTAACTCCCTGCTATAGCCAAGCGGACACCAGCGGTACTGACAGTTCGATGCCGATAGGCAACATGACCACAGGTGCGGGCTCAACGAAATGAGCGGGCGTCAAAGGTGCCCATGGGCTCGCCGGGGGCTGGCGGTGCTGCGCCACGACCAGCGCGCCGCCGACCTGGCCGGCGGCAACGACATCTCCGCCCCCCGCCACGATCCGCCGCTGGTGCGACGAGGTGATCGCTTTGCTCGCGGCCAAGGCCCCGCGCTTGGACCGCGCCCTGAAGAAGATCGCCCGAGGCGGCGGCGAGGTCGTGCTGCTGGACGGCGCCCTGATCCGCACCCGCCGCCACACCGGCAAAACCAACCGCAAAACTACAGCGGCAAGCACAAGTCCCACACAACCGCCCACCAACAGCACGACAATCCACGATCCCTGCCACGCCAGGACCCTGACCAGCACGTTCAAGTTGGCGGCGGCTCCGTGGGCACCCTTGACCGGTTGGCGGCGGCTGCCTTACCGTGCATGTGTTCACGAATATAGATGACGATCAGAAACGTGCACAGTTCGTCGGTGGATGACGGCGCGGTGTACGCGACAGGGAGAAGCCCGTGACCTCGACTTCACTCGCCGAGCGCCTTGACGGTCTGCTGTTCTTCCCCGTGACCGCCTATGGTCCCGATGGTGCCGTGGACCTGGAGGTCTACCGCGCGCACGTCCGTGCCGGGATCGAGGCGGGGGCGGCGGCCGTCTTCGCGTGCTGCGGCACCGGGGAGTTCCACGCCCTGACGCCCGAGGAGTTCCACGACTGCGTCGCCGCCGCCGTGGAGGAGGCCGCCGGGCGGGTGCCGGTGGTCGCGGGCGCCGGATACGGCACCGCGCTGGCCATTCAGTACGCCAAGCGCGCCGAGCGGGCCGGGGCGGACGGGCTGCTCGCCATGCCGCCCTATCTGGTCGTGGCCGGTCAGGAGGGGCTGATCCGCCATTACAGCGCCCTCGCGGGCGCCACCGGCCTCGACATCATCGTCTACCAGCGGGACAACGCCGTCCTGAACCCGGAGTCCGTGGCCCGGCTCGCCAACGTGCCCGGTGTCATCGGCCTCAAGGACGGCGTCGGCGACCTCGACCTGATGCAGCGCGTCGTGAGCGCGGTGCGGGCGGAGGCCCCCGGTGAGGACTTCCTCTACTTCAACGGGCTGCCGACCGCCGAGCTGACCGGCCTCGCCTACCGCGGGATCGGTGTCACGCTCTACTCCTCCGCCGTCTTCTGCTTCGTCCCCGAGATCGCCCTCGCCTTCCATAAGGCGCTCCTGACGGGCGACGACGAGACCGTCAACAAGCTGCTCGACGGCTTCTACCGGCCGTTGGTCGAACTCCGCAACCAGGGCCGCGGTTACGCCGTGTCGCTGGTCAAGGCGGGGGTCCGGCTGCGCGGGCTGGAGGTGGGCGAGGTGCGGTCGCCGCTGAGCGAGCCCAGCCCCGCCCACGTCAAGGAGCTCGCCGAGCTGATCGAGCGCGGTCTGGCGCTGGTCGGCGACGGAGCGGCGCGGTGAGAGCCTCCGCCTTCGTCTACCCCTGGGACGTCGTCGGAGACCCGGACGCCGCGCGCCGCATCGCCGACCTCGGCGTCCAGCAGGTGACGCTGGCCTCCGCCTACCACTCCACCCGGGCCCTGACCCCGCGTCACCCGGACCACCGCATCGTCACCGCCCGGCACGCCGCCGTGCTCTATCCGCCGGACGCCGGGCGCTGGCAGGGCCGCGAGCTGCGCCCGTACCGGCAGTCGTGGGTGCCCGGCGACGACCCGTACGGCGAGGCGGCCGCCGCGCTGGCCGACGCCGGGCTGGAGGTCCACACCTGGGTGGTGCTCGCGCACAACTCCCGGCTGGGCGAGGAGCACCCGTCGATCGCGGTGCGCAACGCCTATGGCGACCGCTACCCGTGGGCGCCGTGCGTCGCCCGCCCCGAGGTGCGCGCCTATCTGGTGGACCTGGCCGCCGAGGCCGCCGTACGGCCCGGCGCCAAGGGCACCGAGCTGGAGTCCTGCGGCTGGTACGGGCTCGCCCATCTGCACGCCCACGACAAGATCGACGGCGCGCCGCTGGGCGGTGCCGGGCAGTACCTGATGTCGCTGTGCTTCTGCGACAGCTGCGGCGCGGGCTACGAGGGGCTCGGCGCCGACGCCGAGGAACTGCGCCGGGCGGTCGTGCGCGCCCTGCGCCCGGTGTGGGCGGGCGAGACGGCAGCGGGCGGCGGCGACCGCGCGGGGGAGTGGGCCGAGGCCGAGAAGCTCCTCGGCGCCGACCGCGCCGCCGTCTTCGCGGCCTGGCGCGACCGGGTCGCCAGCAGTCTGCGGGCCGAGGCCGTGGCGGCGGTAAGGGCGGCGGCGGAAACGGATTTCCGGGTTCTGCTGCACGCCGACCCGGCCCCGCACCGGTCCGGCGCCAACGTCGGCGTGGACCCGGCCGATGTGCTGGCGCAGGCGGACGGGGTCGTGCTGCCGTGCACGGGGGGCGAGGCGGCGCGCTCGGCGGTGCTGCCGCCCTTCGTCCCGCACCGGAGCGAACGGACCGTGCTCGCCGCCAACTTCACGGTGGTGACGGGGATGGGCGGCAGCCCGGCGACGCTGGCCCGGGACGCGGCCCACGCCGCGCGGCTCGGCGCGGACGAAATCCGCCTGTACCACGCGGGCCTGGCCTCGGACCAGGACCTCGCAGCCGTCCGCACCGCCCTCACCGAACTGAGCACGGGCCGGGCGGGCTGAGCCGGGTCCGGGCTGAGCCGGGTCCGGGCTGAGCCGGGGCGGGGCTGGGCTGCGTCGGGCTGGGCTGAGCCGGGCCCGGGCCGGGTACTGGGTGGGGCCGGGCCGGTCGTCGCTGATCCCACCCTCATCCGGGTCACACCAGCGGTGCCGGGGGCGAGTCGGCGGCGTGGGCGCGGGGGACCGGCCGGGGTGCGCGATTTTCGTCAGAAGCGTTGACGAACCCTTGAGGCCGCCCTAACTTCGTCGCGTCGTACTTCGTACGTCATATATGAGACGCGATATGTGAGATCTGAGAGCCGCTCATGGACATCGCCCCGAGCCCGATCCCCTCCCGCACCCAGTACGTGCTGGAGGCCGTCAAGCACGCGATCCTCACCGGACAGCTGCGCCCCGGGCAGCCGCTGGTGGAGGCCGAGTTGGCGGCGCAGTTCGGGGTGTCCAAGACGCCCGTGCGGGAGGCGCTCAAGACCCTCGCGGGGCGTGGGCTCGTGGTGATGAGCGAGTACAAGGGCGCCACCGTCAGGACCGTCGACACCGCGATGGCACACGCCGTCTACGATGTGCGGCTGCTCCTGGAGCCCGAGGCGCTGCGGCGGACCGTCACCGCACGGGCCGGTCTTGAGGCCGCCGGGGCCGCGCTGGAGCGGTCGGACGCGGCCGCCGATCCGGCCGACCGCTCGCTCGCCAACCGCGACTTCCACCGGGCGCTCTACCTGCCCTGCGGCAACCCCCTGCTCGCCGGGATGCTCGACGAGCTGCGCGACCAGGCCGCGCTGGTCTCCGCCGTCGCCTGGCAGGCGGTGCCCTCCTGGGAGCAGGAGGCCCGTGAGCACCGGGAGATCCTGGCCCGCGCGCTCGACGGCGACGCCGACGGGGCGGCCCGCGCGCTCCACGACCACATCGCCTCCTTCGTCCAGCGCGCCTTCCCGGACGGGGAGTAGCACCCGGCGGCCCCGGTCGCCGACCCCAGCACCATCCGAACAGCTCGTCCCGATGCCGCCATCGAGAGAAAGGGTTCGTATGGACTTCTCACCGCTGAGGACGGCGCTCGCGGATGTCGTGGCGATTCCGGTGACTCCGTACGACGCCGAGGGCGCCGTGGACCGCGCCGCCTACCGCGCCCTGCTCCGCCGGCTCCTCGACGGCGGGGTCAAGGCCGTCACCCCGAACGGCAACACCGGAGAGTTCTACGCCCTCACCCTCGAAGAGCGCCGGCTGGTCACCGAGCTGACCGTCGAGGAGGCCGCCGGCCGGGCCGCCGTCCTGGTCGGCGTCGGCCATGACGCGGCCACGGCGGTCCAGGCCGCCCGCCACGCCCGCTCGGCCGGGGCCGACATGGTCATGGTCCACCAGCCGGTGCATCCGTACGTCGCCCAGGACGGCTGGATCGACTACCACCGCACCATCGCCGAGTCCGTCCCCGAGCTGGGCGTGGTGCCGTATCTGCGCAATCCGCTCATCGAGGGCGCGGCCATCGCCCGGCTCGGCGAGGGCTGCCCCAATGTGGTCGGGGTCAAGTACGCGGTCCACGACGCCACCCGCTTCGCCGCCGTGGCGCGCGACGCCGGGCTGGACCGGTTCGTCTGGGTGGCCGGGCTCGCCGAGCTGTACGCGCCCTCCTACTGGGCGGTCGGCGCCACCGGCTTCACCTCGGGCCTGGTCAACGTGGCCCCCAACGTCTCGCTCAACATGCTGGGCGCGCTGCGCGCGGGGGACTACCCGGGCGCGATGAAGGTGTGGGAGCAGATCCGGCGGTTCGAGGATCTCAGGGCCGAGCGGCAGTCCGCCAACAACGTCACGGTCGTCAAGGAAGCGCTTGCCGCGATGGGCCTGTGCCGGCGCGACGTCCGCCCCCCGAGCAAGCCGCTGCCCGAGACCGGACGCGCGGAGGTCGCCGCGATCGTCGAGGGGTGGTCGGCATGAGCGCCCCGGAGAGGAGTCGCAAGCGTCCGGAGGAGCTGCGCAGCCACCAGTGGTACGGCACCGAGGGCCTGCGCTCGTTCAGCCACCGGGCCCGCACCCGCCAGCTCGGCTACCTCCCCGAGGAGCACCTGGGCAAGCCGGTCATCGCGATCCTCAACACCTGGAGCGACATCAACCCCTGCCATGTGCACCTGCGCGACCGCGCCCAGGCGGTCAAGCGCGGGGTCTGGCAGGCGGGCGGCTTCCCCCTGGAGTTCCCGGTCTCCACGCTCTCCGAGACCTTCCAGAAGCCCACCCCCATGCTCTACCGCAACCTCCTCGCCATGGAGACCGAGGAGCTGTGCCGCTCCTATCCGGTCGACGGCGTCGTGCTGCTGGGCGGCTGCGACAAGTCCACCCCGGCGCTCCTGATGGGCGCGGCCACCGTCGACCTGCCGACGGTCTTCGTCCCCGCCGGGCCGATGCTGCCGGGGCACTGGCGCGACGAGGTGCTGGGCTCGGGCACCGACATGTGGAAGTACTGGGACGACAAGCGGGCCGGGCTGATCGGCGAGTGCGAGTTGTCCGAGCTGGAGCGCGGGCTGGCCCGCTCGCCCGGCCACTGCATGACCATGGGCACCGCCTCCACGCTGACGGCCGCCGCCGAGGCGCTGGGCGTGACCGTGCCCGGCGCCTCGTCCATCCCGGCCGTGGACTCCGGGCACGACCGGATGGCCGCCGCCTCCGGGCTGCGCGTCGTCGAGCTGGTCCGGCAGGACCTCAGACTCTCGGAGATCCTCACCCGGGAGGCGTACGAGGACGCGGTCGCGACCGTGCTCGCCCTCGGCGGCTCCACCAACGCGGTGATCCACCTGATCGCCATGGCGGGCCGGTCCGGGGTGCGGCTCACCCTCGACGACTTCGACCGGATCGCCCGTACCGTCCCCGTGCTGGCCGATCTGCGGCCCGGCGGCCGGTATCTGATGGAGGACTTCCACTTCGCCGGCGGGCTCCCCGGCTTCCTCTCCCGGCTCACGGACATCCTGCACCTGGACCGCCCCACCGTCGCCCACCGCACGCTGCGCGAACAGCTGGACGGCGCCGGGGTGCACAACTCCGAGGTGATCCGGGAGCGTGACAACCCGCTGGCCGAGGAGGGCGGGGTGGCGGTGCTGCGCGGCAATCTGTGCCCCGACGGCGCGGTCATCAAGCACATCGCGGCCGAGCCCCGGCTGCTGAAGCACACCGGCCCCGCCGTGGTCTTCGACGACTACAAGACGATGCAGGCCACCATCAACGACCCCGGCCTCGGCATCACCGAGGACAGCGTGCTGGTGCTGCGCAACGCCGGTCCGCTCGGCGGTCCCGGAATGCCCGAGTACGGGATGCTGCCGATCCCCGAGCACCTGCTGAAGCGGGGGGTACGGGACATGGTGCGGATCTCCGACGCCCGGATGAGCGGCACCAGTTACGGGGCCTGTGTGCTGCACATCGCGCCCGAGTCGTATGTGGGCGGCCCGCTCGCCCTGGTCCGCGACGGCGATCCGGTCACCCTCGACGTCGCGGCGCGGGTGCTGCGGATGGAGGTGGACGACGCCGAACTGGAGCGGCGCCGGGCGCTGTGGTCGGCCCCGCCGCCCCGCTACGAGCGCGGTTACGGCGCGCTCTACCAGGAGCAGATGACCCAGGCCGACACCGGCTGCGACTTCCGCTTCCTGGCCCGCCCCGGGGCGGTTCCCGAACCCTACGCGGGCTGACGCACACCCGGCGCCGAACAGCGCGGCACCGACAGCACCTTGTGTGTCCGGGATGTCGAACGACATTCGGTAAGCGCTTCACCCGCCCGTCCCGTGTACGTCCCGAGCCCCGAGCCCCGTGTACGTCCCGAAACCCTGAGAACGGAGAAGCAGTCATGGCCGACGCCGTGGCGAAACCACCCCGGGTGACCCGGCGCCGTACCGGAGGACCGGCCCGCCGCCTCCCGTATCTGCTGATCGCCCCCGCCGGGCTGCTGATGCTGGGCTTCATCGCCTACCCGATGCTCAGCGTCCTGTACTACAGCCTGCGGAACGACAACGTCACCAAGCCCTGGCGGAACGGCTGGGCCGGCTTCGACAACTTCACCCGGATCCTCACCGACGATCCGCAGTTCTGGGACACCCTCGTCTTCAGCGGCAAATGGGTCGTCACCGAGGTGCTGTTACAGCTGCTGCTCGGCCTCGCGCTCGCCCTGCTGGTCAACCAGACCTTCCTCGGCCGCGGCCTCGCCCGCGCCCTGGTCTTCTCGCCCTGGGCCGTGTCCGGGGTGCTGACCACCACCATCTGGATGCTGCTGTACAACCCCTCGACGGGTATCAGCCGCTATCTCGCGGACGCCGGGATCGGCAGCTACGGCACCTCGGTGCTCTCCGACACCGGGACCGTCTTCTGGGCCGCCGTCGTCGCCGAACTCTGGCGCGGTGTCCCGTTCTTCGCGATCCTCGTCCTCGCCGACCTCCAGTCGATCCCCAAGGACCTGTACGAGGCGGCCTCGGTCGACGGCGCGGGCCGGGCGCGGCGGTTCTTCCACATCACCCTGCCGCATCTGAGGGACGCGATCGTCCTGTCCACCCTGCTGCGCGGGGTGTGGGAGTTCAACAACGTCGATCTGCTCTACACCCTCACCGGCGGCGGACCGGCCGGGCAGACCACCACCCTTCCGCTGTACGTCGCCAACACCGGGATCAACGGCCACGACTTCGGCTACGCCTCCGCGCTGACCACCGTCGCCTTCGTGATCCTCCTCTTCTGCTCGATCCTCTACCTGCGCCTGAGCAAGTTCGGAGGCGACACCAAGTGACCGCCGCACTCACCGAGAAGGGCACTCTGCCCGCCCCGCCGCCCGCCGTCCGCGGGAAGCGCCGGCGCGGACCGGACCGGGACGTACCGCGCTGGCAGATCTATCTGCCGCTGTGCCTGTACCTGCTGTTCACTCTCGTCCCGTTCTACTGGATGCTGCTGTTCGCGCTGCGGCCCGCGGGCTCGAACGCGCTGGTCCCCTGGCCGGTCACCGGTGAGCACTTCCATAAGGTCTGGAACGAGCGCAGCTTCGGGGGCTTCTTCCAGAACAGCATGATCGTCGGCGTCTCGTCGCTGGTGATGACGACGGCGGTCGCGCTGGCCGGCGGCTATGCCCTGGCCCGCTTCGACTTCGCGGTCAAAAAGGGCTTCATGCTGGCGCTGCTGACCTCGCAGTTCATCCCGGGCGCGCTGATGCTGGTGCCGCTCTTCGAGATCTTCAAGAACCTGCAGATGATCAACTCGCTGGGGTCCGTGGTCATCGCGGAGACGGTCTTCCAGCTGCCCCTGTCGATCATCCTCCTCAGCGGCTTCATCAAGAACGTGCCGGTGTCGCTGGAGGAGCAGGCGTGGGTCGACGGCTGCGGCCGCTTCCGGGCCTTCTGCGCGGTGCTGCTGCCGCTGCTGCGCCCCGGGCTGATCGCGGTCGGTTCCTTCGCCTTCGTGCACAGCTGGAACCACTTCCTGTTCGCGCTGATGTTCCTCAGCTCCCAGGACAGGCAGACCATCCCGGTCGGCCTCAACACCCTGATCGGCGCGGACAGCATCGACCTGGGCGCGCTGGCGGCGGGCGGGGTGATCGCGGCGGTGCCGGTGGTCATCGTCTTCGCCTTCATCCAGAAGTGGCTGATCACCGGCTTCAGCGCGGGGGCGGTCAAGGGCTGACCGGCCGGGTCGGGGGCGTGACCGGCCCGGTCGCCCGATGGCCCGGGTGAGGGGCCTGACGAACCCGGTCAGGAGCCTGGCGGCCTCCGGCCCGGGTCACCTGACGGCCTTCGGCCCGGTCGTCCGTCGGCCCCGGCTGGGTCGTCCGTCGGCCCCGGTGAGGGGCCTGGCGGCCCGGGGCAGGAGTTGACAGGTCGGCAGCCGGCGCACCCGGTCACTGGCACAACCGTTGGTGAACGAGCAAGGAGATCCAAGCATGGACATGACGCACTCCCGGGAACGAGGGGCGGCCCCGGCCGAGGAACCGATGCCCGTGGTCCTCGCGGGCGCCCGAGGGCACGGCCGCTGGCATCTGGACAACATCCGCCGGCTGACCGCCGAGGGAAAGGTCCGGCTCGCCGGGGTGTGCGACCTCAGGCCGCTCACCGCGGAGGAGCTGGGCGACGGGCTGGGCGAGCCCGAGCAGTCCGCCGACCTGGCCGGACTGGTGACCCGGACCGGCGCCCGGATCGCCGTCATCAGCACGCCCATCCACACCCACGCCGACCTCGCCCTCGCCGCCGCCGAGCGCGGTGCGCACGTTCTGCTGGAGAAACCGCCCACACCCTCGTACGCCGAGTTCACCCGGATGGTCGAAGGGCTGCGCGGCTACGGCGCCGCCTGCCAGATCGGCTTCCAGTCGCTCGGCTCCCACGCCCTCCCCGCCATCCGGAAACTGGTGTCCGACGGCCGCGTAGGGGCGGTACGCGGCATCGGCGCGGCCGGGGCGTGGGCCCGCGACGAGGACTACTACACCCGCGCCCCCTGGGCCGGACACCGCACCCTCGACGGCCGTGACGTCGTCGACGGCGTCCTCACCAACCCCCTGGCCCACGCCGTCGCCACCGCCCTGTGGCTCGGCGGCGCCGACCGGGCCGAGGACGTGACCGGTATCGAACTGGAGCTGTACCGGGCCAACGCCATCGAGGCCGACGACACCTCCTGCGTACGGATCCGCACCGCCGGTGGCACCGCCGTCGCCGCCGCCGTCACCCTGTGCGCGGAGGAGCCCGGTGAGCCGTACGTGACCGTCCACGGCGACCGGGGCCGGATCACCTTCTGGTACAAGCTGGACCGGGTCCGCGTCGAACGCGACGGAGCGCCGCCCGAGACCACCGACCACGCGCGCACCGACCTGCTGGACAACCTGGTCGCGCATCTGCGCCACGGCACCGAACTGCTCGTCCCACCGGACCGCACCGGCGCGTTCATGCGCGTCGTCGAGGCGGTCCGCACCGCCCCCGCACCGGTCCCGCTGCCCGCGGACGCCTGGCGCACCGAGCCCGGTGCGGGCGTCGCCCCGCGGGCCGCCAAGCGGCGTGTGGTGCCCGGCATCGACCGACTGGTCACCGCCGGCGCCGAACGCCTCGCCCTGTACTCGGAACTGCGCGCCCCCTGGGCCGCACCCCCCGCGGAGGTCCCGCACCCATGACACCTGTAAGCCCCCCGAACCCGCCGACACCCTCCCTCACCCGCCGTCCGCCGCACACCGTGCTGCGCCATGAGAACCGGGCCGTCGGGACGTATGTGCACCGCCCCCGGCTGCCCGGCACGTTCGCCCCCGGCCCATATCTGCACCCCGTGCGCACCCTCGGCGGCGTCACCGTCACCGGGCTGCGGCCCGCCGAGCACCCGGCGCGCCTGGGTGTGTCCATGGCCGTCCCCGAGGTGGCGGGACGGGACTTCCGGGGCGGCCCGGACCGGCTGGACCCCCGGGGGAGCCAGCGCCACCTCAGCTGGCTGCTGCGCGACCCCGACGGGTTCGTGGAGGAGCTGTCGTGGACGGCCGGCGGGCGGCACCTGCTGCTGGAGCGCCGGACGGTGGCCGTACGGGGCCTCGGCGCGGGGTGCTGGGCACTGGACTTCACCTCCGCCCTCACCAATGTGACCGGCCAGGAGATCGGCATCGGCGGGGCGGGCGGCGCGGGCGGCTTCTTCTGGACCGTCCCCGCGCGCCCGGAGCCCCCGCACGTCTTCAGCGCCGACGGCGAGGGCGGGGCGGCGGTGCACGGACGGCCCGCGGACTGGCTGGCGCTGGCCACCGACGACTGGACGCTGGTCTTCGCCGGCGCGACCGGCGACACCCGGGCCGACCCCTGGTGCGTGCGCACCGGGGAGCACGCGGGCGTCGGCTCGGCCC
>NZ_BBOX01000343.1 GCF_001553455.1 Streptomyces hygroscopicus subsp. hygroscopicus
CCGTCGGCGGCCACTGCCGATCGCCCCCGCCGACACCGTCACCCGGCGCATCGTCACCGCCGTCGCCGACGGCCGCCTGGACCGCGCCGCCGCCGCCCGGATCGCGGGGCAGCTCTCCGGCAAGGGGGCCGCCGTATGAGCGGACGCGCACCGGGCGGAACGTCACGTCCCCGGCCCGGCCCGCGGACGACCGCCGTCCCCGGCCACGACGGCACGCCGCCCGGCGGCCGGTCACCGCACGGCACGCCGCCCGGCGGCCGGTCACCGCACGGCACGCCGCCCGGCGGCCGGTTACCGCAACCGAACCCACGAGGAGACGGATACCTGCCCATGAACCCACGCACCCGCAGAGCGCCCCGCGCCGCAGCCGCCCTGGCCGCCGTCCTCACCCTCGCCCTGACCGCCACCGCCTGCGGGGACGACGGCTCGTCCAGCGGCGAGGAGGGCTCCGGCAAGGGCACCATCACCTTCTGGGACAACAACGGCGGCCCCCGCACCAAGATCTGGAAGCGGATCATCGCCAGATTCGAGGACAGGTACCCCGACATCACGGTGAAGTACGTCCCGATCCCGATCACCCATGTGCAGTCGAAGTACGACACCGCCATCCAGAGCGGCGGTGACAGCCTGCCCGACGTCGGCGGCGTGGGCACCGCCTATCTGGCCAACCTGGTCGCCCAGGGCGCTCTCGACCCGGTGACCGACCGCATCGACGACAGCGCCCTCAAGGGCAAGCTGATCGAGAACATGGTCGAGAGCGTCCGCGCGGCCGGCGGTGACGACGAGGAGCTGTACTCCGTCCCGACCTCCGCCAACCAGGGCACCCTCTGGTACCGCACCGACCTCTTCGCGGCGGCGAAGCTCCCGGCGCCCGACACCTGGGAGCACTTCTACAAGGCCGCCGACGAGCTGACCGACAGGGGCGCGAACAGGTTCGGGTTCACCCTGCGCGGTGGTGCGGGCTCGATCGCCCAGGCGCTGGAGATGATGTACGCCCAGTCCGGTATCCCGTCCTTCTGGAAGGGCGACACGACCACGCTCAACGACCCGGAGAACGTCGCGGCGCTGGAGAAGTACGTCGCCCTCTTCAAGAAGGTGACGCCCGCCGCGGACCTCAACAACGACTTCGCCAAGATGGTCGCCCAGTTCGACCAGGGCGACATCGGGATGCTGCAACACAACCTCGGCAGCTATGCCGACCACGTACGGCTGCTCGGCAAGGACAAGATCGCGGGCATACCGCTGCCGCCCTCCCGGGCCGGGGCGGCGCGCATCATCGTCTCCCACCCGGTCGACGGCCTCGGGCTCTTCAAGGCGAGCAAGAACAAGGCGGCGGCCTGGAAGTTCATCGAGTTCGCGGCCTCCCCGGAGATGAACAGCCTGTGGAACGAGGACGTCGGCGCGATCCCCGCCAACGTCGGCGCCTCGGACGACGACTGGATCGCCAAGGCCCCGCCGACCAAGGCCGCCCTGGAGTCGCTCAACGATCCGCGGACCAAGGTCGTCCAGCTGCCGTACTACCTCCCGGACTGGAACAACATCAGCAAGGCCGACAACGAGCCCAGCTTCCAGAAGGTGCTGCTCGGCCGGATGACCGCCAAGGCGTTCTGCGACCAGGTCGCCAAGGAGCTCAACGCGGCGCAGGCGGACTGGAAGAAGCACCGGGGCTGACCGCGGCGCGCGTCTGCCCGTTTCCCGGTTTCCCCTCTCCCCCCTCTTTTCAGGAGCCGCCATGTCCGGACGCCATGCCCGCGTAGCCGCCGTACTCGGCTGCGCCTCGCTCGCCGGCCTCCCTTCCTATGAACCCCCTATGAACTGCGTGTATACGCGTTGTGTAGGGTGCTTCTCGCTGTGTTCCGTCAACTTTGCGCATATGTAGGTCTGTTGACGGCATGGTGACCACTACACACCACAACGGGGATTACAGGAACTCGGTGACTTCAATGGGGCGAAAAGGTCGCATATCCGGGCTGCTCGCGGGTGCCGTCTGTCTGACGCTGGGTCTCACCGGCTGCGGCGCCTCCTACGACACCACATCGCCGCGCAGCGCACGGGAGCACGCGGCGTCGGAGGCGGCGGAGCCGGAGGGGGCGGCGACGGAGGCGGCGGCGCCGAACCGGGCGAAGCAGGGCGGCGGGGCCGACCCGGTCGACTGCGCCGTCGCCAAATGCGTCGCCCTCACCTTCGACGCGGGGCCCAGCGAGAACACGCCCCGGCTGCTGGACATCCTCAAGCGTGAGCACGCCCACGCGACCTTCTTCATGCTCGGCAAGAACCACATCGTCAAACACCCCGATCTGGTGCACCGCATCGCCGACGAGGGGCATGAACTCGCCAATCACACCTGGTCGCACAAGATCCTGACCAAGACCGACTCCGATGAGGTCCGCACGGAGATCAGCCGCGTCCAGGACGCCGTCGCCGAGCTCACCGGGAGCAAGCCGCTGCTGATGCGGCCGCCGCAGGGGCGCACCGATGAGCGGGTCTCCAAGATCTGCCGTGAGCTGGGCGTGGCACAGGTGCTGTGGAGCGTGACGGCGAAGGACTACCAGACGACCGACTCCGCGCTGATCCGGAAGCGGGTGCTGGACCAGACGAAGCGCGACGGGATCATCCTGCTGCACGACATCTACAAGGGCACGGTGCCGGCGGTGCCGGGAATCCTGGCGGACCTGAAGAAGGAGGGCTACACCGTGGTGACGGTCTCCCAGCTGATGGCCCCCGCCACCCCGGAGCCGGGCAAGGTCTATCGCCCATGAGGCATATGACACAACAGATCGACGCGATCTTTGTCTTTCTCAAACAACCTCGGCCACAGAATGATCAAGAGTTGTCGCAAGCTATCGCGCGGCGATCGGGATTTCGTAGTCTAAGAATCCTTGGGAGCGCGGCAACCTAATCTGGACCGGCGGCGACTACGACATGGAGCGGGCCGGTCCGGTGCCTCCGGCTCGTTCTCTCGACGCGGAACAGGAGTTGCCATGGGGCTGAGGCGCAAACGGGGCCGCCACCGCCGCCGTAAGGATCGCACGCTGCCGCTGGGCAGCGCCGTGATTGTGGCGTCGGCCGTGGCCGGGGTGTATCTGACGGCTTCGCCGGAGGGCGCGAGCGCCGTGCCCACCACCGTGTACGTGGCCACTCATGGCAGCGACTCCAACACCGGCACGCTCAACTCCCCGTACCGCACCCTGGAAAAGGCGTTCTCCTCCGCCAAGGCGGGCACCGTGATCAAGGTGCGCGGCGGCACCTACTACCCGTCCAGAACGCTGCGCAGCTCCGTCAGCGGCACCGCTCGCGAACCCGTCCAACTGCGGCCGTACGGGGCGGAGAAGGTCAGCATCGACGGCTCCAGACTGGGCGAGGGCGCCTCCCTGCTCTCGCTCAGCGCCGACTACTGGACGGTCTCCGGGATAGAGCTGCGCAACGCCCCGGGCGGCGGCCTGGTCTGCACCTCCTGCGCGAAGAACGTCTTCCAGAACCTCAGCACCCACGGCAACGGCGACACCGGACTCACCCTCCGCGGTGACAACACCCACGACAACGTCATCCGGAATGTGGACTCCTACGGCAACCACGACGACGCCACCGGCGGCCAGCGGGCCGACGGCATAGCCATCACCCATGGCTCCGGCACCGGCAACGTGGTCACCGGATCCCGGCTGTTCCACAACAGCGACGACGGCCTCGACCTGTGGATGTGGGCGAGCCCGGTCACCATCGAGCACTCCTGGGCCTTCGGGAACGGCCGGAACCGCTGGCACATCCCCTACTTCAAGGGCAACGGCAGCGGCTTCCAGCTCGGCGCCGACCGCCCGCACGCCCCCTCGCCCGCCCATGTCGTACGGTCCTCCGCTGCCTGGGACAACTCCAAGGCCGGCTTCGACGCGGGCGGCAACACCGGGGCCCTCCGGCTCCAGCGCACCACCGCCTTCGCCAACTGGGACAAGGGGTACTCCGTCGCCGGGTCCCGCGCCCTCCTCACCCGCAACCTCGCGGTCTCCAACGGCCGTGGCAGCGCCGACACCGGACGCCTGGCCGTCTCCCGGGACAACAACTGGTCGCCGGGCGGCCCGGCCACCCCGCCGCTGGTCACCACCGACCCCACCACCGCCCTCGGCACCCGGCGGGAGAACGGCGCGCTGCCGGTCACCAGCTTCCTGGTGGTCATGGACCGCACCGCGATCGGCTCGACGATGGACTGACTTACGGCGCCGGCCGCCGTGCGTCGCACGGCGGCCGGCCCCGTAACCCGGGAAACGGGAAACGGGGAATACCGGAAAGCGGCTGCTCACCTTGAGGCGGTCGGCCCCCGCCCGCGCGGCCGTCCCGCCCCGTCAGCCGTGGCCCATGACGGGGCGCGGGCGGTAGGGGGCCTCCAGACGGGCCACCTCCTCCTCGTCCAGCGTCAGCCCGACCGCCGCGACCGCGTCGTCCAGATGGCCCGTCCTGGTGGCCCCGACGATCGGCGCGGTGACCGCGGGCCTGCCGAGCAGCCACGCCAGCGCGACCTGTGCGGGGGACACCCCGCGCTCCTCGGCGACCGCGCGGACGGCGTCCACGATGGCGAACTCCGCGTCCGCGTACCACTTCTCCACCAGCGGATCGTTGCCCGCCCGGACCGTCGGCCCGGTGCGGTCCCGGTCGCGGGTGCCGGCCAGCAGCCCGCGCGCCAGCGGGCTCCAGGGAATGACGCCCACGCCCTGGTCCAGGCAGAGCGGGTTCATCTCCCGCTCCTCCTCCCGGTACAGCAGGTTGTAGTGGTTCTGCATCGAGACGAACCGGGTCCAGCCGTGCGCCTCGGCCGCGTGCTGGGCCTTGGCGAACTGCCAGGCGAACATGGAGGACGCGCCGATGTACCGGGCCTTCCCGGCCCGCACCACGTCGTGGAGCGCCTCCATCGTCTCCTCGACCGGGGTCTCGGGGTCGAAGCGGTGGATCTGGTACAGGTCCACGTGGTCGGTGCCCAGCCGCCGCAGCGAGGCGTCGATGCCCGCCAGGACGTGCTTACGGGACAGCCCCCGGTCATTGGGTCCCTCGCCCATCGGGGAGTAGACCTTCGTGGCGAGGACGTAGTCGTCGCGGCGGGGGAAGAACTCCCGCAGCAGCTCCCCGGTGATCTCCTCGCTGCGGCCCATCGCGTACATGTCGGCGGTGTCGAAGAAGGTCACCCCGCCCTCCACCGCACGCCGCACGATCGGCCGCGCGTCGTCGATGTCCAGCTGCCAGGGGCGGTACTCGGGGCTGCCGTAGCTCATCATGCCCAGGCAGATCCGCGACACCTTGATGCCCGAGGCGCCCAGCCGTGCGTACTCCATGCGTCTGCTCCTCCTGCCTCTCCGCCCCCGCCGGCCCGACCCGTCCCAGCAGACCATCCCGGCCGCCGGATGTCAGCCCGGCGTCACGAAACCGCTCTCGTACGCGGCGATCACCGCCTGGGTGCGGTCCCGCACCCCGAGCTTGGTGAGCACCGCCCCCACATGCGTCTTGACGGTGGCCGGTCCCACCGCCATCCGGGCGGCGATCTCGGAGTTGGACAGCCCGTCGGCCATCAGCCGCAGCACCGCGGCCTCCCGCTCGGAGAGCCGGTCGTGCAGCGCCCGGGCCGCCGCGTTCCGCTCCGGCGCGCGGGCACCGGCGTGCTCGGCGGCCAGCGCCCGCACCGCGGCCGGGAACAGCAGCGAGTCGCTGCGCGCCACCAGCCGCACCGCCTGCACCAGGTCCTCCGCGCGGGACCGTTTGAGCAGGAAGCCGCTGGCCCCGGCGCGCAGCGCGTCGTACACGTAGGCGTCGTTCTCGAACGTCGTCACCACGATGACGCGCGGCGGCTCCGACCCGGTGCCCAGGATCCGCTCGGTGGCGCGGATGCCGTCGACATCGGGCATCCGGACGTCCATCAGCACGACGTCCGGGCGCAGCTCACGGACCAGGGGCACGGCCTCGGCACCGGTCCCGGCCTCGCCGACGACCTCCAGGTCCGGTTCGCTGGAGAGGATCGCGCGCAGCGCGGTGCGCACCATCCGCTCGTCGTCCACGAGCACGATGCGCAGAGGGGCGGGCGGGGCGCTCACCGGGACGCCTCCACAGGGAGCCGGACCGTCAGCCGCCAGACGCCGTCCACGGTGTCCCACGCACAGGTGCCGCGGAGCAGCGTGGCCCGCTCGGTGATACCGCGCAGACCGCGTCCGCCGCCGGGGCGCCGCGCCCTGGCGGCTCCGTTCACCGGGTTCTCCATTGTGATCTCCACCTTCTTCCGGTCCTCGGCGATCCGGAGCCGCACCGGCACCCGGCCCGCGTGGCGCAGCGCGTTGCTGAGCCCCTCCTGGACGATGCGGTACGCCTCGCGGGAGACGACGGACGGCAGCCGGTCCAGGGTGTCCGGGGCCGTCAGCTCGACCGTGACACCCGCGGCCCGGGTGCGGGCCAGCAGCCCGTCCAGGTCCCTGAGGGTGGGGGAGGGGGCGGCGGCCGGACGGTCCTCCCCCTCCCGCAACAGGCCCAGCACGCTGTCGAGTTCGCCGACTGCGTCCCGGGTGGTCTCCTCGATGGCCGCCAGCGCCTCCCGGGCGAACTCCGGGTCGGTGTCCAGGACCTTGCGGGCCGCGCTCGCCTGGAGGGTCACCGCGCTCAGCGCGTGGCCGACCGAGTCGTGCAGCTCGCGGGCGAGCCGGTTGCGGGAGGCGAGCC
>NZ_BBOX01000344.1 GCF_001553455.1 Streptomyces hygroscopicus subsp. hygroscopicus
GCATCACAGCCCGCACCCCGTGACCCCTGCGATACGTGCGGGTAACTTCCCTCAAAGCCCAGCCCGCACCCCGCCCCCATGGAGCCGTGATGCCCGAAGCAGTGATCGTCTCTGCCGCCCGTTCACCCATCGGCCGAGCCTTCAAGGGATCGCTCAAGGATCTGCGGCCGGACGACCTGACCGCCGAGATCATCCAGGCCGCCCTCGCCAAGGTCCCCGAGCTCGACCCGCGCGAGATCGACGACCTGATGCTCGGCTGCGGACTGCCGGGCGGCGAGCAGGGACACAACCTGGGCCGGATCGTGGCCGTGCAGATGGGGATGGACCACCTCCCCGGCTGTACGATCACGCGCTACTGCTCCTCCTCCCTCCAGACCTCCCGGATGGCGCTGCACGCCATCAAGGCGGGCGAGGGCGACGTCTTCATCTCGGCGGGCGTCGAGATGGTCTCGCGGTCGAAGAAGGGCACCTCGGACGGGCTGCCGGACACCCACAACCCGTTGTTCGCGGAGGCCGAGGCGCGTACGGCCGGCCGTGCCGAGCAGGAGGGCACCGACTGGCACGACCCGCGCGAGGACGGCCTGCTCCCCGACCCGTACATCGCGATGGGTCAGACGGCCGAGAACCTGGCCCGGCTCAAGGGGATCACCCGCGAGGAGATGGACGAGTTCGGCGTGCGGTCCCAGAACCTCGCCGAGCAGGCCATCGAGAAGGGCTTCTGGGAGCGTGAGATCACCCCGGTGACCACGCCGGACGGCACGGTCGTCAGCAAGGACGACGGCCCGCGCGCCGGTACCACTCTGGAGGCGGTGCAGGGCCTGAAGCCGGTCTTCCGCCCTGATGGCCGGATCACCGCGGGCAACTGCTGCCCGCTCAACGACGGCGCCGCGGCGCTGGTGATCATGTCGGACACCAAGGCGCGGGAGCTGGGCGTGACCCCGCTGGCCCGGATCGTGTCGACCGGCGTCTCCGGCCTCTCCCCCGAGATCATGGGCTACGGACCGGTCGAGGCGTCCAAGCAGGCGCTGGCCCGCGCCGGGATGACGATCGGCGACATCGACCTGGTGGAGATCAACGAGGCGTTCGCCGCGCAGGTCATCCCGTCCTACCGCGATCTGGGCATCGACCTGGACCGCCTCAACGTCAACGGCGGCGCAATCGCCGTGGGTCACCCCTTCGGCATGACCGGCGCCCGGATCACCGGGACGCTGATCAATTCGCTGCAGTTCCACGACAAGCAGTTCGGCCTCGAGACGATGTGCGTTGGGGGCGGCCAGGGCATGGCGATGGTGATCGAGCGGCTGAGCTGAGCCGAGCCGGGGGCCGGGCCGCTGAAGCCGGGCCGACCCCCTGGAGCCGGGCCGAGCCCCCGCAGCCGAGCCGGGCCGGGCGGCTGCGCCGAGCCGTGACCGAATCTCCCCCAGGATGTGACAAAGGTCCTGGGAGAGGGACGTCTGTCCAGCTCAGCACCGGTGACCAAAGGCCCTCCCGGTACCGAATTCTGTCCATTTGGTGTTGATATGCGCTGACGTCGAGAGGCGATAAGCGTCAAGCTGAGGTAGGAATTCGGGGGATCGACAGCCAACCGGGAGTTACGTCAGTGAGCCCCATGACCCTTGCCCTTCTCCTGGCCGCGGTGACCGCCACGGCCGTAGGGGCGGCCGCCCTGCACACCGCACGCGGTGTGCGCCGGCAGATCAGTGAGCTGCGCGCCGAGCTCGCGGCCACGGTCGCGGCCGGCGCCCAGGGCGGCGGAGGCGGTGCGGAGGACGGTGCGCAGGTGCCCGCGCCCCGCGCCACCCCGGCCGCCGAGATACGCGCGGCCGTCGCCGACGCGCTCGCCGAGGAGCGGGAGCGCGAGCTGGCCGAGGCACGGGCGTTCTGGGCCGCCCAGGAGGCCAGGGACTCCGGCGGGGCGGCCGACGCCCACTCGCTGCTGGGCGGGGCGAGCGGGTTCGGCGAGGACTCCGCCCAGGACGCGCAGCTCTTCGTGCCCCGCCAGGCCGACCTGGCCGGGCTCGAACCGCTGCTCGGCCTGGACGCGCTGGGCCCCGAGTCCGCGGACTCCGCCGGGGACCAGGAACCCGAGGTCGAGGCCGAGCTGGAGCTGGAGCTGGGCGCCGAGGCGGAACCGTCCGCCGGGCCCCTGGAGTCGGCCGAGCTGGCGGCGGCCCGCCGGCGCCATCCGTCCCACCCCGACTTCACCCCGCCGTCGCCGGTCGCCGACCACGACCGCACGGTGAGCCGGATCACCGAGCTGGCCGACGCCCGCACCCCGCTGTCCGATGTGCGCCCCGGGCCCCTCGGCACCCTCGATGTCTACGTCTTCGCCGACGGGACCACGATCTGCATGACCCCGGGCCACCGGGAGACGGCGGACCGGCTGGCGGACGCGCTGCGCGAAGGCACCACCCCGGTGCTGCTCGGCGGCTCGGGCGTCTCCGGTGCGTACGCGCTCACGTTCGGTTGCGGTGGCGAGAACGTGTACGTCCTCGCCGACCGCGTCATCGCCTCGCTCTAGGCCCGGCGGCCCCGTAGCCCCTCGCGCTCAGTGAGCCGCGCCCCGTGAGCCCCCGCACTCGTAAGCCGCGCTCCATAAGCCCCCGCGCTCGGTGAGCCGCGCTTCGTGAGCCCGCGCACGCGGTGATCCGCGCCCCGTAAGCCACCGCCCTCGGTGAGCCGCGCTCCAAGCCTCCGCGCTTCGTAAGCCCCCGCGCTCGTAAGCCGCGCTCCATAAGCCGCCACTCATCAGCCCCGCCGGGCTCCATAAGCAACGGCGGGCTCAGGAAGCTCCGGCGGGCTCCGTCAGCCCCGGCGGCGTCAGGGAGACCCCGGCGGCGCCACGGACCCCGGCGGCGCCACACGGACCCCAGCGGACCCCACCAGAAATCCGGGTACCCGAGGTGTCAGACGCCGCAGCGCCCGGCCGTCTCCCCCACGAGCGCCACCGCCTCGGCGACCCCACCCGCCGCAGGAGCGCCCCCGACCCCACCCGCCGCAGGGCCGCCCCCGGCGCCGCCCGGCGCACGCTCCAGCGCGTGCGCCAAGTCGTGTCCGGCCACCGCGACCTGGTCGGCGACCACGAACATCCCCGCGTCCGGCATGATCCGCGGCGGGGTCCCCGGCTCCTCGAGACGCTGGGCGCGCAGCGACAATTCCCTGGCCAACGCCAGCCCTTCGGCGGCGGCGCCCGCGCGCAGCCGGGACTGCGGAAGGGCGCGCAGCCGGTCGGCGAGCCGGTCGACGGCGGTCAGAAGCGGGGTGACATCATCCACGCCCCGAGCGTATGCGCCACCCGCGGACTGTTGCCAACGGGCGCACACTCAGGCACGGTGAGCTGAAGGAAACCCGGGCCGTGGTCCCGGGGCCGGCATGAACGCGTCCGGAGGCGCCGATGTCCCAAATCTTCTCCGACGAGACTCACCGGAACCTACTCTCCCGTATCCCCCACTGCACCGGCCGTGAAGTCGCCGACTGGCTGCGCACGGTCGACGAGGGCCCCGCTTTCTCCCGCTTCGAGGAGAAGGTCAGCTGGCTGCGCGGCGAACACCAGCTCGCCTACGGCCACGCGAAAGCCATCATCCATGAACACGATTTGAGGCGCGCGGCACGCAAGCTGTTGTAGCCGCCGCCCGGAGGCAGAAGCGTGTATGACAGACCCACCCAACGGGGCGGCTCAAGCCGCGCAGGAAGAAGGGCCCGCGGAGGTGATCACCTCCGCGGGCCCTTCTGTTGCGGTGCTCAAAGCCCAAGGCCCCGGCGCTACTCCCGGAGCCCCGGCGCTACTCCCGGAAGATGGAGATCAGCCGGAGCAGCTCCAGGTAGATCCACACCAGCGAGAGCGTCAGGCCGAAGGCGGCCAGCCAGGACTCCTCGCGCGGAGCGCCGTACCGGACACCGTCCTCGACCTGCTTGAAGTCCATCGCCAGGAACGCCGCGCCGAGCACGACGCCGACGATGCCGAAGACGATGCCGAGGCCACCGCTGCGGAAGCCGAGGCCGTCACCGCCGCCGAAGGCGGCGAACAGCAGGTTGACCGTCATCAGCAGCAGGAAGCCGATGGCGGCGGCGAGCACGAAGCGCTGGAACCGCGCGTTCACCCGGATGAGGCGGGTCTTGTACGCGACCAGCACACCGACGAACACGGCCATCGTGCCGAGCACGGCCTGCATCGGGATGCCGGACCAGCGCTCGTTGTAGACCTGGCTGATGACGCCCAGGAAGAGACCCTCGAAGAGGGCGTACCCGATGATCAGCGCGGGGGACACGGTGCGCTTGAACGACTGGACGAGGCCGAGCACCATCGCCACGAGCGCGGCGCCGAAGCCCACGCCCACCGGAAGCTGCGCGATCCAGGCGACCGCGGCGGCGACGATGACCGTACCGAGCGTCATACCGGTGCGCATGACGACGTCGTCCATCGTCATCCGGCCGGTCTGCAGCGGGCCCGCCGGCGGCGCGCCGTACATCTGCTGCAGCTGCTCGGGGGTCAGATTCTGCTGGTCGCCCGCCGCGTAGGGGTTCGTGGGCGGCTGTGTCTGCGCGTACGGGTTACCACCGGCGTACGGGTTGCCCTGACCGGCGACGGGGCTCCCGGCCTGCGGCGCCGCGCCGAAACCGGCGTAGCCGCCGCTGCGGCTGAACCCCCGTCGCGAGAAGACCGGGTTGCTGCTCCTCATCTCACTCCTCCATGGCCGCCGGGCGCGACCTTGACTCAAGAGTAATGGGTAAGCAAAGAAAGCACCCTAGTGCCCAAGGAGGATCTTTTCACGCGGCGGGAGGCCGCGCGAGGCCCGCACGGGCCCCGCGCTCACACAGTGGGCGACCGCCCACACACGCTGAGTGCGCCCACAGGATCTGGAGGTGCCCGGAACCGGACTTGAACCGGTACGCCCGCGAGGGGCAGCGAGGTTTAAGCTCGCCGTGTCTGCATTCCACCATCCGGGCAGCGGCTCCCGCTGGGCCGTACGGAGCACCTACGACCCTCCCCTTGAAGAGAGCAGCACGAGCCTATCCGGGGACATGCCCCCGCACAGTGGATCCGCAGACCGAGGTTGTCTTATTTTATTGGCAACTGAGGGAGCATCAGCAGCGGGGCGGGGTACCCGGCGATGGCGGCGGCCATTGGACCTGCCGATATGCCCTGAACCCCCATTAACTGGGGATTGACGCAATCTCGACGCCCCGTGCGGGGCTTCTTCTCCTACTCAAGGAGGACTCCGCCGCCACCACCTACATCGCGAGGCCCCCCGCAGAACCGGAGCACGGGGTGATCCCGTCCCCACTCTCAACCGGAACCATGGAGTGACGTCCCGCCCACTCCCGTAGAGCACGACAGGAGCCATTCACCGTGACCACCACCCCCACCGGCGTTGACCCCGCCCTCCGCTCCACCGCGGCGGCAGCCCGCGCCACGGATCTCTGCAAGGTCTACGGCGAGGGCGAGACCCAGGTGATCGCCCTGGACTCTGTCTCCGTCGAGTTTCACCAGGCGGAGTTCACCGCGATCATGGGTCCCTCCGGTTCGGGCAAGTCGACGCTGATGCACTGCATGGCGGGTCTCGACACGATCTCCAGCGGCTCGGCCCGGATCGGCGACGTCGAACTCACCACGCTCAAGGACAAGAAGCTCACCCAGCTGCGCCGCGACAAGATCGGCTTCATCTTCCAGGCGTTCAACCTGCTGCCGACGCTGAACGCGTTGGAGAACATCACCCTTCCGATGGACATCGCGGGCCGCAAGGCCGACCAGGCGTGGCTGGACCAGGTCGTGGCCACGGTCGGGCTGGCCGGGCGGCTCAAGCACCGCCCCAGCCAGCTGTCGGGTGGTCAGCAGCAGCGCGTCGCCGTGGCCCGCGCCCTGGCCGGCCAGCCGGAGATCATCTTCGCCGACGAGCCCACCGGCAACCTGGACTCCCGTTCCGGCGCGGAGGTCCTGGGCTTCCTCCGCAACTCGGTGCGCGAAATGGGCCAGACGATCGTGATGGTGACCCACGACCCGGTCGCCGCCTCCTACTCCGATCGGGTGGTCTTCCTCGCCGACGGCCAGATCGTGGACGAGCTGCGCGACCCCACCGCCGACTCGGTCCTGGACCGCATGAAGCGCTTTGACGCCAAGGGCCGCACGAGCTGACGCGGGGCGCGCGCCCGCCACCGCACGCCGCCTCGCACCTCCCCTCCCCACCCTTCAGGACTGACACCCCATGCTCCGTACCGCCTTGCGCAACGTGCTCGCGCACAAGGCCCGGCTGCTGATGACCGTGCTCGCCGTGATGCTCGGCGTGGCCTTCGTCTCCGGCACCCTGGTCTTCACCAACACCATCTCCGACGCCTACCAGAAGAGCTCCGAGAAGGGCTTCGACGGCGTCGACGTCGCCATCAGCCCCGACGATTCCGACGACGACTCGGCCAACCCCGGCGAACCGCCCCGGCTGAGCCAGCAGGTGCTCGACAAGGCGGTCAAGGTGCCCGGCGCCGCCTCCGCCTACGGCGTCGTGTACGGCTTCACCGCGGTCTCCGACCGGGACGGTGACCTGCTCGGCAGCGGCTTCTCCAACGTCGGCGGCAACTACTACCCGGGGGCCGACGGCAAGGACCCCCGGTACACGATGACCAAGGGCCGCGCCCCCAAGTCCGCGGGGGAGATCGCGCTCGACTACAAGTCGGCCGACAGCGGCGACTACAAGGTCGGGGACACCGTCCGGCTGTCCGTCGACGGCCCGGTGCGCAACGAGAAGATCGTCGGAATCTTCGACACCGACGACGGCAATGTCGCGGCCGGAGGCAGTCTCGCGCTGTTCGACACGCCCACCGCCCAGAAGCTGTTCGCCAAGCCCGGACAGTTCGACGGGATCAATGTGAAGGCCGCCCCCGGGACCTCGCAGGACGCGCTGAAGTCCGCGATCGACAAGGTCCTGCCCGCGCAGGCCAAGGCCAAGACCGGTCAGAAGCTCGCCGATGACCAGGCCGAGGCGATCAAGCAGGGCATGAGCAGCATGCAGACCGCGATGCTGGTGTTCGCCGGGATCGCGCTCTTCGTCGGCATCTTCATCATCGTCAACACCTTCACCATGCTGGTCGCCCAGCGCACCCGGGAGCTCGCCCTGATGCGCGCGGTGGGCGCGACCCGCCGTCAGGTGACCCGCTCGGTGCTGATCGAGGCCACCGTCGTGGGCGCCGTCGCGGCCGTGGTCGGCCTCGCCGCCGGTGTCGGCATCGGCGCCGGGCTGCGCTCGCTGCTCAACGCCACGGGGGCGATCGTCCCGGACGGTCCGCTGATCGTCGCGCCGACCACCGTGCTGGTCTCGCTGCTGGTGGGCGTCGTGGTGACCGTGGTCTCCGCCTGGCTGCCGGGCCGCCGCGCCGCCAAGATCCCGCCGGTCGCCGCGATGAACAGCGTGCACGCCACGCCGACCACCCGCGGTCTGGTGGTCCGCAACACCATCGGCGCCCTCCTCGCCGCCGGCGGTGCCGCGGCGGTGATCGCCGGTGCGGGCATGGGCAGCGACGGCAAGGCCCCGATGGCGTTCGGCGCGGCCGTCCTGGTGATCGGCGTCTTCGTGCTCACCCCGCTGCTGTCCCGGCCGCTGATCGCGGCCGCCACCCCGCTGCTGCGGATCTTCGGGATGCCCGGCAAGCTCGCCCGGCAGAACGCGGTGCGCAACCCGCGCCGTACCGCCGCCACCGCCTCCGCCCTGATGGTCGGCCTCACCCTGATCACCGGTATGACGGTGATCGCCCAGAGCCTTCAGGAGGGCATCAACAAGATGGCTTCCGACGGGCTGAGGACCGACTTCGTCGTGAGCATGGGCGGCGCCAACGGCTCGCGGCCGCTGTCGCCCGAGGTGTCCCAGACCCTGGCGAAGCTGCCCGAGGTCACCGCGGTCAGCCCGCAGCGCCCCTCCCCGGCCCGGGTCGGCGGCGACAACGGCGTCCTCACGGGCGTCGATCCCAAGGCCATCAAGGACCTGGTGAACGTGGACTTCACCCAGGGCTCGTTCGCCGGGCTCGGCGGCACCAAGGTGGTCATCGACGACAAGACCGCTGACGAACACCACTGGAAGCTCGGCTCCACCATCCCGGTGACCTACGAGGACGGCAACAGCGGCAAGCTGACCGTGGGCGGTGTGTACGAGGGCAACCAGATGATCCAGGGGGTCATGGTCGACAGCGCCACGCTCACCCCGCGCATGTCCACCGTCACCGACACCCAGGTGATGCTGAAGATCAAGGGCGGCGCGACGGACGCCAACAAGGAACTGCTGAAGAAGAAGCTGGGCGAGAACCCGGCGATCAAGGTTCAGACCAAGCAGGACATCTCCGATGAGATCGCCCAGGCCTTCACTCTGATGCTGAACATGCTCTACGGCCTGCTGGCCATGGCCGTGATCGTCGCGGTGCTCGGCGTCGTCAACACCCTGGCGATGTCGGTCTTCGAGCGGTCCAAGGAGATCGGCATGCTCCGGGCGATCGGGCTGGACCAGCGCGGCATCAAGCGGATGGTGCGGCTGGAGTCGCTGGTCATCTCGCTCTTCGGCGGGGTGCTCGGGCTCGGCCTCGGCGTCTTCTTCGGCTGGGCGGCCGGTGAGCTGGTCGCCACCGAACTGCCGACCTACGAGCTGGTGCTGTCGTGGGACCGACTGGGTCTGTTCCTGCTGATGGCCGCCTTCGTGGGCGTCATCGCGGCGCTGTGGCCGGCCCGGCGGGCCTCCAAGCTCAACATGCTGAGCGCCATCAAGGCCGAGTAGCGGCGAGCCGGATACGGGACGTCCCCGTCCGCCCCTCTCCGGGGCGGACGGGGACGTCCGCGTTTCAGCCGCTCCCAGCCGTTCAGCCGCGCCAGTCGCGGGTGCGCAGCGGGAGCCCCGAGGCCCCGTCGTCGGGGGTGCGGACGGCGAGGATCTGGTTGACCCCGATCCGGTTGCGTTCGAAGGACAGGGCGGAGGCCGCCATGTACAGCCGCCAGACCCGGGCCCGGCCCGGGGAGGTCAGCCGCACGGCCCGCGTCCAGGACCGCTCCAGGTTGGCGACCCAGCGGCGCAGCGTGAGCGCGTAGTGCTCGCGGATGGCCTCCACATCGCGCACCTCGAAGCCGGCCTCCTCCAGCTGGGTGACGGTCCGGCCGACCGGGGCCAGCTCACCGTCGGGGAAGACGTAGCGGTCGATGAACTCGTCCACGTGGTACGCCTCCTCGTCCGGCTGGGGGCGCCGGGCGATCTGGTGGTTCAGCAGCCGCCCGCCGGGCTTCAGCATCCGGTACAGGATGGCGGCGTACTCGGCGTAACGCACGGCGCCCACGTGCTCGGCCATGCCGATCGAGGAGATGGCGTCGTACGGGCCGTCCGGGACCTCGCGGTAGTCCTGGACCCGGATCTCCACCTGGTCGGTGAGCCCGGCGTCCGCGACACGCTTGCGGGCGTACGCCGCCTGCTCCTCGGAGAGCGTGACCCCGACGGCGCTCACCCCGTACTCGCGCGCCGCGTGCAGCACCATCGAGCCCCAGCCGCACCCCACGTCCAGCAGCCGCTGGCCGGGCTTCAGGGCGAGCTTGCGGCAGACGAGGTCGAGCTTGGCGCGCTGGGCCTCCTCGAGCGTGCCGTCCGCCTTCTCCCAGTAGGCACAGGAGTAGACCATCGACGGGCCGAGCACCAGTTCGTAGAAGTCGTTGCCGACGTCGTAGTGGTGGCTGATGGCCTTCTTGTCGCGGCGCAGGCTGTGCAGCGGGCCGAAGGAGGTCCGGGCCTCCTCGCGGGGCGGGGACGGCGGCAGTCCCGGCCCGGCCAGCGCGGCCAGCTCCCGGGCGGCGGTGCGCAGCGCGGGATCGCGCAGCGCCTGGAGGCCGGTGAGCAGCCGGGACCGCGGCCGGAC
This sequence comes from Streptomyces hygroscopicus subsp. hygroscopicus, assembly GCF_001553455.1. Taxonomy (GTDB): domain Bacteria; phylum Actinomycetota; class Actinomycetes; order Streptomycetales; family Streptomycetaceae; genus Streptomyces; species Streptomyces hygroscopicus. The sequence goes on from NZ_BBOX01000344.1 coordinate 9,868, forward strand.
GGCGGGGCCGCGCTCCCACAACAGCCCGGACAGCCGGTCCAGGGCGTCGTACAGATCGCCCTCGACATCGAGGTCCCCGGCGACCCAGGCGCGGGCCAGGCCCAGCTCGCCCGGCCGCCACAGCAGCCGGCGCAGCGCCCGGCGCCGCCGTACCACCAGGGTGGGGGCGCCGGGCGGACCGGTCTCGCTGTGGTCCCAGGCCCGGACGCGGATCGGGAGGGGTGCTCCCAGCACCTCCTCGGCCAGGGTGACGATCCGCCCAGCGGCGTCGGCCATGTCGTACCTCCGTGATGGCGAGTCAAGAAGATTCACTCACCACGTAAACACCACGGAACCCGCCGCGCAGTCCCGCCGACACGTCTGGAAACGGCAAAACAGCGTCAAAAGCCGGGCCGTTGGAGGGCAGACGAAAGGGCGTCCGCCCCACGGATGGCGGACGCCCTCGGCGTCGGATGTGCGGGTCGGGCCCGCGGGTCAGGACGCCTTGGCCTTCTCGACCGGTGCCGGCTTGGCGGCGCTGACCGGGGAGGCGGCCTCGTAGAACTCCTCGCGGGGGTTCTCGATGGCGCCGAGCGAGACGACCTCGCGCTTGAGGAACATCCCCAGCGTCCAGTCGGCGAGCACCCGGATCTTGCGGTTGAAGGTCGGCATGGCCATGCCGTGGTAGCCACGGTGCATGTACCAGGCGAGGCGGCCCCTCAGCTTGATCTTCATCTTGCCGAGGACGATCATCGCGACGCCCTTGTGCAGGCCCAGGCCCGCGACGGCGCCCTTGTTGGCGTGCTTGTACTCCTTCTGCGGGAAGCCCCGCATACCGGAGATCACGTTGTCACCGAGGACCTTGGCCTGGCGCAGCGCGTGCTGGGCGTTCGGCGGGCACCAGGCGCCCTCGCCGACGGCGAGGTCCGGGACCTGGGCGTTGTCACCGGCGGCCCAGATGTAGTCGGTGCCCTGGACCTGGAGGGTCGCGGCGGTGTCCACGTGGCCGCGCGGGCCGAGCGGGAGGCCGAACCGGGCCAGCGCCGGATTGGGCTTGACGCCGGCGGTCCACACGATGGTGCTGGAGTCGACCTCGAGTCCGTTCTTGAGGACGACGTGGCCGTCGATGCAGGAGTCCATCGAGGTCTTGAGGTAGACCTCGACACCGCGCTTCTGGAGGTGCTCCAGACCCCACTGGCCGAGCTTCGGGCCGACCTCGGGGAGGATCTTGTCGGCGGCGTCGACGAGGATGAAGCGCATGTCCTCGCGCTTCACATTGGGGTAGTACTTGGCGGCGTCGCGCGCCATGTCCTCGACCTCGCCGATGGTCTCCGCGCCGGCGAAGCCACCGCCGACGAAGACGAAGGTGAGCGCCTTGCGGCGGATCTCCTCGTCCGTCGTGGAATCGGCCTTGTCGAGCTGCTCGAGGACGTGGTTGCGCAGGCCGATGGCCTCCTCTATGCCCTTCATGCCGATGCCGTTCTCCGCGAGACCGGGGATCGGGAAGGTGCGGGAGACCGCGCCGAGCGCGACGACCAGGTAGTCGAAGGGCAGCTCGTACGCCTCGCCGACGAGCGGCTGGATGACGGCGACCTTGCGGTCCTGGTCGATGGTCGACACCCGGCCGGTGAGGACCTCCGCCTTGGGGAGCACGCGCCGCAGCGGAACCACGACGTGGCGCGGGGAGATGCTGCCGGCCGCAGCTTCGGGGAGGAAGGGCTGGTACGTCATGTACGAGCGGGGGTCGACGACCGTGACGGTCGCCTCGCCGTACCGCATCTTCTTCAGGATGCGGCGTGCCGCGTACAGGCCTACGTACCCACCGCCTACAACGAGGATCCTGGGACGCTCCGTGGTGCTCATGATTCGAGTATCCAGCACCCCCCGGGGGGCACCTCGTGAGCCCCTTCACAAGGATGGTGAAGGCATCTGCTACACTCCGCCGCCGCCGTGACGGATGCCATACCGACGGAGCGGAACCACTGAGCGGATCACGACGTTCCCCGCCCGCCTGAACAGGGCTTGCCGTTGAACGCGGGAGTAGACCACGCGATCCGCGGGGGACCGCGCGAAACCCCCCGGACACCTCACGATCCGGTCATCGGCCGGGCCCGGCCGCCGAAACCGGGCCGGACGGCCCTATCGGGCGGCCACCAGGGCCCTTTTTCATGTGAAGGATTTCACGAACTTTCCCGGAGGCGGCGTGCGGAGCGCCCCCGCAGGGGATTCCGCAGCCGCTCATACGTTAACCCGCCCGCTCAGGCGATGCTCCAGACAAGGCCGTCGAGGATGTCGTGTTCGCTCACCACGACCTCCTGGGCACCCGTCCGCTCCATGATCGAAAGGAGGATGAGCGACCCCGCGCCGATCACATCGGTCCGCCCCGGGTGCATCACCGGAATCCGCGACCGCTCGGCGTGGGTGGAGGCGAGCAGCATCCCGGTGATCTCGCGGACCTGGTCGACGGTGACCCGGGAGTGATGGCTCTTGGAGGGGTCGTACTCCGGCAGCCCCAGCGCGATCCCGGCCACGGTGGTGACCGAACCGGCCAGCCCGACCAGCGCATGGCCGTCCGCCGGACGGCAGACCCGGGTGAGCGGCACGGTCCGCTCGGCGAGATCCAGCGCCCTGTCCACATCGCCCCGTATCGCGGCGATCTGAGCCTGCGTCGGGGGATCGCTGATCCGGCCGTCCGCCACCAGGTGGCGCTCGGTCAGCCGGACGCAGCCGATGTCCACGCTGCGGGCCGCCCGCGCCCGCTCGTCACCCTCGACGAACTCCGTCGAGCCGCCGCCGATGTCCACCACCAGATACGGCCCGGCCACATGATCGGGCCCCTGGAGCTCCTTGGTGGCGCCGGTGAAGGAGAACTCCGCCTCCTGGTCACCGGTGATCACCTCGGGCTCGACGCCCAGGATCTCCACGACCCCGCGCACGAACTCCTCGCGGTTCTCGGCATCGCGGGAGGCGGAGGTGGCGGCGAACCGGACGCGCTCGGCACCCAGCCCACGGATGACCTCCCCGTACTCGCGGCAGGCGGCGAAGGTGCGCTCCAGGGCCTCGGGGGCGAGCCGCCCCGTGCGGTCCACGCCCTGACCCAGCCGGACGATCTTCATCTGACGGTCCAGCTCGTTCAGCTCCCCGGTGGCCGGATCGGCGTCGGCCACCAGCAGCCGGATCGCGTTCGTGCCGCAGTCCACGGCGGCGACGCGGGTCATGCGCGCTCCTCCTCGCCGGCCTCGCCGTGCCCGTCCCGCTGCCCGTCTCCCTGCCCGGCCCCGGCCCCGTCGCCGCCACCGTCGCCGCCGCACGGGGCGACGCACGGGCCCTTGCGCCACCACTCGGGCAGCATCGCGAGGGCCTCGTCCCCGAGCGGATTGACACCGGGACCGGCCGCGAGGGCGTGCGCGACCAGGACGTGCAGGCACTTCACCCGGTCCGGCATCCCGCCCGCGCTGGGGAAGCCCTGGAGCACCTCGATGGCGTCGCGGCGGGCGATGTAGTCCTCGTGGGCGGCGCGGTAGGCGGCGGCGAGCTCGGGGTCGGTGGCGAGCCGGGCCGTCATCTCCTTCATCACGCCCCCGGCCTCCAGCGTGCCGATCGCGGACGCGGCGCGCGGACAGGTCAGGTAGTAGAGGGTCGGGAAGGGCGTGCCGTCCTCGAGCCGCGGCGCGGTCTCCACGACGTCCGGATGTCCGCAGGGGCAGCGGTGCGCGATCGCACGCAGACCCCGGGGCACGCGGTTCAGCTGCTCCCGTACGGCGCGGACGTCCGCGTCGGTGGGCGCGGTGGGCTCCGTCTGGGGCGGGGGCGTATCCATGAGTGGGAAGTTCTTCTTCTTCGTTTCGATTCGAACGCCGGGTGCGGCCGGCGGCCGGAGCGCGGCGCCTCAGCGGCGCGCACCGCCCGGCCCCGCCGCGTCCGCCGTGTCCACGGCGTCCCAGAGGTTGGTGTACCAGGGGCCGGCCGCGCCCTGGTCGGTGGAGTGCTGGGCGGAACCGCTGCCATCCACCACGCTGTAGCCGGTCTCCCCCGGCATCAGGAAGTGCAGCCGCTCCCGGGCCTGCTGCTCGGTGTAGGCGGGGTCGCGCAGCCGGGCCTTCTGCTCCCGCAGCCGCTTCACGTCCTCGCGGGCCCGCTGGGCCTCGCGCCGCTGCTCGGCGATGTCGGAGCGCTGGGAGATGTACTGCCGCATCGGATAGGCGAGCGCCACGACGAGGGAGCAGACGACCAGCGCGAGCAGGGCCGCGCGGCCGGTCAGCCGGCCCCGGCGGCGCTTGGTGCGCACGCGGTAGACCCGGGCGGCGGCGTGCTCGCCGAGCGCCTTGAGTCTGGTCGCGGTGGAGAACCGTTCCCGATCCGCCGGCACGTCGCCTCCCCGGTGATGGCTTCGCTTGAGTAACGCCGTCCCCGGCCACGGTACGGGACCGCGGCCGGGGAGGTGCGTCAGACGTGTCCGCCCCTGCGGGGCAGCCCCCGAAGGGTCGGCCCGTTACGGGTCGGCCCGTGACGGGGTCAGCCCTTGACGGGTCAGCCCTTGAAGCGCGGGAAGGCCGAGCGGCCCGCGTACACCGCGGCGTCGTCGAGGATCTCCTCGATGCGCAGCAGCTGGTTGTACTTGGCCACCCGCTCGGAGCGGGCCGGGGCGCCGGTCTTGATCTGGCCGCAGTTGGTGGCGACGGCCAGGTCGGCGATGGTGACGTCCTCGGTCTCACCGGAGCGGTGCGACATCATGCACTTGTAGCCGTTGCGCTGGGCCAGCTCGACCGCGTCGAGGGTCTCGGTCAGCGAGCCGATCTGGTTGACCTTGACCAGCAGGGCGTTCGCGGTGTCGCTGTCGATACCGCGGGACAGCCGCTCCGGGTTGGTGACGAAGAGGTCGTCACCGACCAGCTGGACCTTGTCACCGAGCTGCTCGGTGATGGTCTTCCAGCCGTCCCAGTCCTCCTCGTTCAGCGGGTCCTCGATGGAGACCAGCGGGTACGCCGCGACCAGCTCGGCGTAGTACGAGGTCATCTCGGCGGCGGTACGGGACTGGCCCTCGAACTGGTAGGCGCCGTCCTTGTAGAACTCGGAGGCGGCGACGTCGAGCGCGAGCGCGATGTCCTGGCCCGGCTGGTAGCCGGCCTTCTTGATGGCCTCGACGATCAGGTCGAGGGCCTCCCGGTTGGAGCCGAGGTTCGGCGCGAAGCCGCCCTCGTCGCCGAGGCCGGTGGACAGGCCCCGCTCCTTCAGCACGGACTTCAGGGTGTGGTAGACCTCGGCGCCCCAGCGCAGCGCCTCGGAGAAGGACTCCGCGCCGATCGGAGCGATCATGAACTCCTGGATGTCCACATTGGAGTCGGCGTGCGACCCGCCGTTGAGGATGTTCATCATCGGGACCGGCAGCAGATGGGCGTTCGGGCCGCCGAGGTAACGGAAGAGGGGGAGGTCGGACGCCTCGGAGGCGGCGTGCGCGACGGCGAGGGAGACGCCGAGGATGGCGTTGGCGCCGAGCGAGGACTTGTCCGGAGTGGCGTCCAGGTCGAACATCGCCTGGTCGATCAGGCGCTGCTCGGTGGCGTCATAGCCGACCAGCTCGGGGCCGATCTGCTCGATGACGGCGAGGACGGCCTTCTCCACGCCCTTGCCGTTGTAACGGTTCTTGTCGCCGTCACGGAGCTCGAGGGCCTCGAAGGCGCCGGTGGAGGCGCCGGACGGAACGGCGGCACGGCCGGTGCTGCCGTCGTCGAGGCCGACCTCGACCTCGACCGTGGGGTTGCCTCGCGAGTCGAGGATCTCGCGAGCTACGACGACGTCGATGGACGGCACGAGGTTCTCCTTCGTATGGGTCTGCGGTAGCAGCACGAGCCTAACGGGCCGGGAGGGCTGCGCCCCGCGTTCGCCCGTCCCGCGAGACGGGACGTGACACAAAAAGCCAGGTTCTGGGATGGGTATCCAGATTTCTCGGGAATGAGTGGGCCTCGGTGTCTCGGGAATGAGTGGGCCCCGGCCGGGCGCGCCATGGGGGCGGCGCGCCCGGCCGGGGCCGATGTCTCTCCGGGCGCCCCCGAGAGAAGGACCTCGGACCGCGGCCGGGACTGGGCCGACGCCCCCGGCCGGGGCTGGGCGAGGCTGGGCCGACGCCCGCGGCCAGGGCCCGGCTTCGGCCAGAACCCGCGACCGGGGCTCAGCTCCGGCCTGCGACCACGGCCGGGGCCCGGCTCAGCCGGAACCCACGTCCAGGGCTCAGCTCAGCCGACATCCGCGGCCGGAACCCGGCTCAGCCGGAACCTGCGACCCAAGCCCGGCTTCGTCCTGCGCCCGCGGCCGGAGCCCGGCTCAGCCGGAACCCGCGACAGGAGGTCAGCTCAGCCGACCGGAACCCACGTCCCAGGTTCAGCCAGGCCGACATCCGCGGCCGGGGCCCGGTCCGGCCCGGACCCACGGTCAGGGGTCAGCTCGGGCGGAACCCGCGGCCAAAGGGGGCTCAGCCGAGGTGCAGCCGCTGGCCCGGGTAGATCAGGTCGGCCTTCTCGACGATGTCCTTGTTCAGCTGGAAGAGCTTCTTCCAGCCACCCTTGACGTGGTGCGCCTTGGCGATCCCGCCGAGGGTGTCGCCGGACTTCACCTTGTACTCGCCGTCGCCCTTCTTGATCGGACCACGGGGCTGCTGACGCGTGGCGTGCTCGGACGCGGTCCGGGGCTGCGCTTTCGGCTGGGCGGGCTGGGCCTTCGGGGCCGACTGGACCTTCGGGGCCGACTGGGCGGCGGGCTGGCCCTGCGAGCCGGACGACGTCGAGGGGGCGGCGGGCGCGGACGGGGCGGACGGGCTGCCGCCGCTGGTCAGGCCGGTGCCGCAGACCGGCCAGGCACCCTTGCCCTGGCTGGCGAGGACCTTCTCGGCGATCTGGATCTGCTGGCCCTTGCTGGCCTTGTCCGCGGTGGGGGCGAAGGCGGTGCCGCCGTAGGCGGCCCAGGTGGAACTCGAGAACTGCAGGCCGCCGTAGTAGCCGTTGCCGGTGTTGGTCGACCAGTTGCCGCCGGACTCGCACTGCGCGACCTGGTCCCACTGGGAGGTGGTGGCCGCGGACGCGGAGGTGGCCCCGATCAGCGGAGCCGCCACGGCGGCACCGGCCAGACCGGTGAGCGCGGCGATACGGGTGGCCTTGGAGGGACGACGGTGCTTCCCGTTGGACTTGAGCATCGTGGTTCGTTTCCTCACCGACGCCTACGAGGTGAGCTGTCGGGTTCGGACGTGAGTTGCCCGGCCGGCCGCGATGGTCGCGTCCGGCTTCACCCCTAGCCGACGAGCCCGTGTCCACAGGCCACTCGGCACCTACCTTTGGGTCCCCCGCTCCTGCCTTCGGCGCTGACGCGTCGGTTCCCCCCGACCGCCGGCAGGATTCGGCGTGACGGTCGACGGTGCTCGCGGTGGCGAGCGGAAAGACGTTAAACACACCTCCCGAGAAGGTTCAAACACCCCAAGCGCAGCGAATGGGGCTGTTATTGATTTCACCCGGCCCACATCAGCGCAGGTGGGGCCGGGTGAGGAGGGATCGGACACCCGGTGCGGCCCGGAAAATGTGACGAGATGTATGTCTCACCGGAACCAGATCGGGCAATTCCCCCCGAATCACTGCTCCCTGATGGTGAGGTCGAGTCGCTGACCAGGGATGATCAGGTCGGGGTCGATACCGATGAGCTCCTCGTTGTTCTCGTAGAGCCCTTGCCAACCCCGGGACACCTTCTTGTGCTCGGCGATCCCTGACAGATTGTCACCCGGGCGGACGGTGTAATCGTCGTCCGTCCGGGCCTGCTCCCGGTCACCGCCGTCGCGCGAGGCATGGCGCCCGGAGGGCCGTGCGTCCCCGGAACCGCCGTCGCCGGACCGCTCCCCGGCGTCCTGGGCGCCCCGGTGGCGGCCGGAGGGCGCGGGATCGGCCGAGGCGTCCCGCGAGGGCGCCTTCGAACCGTCCGAAGTCGCGTCACCCGAAGCCGCGTCGCCCGAAGCCGATCCGTCCGCGGACGAACCGGAGGCGGACGAACCAGAGGCGGACGAACCAGAGGCGGACGAACCGCCCGGAGCCGCGTCGTCCAGTCCGTCCGGGGACTTCGAGGTGCGCGGGGCGTCCGGCCGCCCGGCCGACCGGGACGCGTCCGTGTCACCGGAGCCGTCGGACGTGCCCGAGGCGTCCGGCGCCGTCGAGGAGGAGCCGTCCTGCCCCCGGTCCCCCCACCCGTCCCCGCTCCGGCCCGTCCCGGAGGCCGGGCCGGCCGGGCCACCGGGGTCCACATCGGGCGCGCCGGCGTCGTCGGTGAGTCCGGCCCTCAGCGCACAGCTCGACCAGGCGCCGGGGCCCCGGTCGCCGAGGATCGACTCGGCGACGGATATCTGCTGGGAGCGGCTGGCCAGGTCGGGGCGCGGGGCGTACTCCGTACCGCCGTACTTCTTCCACAGGTCGAGGGTCAGCTGAAGTCCGCCGTAGAAGCCGTTGCCGTCGTTGGCGCTCCACATGCCGCCGCTCTCGCATTCGGCGACCTGGTCCCATGTGGTGGCCTGGGCGGCCTGCGCGCCGACCGCCCCGAAGAGGGGCATGGCGATGCCCGCGCCCGTGACCCCCGCCGCGACGACGATCGCCGGAGCCTGACGGGGACGACGGTGTCGACCATTACCGGAACGCATGCGATAGACCTCTCTATGGCGACTCGGTTGCCGGTGAACATAGCGAGGGCACACGATCGTCACAAGGCGATGTATCCCAGGTCACGCCGCGGTCACGCGGGTGAGCATTCGTCACATATGCCGGGCCGTACGGGGCCCGGGAGCCCTCACTCGGCCGCGGAGTTCCAGGTCACCGGAAGGGTGCGCAGCCCCCGCATGATGAGCCCGCCGCGCCACCGCAGATCCTCCGGATCCGCCCCGAGCCGCAGTCCGGGCAGGCGCCGCAGCAGGGTGCCGATCGCGGTCTGCGCCTCCAGCCGGGCCAGCGGGGCGCCCAGACAGTAATGGATGCCGTGGCCGTAGCCCAGGTGCTGGTTGTCGCGGCGGGTGAGGTCCAGGACATCGGGCGACCCGAACCGCTCGGGGTCCCGGTCGGCGGCGGCGAGCACCACCAGCACCGGCTCCCCCTCGGCGATCCGCTGCCCCGCGAGGGTGACCGGTTCGGTGGCGAACCGCCAGGTGGCGATCTCCACGGGTCCGTCGTAGCGCAGCAGCTCCTCGACCCCGGCGGCGAGCAGTTGCTCGTCCCCTTCTTCCACGGCGCGCTGCAGGAGGGCGCGCTGCTCCGGATGGCGCAGCAGCGCGTAGACGCCGTTGCCGATGAGGTTGACGGTCGTCTCGAAGCCGGCGAACAAGAGGATGAAGGCCATGGCCGCGGCCTCGTTCTCGGTGAGGTGTTCACCGTGGTCGCTCGCCCGGATCAGACCGGAGATCAGGTCCTCCCCGTCCCCTTCTCCGCTCCACTCCCCCGCCGCCGGCCGTTCCCCTTGCCCTTGTCCTTGTCCTTGTCCTTGTCCTTGTCCTTCCTCTGCCCGCCCGTCCCTCCGCTCCGCGAGCTCCAGCCGCTTGCGGTGGATCAGCTCGGCGAGGTAGGCGCGGATCCGCTTCACCGCGCGGGCCACCCCGCCGCGCGGGCCCCCACCGTGGCGGATCATCGTGCCGGCCCAGTCCCGGAAGTCGTCCTGGTCCTCGCGCGGCACCCCGAGCAGATCGCAGATCGCGTAGATGGGGAGGGGGAAGGCGAACTCGTGGATGAGGTCCGCCTCCCCCCGCTCCTCGAAGGCGTCGATGAGCCGATCGGTGAGGACCTGGACCCGGGGAGCGAACGCGGCCACCCGGCGCGGGGTGAACGCCTTCGACACCAGCCGCCGCAGCCGGGTGTGGTCCGGGGGATCGATATTGAGCAGATGTGTCATCAGCTCCGCGCGCCGTTCGCCGGGGATGCCGACCTTGCCCTTGACGTGGGCCGCCGCGCTGTGCCGCTGGGGGTTCTTGGAGAGCCGGGGGTCGGCCAGCGCCTTCCGGGCATCGGCGTAACGGGTCACCAGCCAGGCGTCGACACCGCTGGGCAGCGTGGTCCGGTGGACCGGGGCGTGCTCGCGCAGCCAGGCGTAGGCGGGGTACGGGTCGGTCGCGAACTCCCAGGTGAAGAGGGCGGGAGCGGAGCTGTCACGGGGCTGTTCTGACACCCCCCGACGATACCGGCCGCACCCCACCCGCCCCGATATGCACCCCAATCGGAAAATCCGGAATGAAACAGAAGCAAACGAGAAACAAGGAGAATGAGCGGAACAAGGGGAATATGAGGTTATGAAGGGGGTGAACGCCGAGCGGAATTTCCCGTTCATCTCCACACACCCTCCACGCCCCATCCACAGACCGGGCCGAATGCCCGGATATCTGATGGCTGCGCCCACCGCCGGGCCCATGGCCCCGCCACTCCCGGGGGAGCCCCCCGGACCCGCCCTGACGTCGGCCAACGCGGTGCACAAGAGCCGTGGCTGAAAGGGCGTCAAATCAACGAATGAGACTGGGGCACATGCACAGGCCCCCCTGTCGCCGGTGATACGATCACCGCGCTTGCCAGGCGAGCCAAGGGCGCGTAAGAAACACGGCGATCCGGCACATCAGCCGAGAGGATCCCCACTCTGAGGAGCATTATGCCGCCAGTCGGGCATACGGAGCCGTTCCGGCGCACCGACGCCTGTGCGCTGCCGTCGGCAAGACGAGTGCGATGTCCCCGGAACCCGCGGACGCCGTACGGGTGCTGACTTACCGCCTCTCAGACACATTCCAGATTCATAACGCACCACACCTCCCTTCAGTCCCTGGCGGTCTAGTCGTTTAAAGAGAGTCTTAATGACGCAATATCTACAGGATCCAGCGCTCTGGGCCCTGATCGCTGGCACGCCTCTCGCCGCAACCGCCATTATCCGCGGGCGGAAGGCCCGAGCGAATCTGCGCCAGGAGAAGGCGGAACTCGAGAAACGCGCGGCCGAGCTCGAGAGCAGTTACGCCGAGGCGGTCCAGGAGGCTCACACCCGTGCCGAGGAGGCCACCAAGAGCGCGCTGAAGTCCGCCATGCGTACGCTCCAGGGTCTCGCCAACGAGCAGCAGCTGGCGATCTCCAAGACGCAGGAGAAGTACGGCGAGCACCAGCTTCTCCAGGACCTCCTGGAGATCGACCACATGAACTCGCAGTTCGGACGGCGTGCGCAGTCCATCGCGGTGCTCTGTGACGGCTGGCTGGGCCGTCAGCGCGCCGTCGCCTCGGTGTACGACGTGGTGCGCAGCGCCAAGGGCCGCATCCGCCACTACACCCGGGTGGAAATCCGCTCGCAGAGCAACTTCGCGCTGGTCAGCCGGGCCGTGGAACCGGTTGCCCTGGCGCTGGCCGAGCTTCTGGACAACGCCACCAGTTACTCCGCGCCCGACTCGCCGATCGACATCACCATCCGCACCGTGCCGAAGGGCGTCTGCGTCATCATCGACGACGCCGGTGTCGGCATGAACGAGGAGGAGAAGAACCGGGCGGACAAGCTGCTCTCGGCCACGCACGCCACCGGTGTGACGGGACTCGGCAATCCGCCGCAGTTCGGTTTCGCGGTGATCGGTGTGCTCGCCGCGCGCTACGGCTTCACGGTGTCCGTCGATTCGGCCTCTCCCTACGGTGGTGTACGCGCGGTCGTGCTTCTCCCCGAGGACCTTCTGACCAATATGCCCGAGCCGGAAGAGCAGCCGACGACCCACGCTCCCGCCGCGGCCGAGCAGCCGCGGGTGAGCGCCTCCACCGTGAGCGGTGCCACCGCGGGGGGCCTGCCCAAACGTCGCCGTAAGGGCTCGATTTCCATCGTCCCGAGAGCAGATTCCACCAGCGCCCCGGCCCGGACGAGCGAGGAAACCGCTTCGATCATGGGCGCCTTCCAGCGTGGCACTCAGTCCGGACGCTCAGCAGCAAACCCGAACAGGGAAGGGCATGATCCTCAGTGAACAACGACCTGTCATGGATGCTTGAGAGCGCCCTGGAAGTACCAGGGGCTCGTCATGCGATCCTGGTGTCCGCCGACGGTCTGCTGATGGCCCGTTCTCAACAGGTCAAGAAGGACGAAGCCGACACCGTCGCCGCGGCGATGAGCGGCATCCAGTCGCTGAGCCGCACCATGGCCGGCTTCTGCGGTGGTCCCAATATGACGTGGCGCCAGACCCTGGTCGAGTTCGACGGTGGCTGGGTCTTCCTCATCTCCGCCGGTGAGGGCGCGTACCTGGCCGTTTCCTCCGCCCCGGATGTCGACATGGCCGACATCACTTTCCGGATGCAGCAGCTTGTCGGGCAGCTCGGCAAGTCGCTGACCACACCGCCTCGCGAAAACACCGGTATTCAGGCATGACGTCACCAGGCGAGCAAGAGCCCGAGTCCGCTCAATTAGTGCGACCGTACGTCATCACCAACGGTCGAGGGCTCCCGGACAATGACCAGTTCAACCTGATCACGCTGGTCACCGCGTCCGAACAGCGACAACCCAGTCATCTCGACCCGGAGAAGCGCAGGCTCTTGGAGCTGTGCTCGGGTGGCTATCTCTCGGTTGCCGAGATAGCGGGGCACATGGGGCTTCCGATCGGCATCGTGAAGGTCCTGCTGTCCGATCTCTCGACGGACGGCTACCTCGTCACCCGCGCACCCGCGCCACCCGCGCAGCTTGTCGATGTTTCGCTCCTTCAGGAGGTGCTGGATGGGCTCCAGGCCCGTTTCGGATGACGACGTCTATCTGAACGAAGCGGTGCAGGTCGCGGCCAAGATCCTGGTCGTGGGGCATTTCGCGGTCGGAAAGACGACGTTCATCGGCACCATGTCCGAGATTCCTCCGCTGCGCACCGAGGAGCGGATGACTCAGGCCGGAGCGCATGTCGACGACCTCATGGGCACCCGGGGCAAGACCACGACCACCGTGGCCATGGACTTCGGCCGTCTCACGCTGAGCGAGAGACTCGTCCTGTACCTCTTCGGCACGCCCGGACAGGAGCGCTTCGTCCAGGTATGGGAGGACATGACCCGGGGCGCCCTCGGGGCACTGATCCTCGTCGATCCCGAACGGCTCAAGGAATCCTTCCCGGTGATCGACCTGGTGGAGCATTACGGACTTCCCTATGCGATTTCCGTCAACCACTTCGACGGCACGCCGGCACGCCCCGAAAGCGAATTGCGCGAGGCGCTCGATCTGCTGCCCGAGACCCCCATCGTCACCTGTGACGCACGTGACGAGAAGTCATCGGCCAACGCGCTGATGACGCTTGTCCGTTACCTACAGGAACGTACCCGCTAGGAGCACCTGATGAACATGCAATCGGATTTTTCGGCGGCGCCGCCACCAGGCTGCCCCGCCCATGGCAGTGGCGGGCGGGTGCCGCTGTACGGGCCGGAGTTCGCCGCCGATCCGGGTGCCTACTACGCGTACATGCGCTCGTACGGCGCCGCCGCGCCGGTGGAACTCTCCCCGGGCGTCGACGCCACCCTGATCACGGACTACTCGGCGGCGCTTCAGCTGCTGCAGAACCCGGACACCTTCCGGAAGGACTCGCGCCGCTGGCGTGAGTACAACGAGGGCAAGGTCAGCCGGGACAATCCGGTCGTTCCCCTGCTGGAATACCGGCCGAACTGCATGTTCACCGATGGCGCCGAACACATGCGGCTGCGTCAGGCGGTGACCGACAGCCTGGCCCGGATAGATACGCACCGACTGAGCCGCCATGTCGAGCGGGTCGCGGACTACCTGATGGACCAGTTCATCTCCCGCGGCTCGGCCGATCTGCTCAATGACTATGCCAAACTGCTGCCGCTGTTTGTTTTCAACGAGCTTTTCGGATGCCCGGCGGAAATCGGTGACCGGGTCATCTTCGGTATCTCCGGTATTTTCGACGGAATCAACGCCGAGAAGGCGAACGAGGTCCTCGCCCAGAGCGTCGGCGAATTGGTCGCGCTGAAGCGCAGGCAGCCCGGGGAGGACGTCACCTCCTGGCTCATGCAGCACCACGCCCAGCTGAACGACGAGGAAATGGTCCATCAGCTGGTGCTGCTGCTGGGCTCCGGTGCCGAGCCGCAGCGGAACCTCATCGCCAACGCGCTGCTGCTCCTGCTGTCCGACGAGCGGTACGCGGGGGCCGGGCTGCTGGTCGAGGACGCCATCGACGATGTGCTGTGGAACAGCCCGCCGATGGCCAACTACGCCCCGCACTACCCGGTCTCCGACGTGGACTTCGCCGGAACCCGGCTGCGGGCGGGCGATCTGGTGCTGATCTCCATCGCAGCTGCCAACACCGACCCGGCGCTGTCCACCTCGCGCCAGCAGCTCAGCAAGCGGGCCCACCTCGCCTGGAGCGCCGGCCCGCACGCCTGCCCGGCCAAGGACACCTCGCAGCTCATCGGCGTGGTGGCCATCGAGAAACTGCTCAACCAGCTGCCGGACATCGAGCTGGCGGTGCCCGAGTCGAGCCTGACCTGGCGCCCCGGCCCGTTCAACCGCGGACTCAGCTCACTGCCCGCCCGGTTCACCCCGATACATACGGATAAGCAGCCCGTTTCACGGCAAGAAATCCCCACGGGCGATCACCGTACCCGCACCCAGAACAAGCATGAGAAGGGCGGCTTGTGGAGTTCGTTCCTCTCCTGGTGGAGAGCGTGATCCACGCCACACCTCGAACTCTTTTCCTACGCATGAATGTTCAATCGGACGGGTAGGCAGTATCGCGCAATTTGTGTTGGCCAATTTCTGAATGGAGCTGTCGTGAGACCTCCCGCCGCCGACGACATCACCGTCGATCGACGTTCCGTGGTTTCACTCATATCCCGACCGCACCACCCTCGAGGCCAATCGAACACCTACCCTAATTTCGCGAAAGCACACGCGAAGGGAGCCGAGATACCCGCCCCGGGGGGCGGGTATCTTCTCGTAGGGCATGAACGTTCGAACGGCCGTCTCACTCCGCTGCACAAACCGAAACGAGCGTCCCTCTCGATTCAGTGGGAGGTCCGATGAGCGGTTTCCATTCGGGGGAGGCGCTGCTCGGTGACCTCGCCACCGGTCAGCTGACCAGGCTGTGCGAGGTGGCGGGGCTGACCGAGGCCGACACGGCGGCCTACACGGGGGTGCTGATCGAAAGTCTGGGGACGTCGGCCGGACGGCCGTTGTCCCTGCCACCCCCGTCGCGGACCTTTCTCTCCGACGACCACACCCCCGTGGAGTTCTCCCTGGCCTTCCTGCCGGGACGCGCACCGCACCTGCGGGTCCTGGTGGAACCGGGCTGCTCCAGCGGCGACGACCTGGCGGAAAACGGCCGGGCCGGTCTGCGGGCGGTCCACACCATGGCGGACCGCTGGGGATTCTCCACCGAGCAACTCGACCGGCTGGAGGACCTGTTCTTCCCCTCCTCCCCCGAGGGTCCGCTGGCCCTGTGGTGCGCCCTGGAGCTCCGCTCCGGTGGGGTGCCGGGGGTGAAGGTCTACCTCAACCCCGCGGCGAACGGCGCCGACCGGGCCGCCGAGACGGTACGCGAGGCGCTGGCCAGGCTGGGCCACCGGCAGGCGTTCGACGCGCTGCCCCGGGCGGACGGCTTCCCGTTCCTCGCCCTGGACCTCGGCGACTGGGACGCCCCGCGGGTGAAGATCTACCTCAAACACCTCGGCATGTCCGCCGCCGACGCGGGCTCCCTCCCCCGGATGTCGCCCCCACCGAGCCGGGAGCAGCTGGAGGAGTTCTTCCGCACCGCCGGTGACCTCCCCGCCCCGGGAGACCCGGGGCCCACCGAGGACACCGGCCGGCTCGCCGGGCGCCCCGCCCTCACCTGCCACTCCTTCACGGAGACGGCGACCGGGCGGCCCAGCGGCTACACCCTCCACGTGCCGGTCCGCGACTACGTCCGGCACGACGGCGAGGCACGGGACCGGGCGGTGGCCGTGCTGCGCGAACATGACATGGACAGTGCGGCACTGGACCGGGCGCTGGCCGCCGTGAGCCCCCGCCCGCTGAGTGACGGGGTGGGCCTGATCGCCTATCTGGCACTGGTCCACCAGCGCGGCCGGCCGACACGGGTGACCGTCTACGTCTCCTCCGAGGCGTACGAGGTGCGGCCGCCCCGCGAGACGGTCCCCACCCGCGACCGGGCGCGGGCACGGCTGTGACACCCGCCGAGAAACGGAACAACGAAAAGGACAGGAGCAGCGGTCAGCGTGGAGCCGTACAGGATCAAGGTCGTCGAACCGATACCCGTCACCACACGGCAGCAGCGCGAGGCGGCGCTGAAGCGTGTGAACTACAACCTCTTCGATCTGCGCGCCGATGAGGTGACCATCGACCTGCTCACCGACTCGGGCACCGGCGCGCTCTCCGCCGCCCAGCTCGCCGCGGGGATGGCCGGGGACGAGTCCTACTCGGGCTCCCGCTCGTTCTACCGCTTCCACGAGACGGTGACCGAGCTGACCGGTTACGCGCACGTCCTCCCGGCCCACCAGGGGCGCGCCGCCGAGCGGGTGCTGTTCTCCACCCTGCTGGAGCGGGGCAACCTCGTGCTGTCGAACACCCACTTCGACACCACCCGGGCCAATGTCGAGCTCACCGGCGCCGAGGCGCGCGACCTGCCGTGTCCCGAGGCCAGGAACCTCGACAGCACCGAGCCGTTCAAGGGCAACATCGACCTGGACGCGCTCGCCGCGACACTGGCCGGCCCCGACGGCTCCCGGGTCGCCGTGGTGGTCATGACGATCACCAACAACGGCGGCGGCGGTCAGCCCGTCTCCATGGAGAACCTCAAGCGGGCGTCCGCCCTCTGCCGTCAGCACGGTGTCCCGTTCTTCCTGGACGCCGCCCGGTTCGCGGAGAACGCGTGGCTGGTCACCCGTCATGAGGAGGGCTACCGCGACCGCACGCCGCGGCAGGTCGCCGAGGAAGCGTTCCGGCTGACGGACGGCTGCGTGATGAGCGCCAAGAAGGACGGCATCGTCCACATCGGCGGCTTCATCGGCACCAACGACCCGGAACTCGCCCAGAAGTGCGAGCTGCTCCTCATCGCCACCGAGGGGTTCGCGACCTACGGCGGTCTGGCCGGACGCGACCTCGACATGATGGCGCAGGGGCTGACCGAGGTGACCGAGCCCAGCTATCTCGCCGAGCGCGCCGAGATCGCCTCCCACCTCGCCCACCGGGTCCGCGCCGCGGGCGTGGACATCGTCGAGCCGCCCGGTATGCACGCGCTCTACCTCAACGCCGGACGGCTGCTGCCGCACATCCCGGCCCACCACTACCCCGGCCACGCCCTGGCCTGCCAGCTCTACCTGGAGGGCGGCATCCGCTCGGCCGAGCTGGGCTCGCTCTACCTCGGCGAGGAGGACGAACACGGGAACCCGGTGAAGAGCGCGCCGTACGAGCTGGTCAGGCTCGCCCTGCCGCGCCGGGTCTACACGCGCAGCCACTACGACCACGTGGGCGAGACGCTGGCGAAGATCGCCAAGAACACGGACCAGGTGTACGGCTTCCGGATCACCGACCAGTCCCCGATCCTGCGCCACTTCCGCGCCACGCTGGAGCCGGTGCCCAACCGGTCCTGACCCGTACGGCGCGACGCGGGGCCGGCCCCGGACACCACCGGTGCCGGGCCCGCGTCGCGCACCGGCCGCCCGGCCCCCACGCCCGGCGGCCCGTCCGACACCCCCTGACCGGTCCCCGGTCGGTCCCCCTGACCGCGCCCTGGTCGGTGCCTCGGCGCGGTGTCCCGGCCTCGTGTCCCGGCCCCGCGGCTCATCCCGGTGTCTCGCCACGCCATGTGACTCGCCAGGTGTCTCAATCGCGCGTGTCCCCACCTCGTGTCCCCACCGCGTGTCCCCACCGCGTGCCTCAGCCGTTGCCGAACGAGCCGCTGCTGCCCTCGGTCCACTTCCGCCGGCCCTCGGTGCCGCCGCTGCCGGCGTCCCGGGTCCCGGAGCCCCCCAGCTCGTAGGGGAGCCGGCGGCCGCCGTCCTGGTCCAGCTCATCGGGCTCGCGGTTCTGGGTGACATAGCCGACCCGGTCCTCCTCGTCCTGGTGCCCCGGGCCGTGGCCCGCCGCCCGCGCCTCGCGGTCGGCCTCCCGGGCCTCCTGCCAGGCACCGGCGCGGGGCTGCGAACTCTGGGGCGGGGCCGGTTCACGGGCCCGTAGCCGTATCCCCCACCACACGGCTCCAAAGCACAGGATGACGACCACCAGGCCGACGACGAACGGTCCCGTCCCGACCAGCAGGTCCCGGGACACGGCGAGATCCTCGGTGTACGTATCCATGACCGCCGGGTACCCGGACCCGCCCGGATATCACTCCGGCCCCACGCACGTCACATCCCGCCGCGCGGCACGGCCCCCGGCGCGCCCCGCGGGCCGCTCCGTCCCGGATCAGTCCGTCCCGTCCCGGGTCAGTCCGTCCCGGGGCAGTCCGCCGTGACGCCCTCCGCCGCCCGTATCGCGTCGCGGTAGGCGCGGGCCGCCGCCCGCAGCGCCGCCTCCGGGTCCACCCCGTCCGCCTCGGCGCGCACCGCGAGCGCCAGCAGGTCGTAGCCGATGCCCGCCCCGTCCGGCAGGGCCACGTCCAGGCCGGCCGTCCGGGCGCGGGAGGCCAGTTTGGCGGTCAGCGCGAGCGCGGGCTGACCGAGCGGCACCCCTTCGGTGACCGAGTCACGCCGCTTCTCGACCGCCTTGGTCCGCAGCCAGTGCCGCCTGACGTCCTCGGGGGTCTCGGCGGCCTCGTCGCCGAAGACATGCGGATGGCGGTGGATCAGCTTGTCCACGATGCCGCCCGCCACATCGTCGATCGAGAACGGGTGCTCGGGGTCGTCCTGGGCGATCCGGGCGTGGAAGACGACCTGCAACAGCACATCGCCGAGCTCCTCGAGCAGCGCCTCGCGGTCGCCCTCCTCGATGGCCTCGACGAGTTCGTACGCCTCCTCGATGCCGTACTTGACCAGCTCCTCGTTGGTCCGGGTGCCGCTCCACGGGCACTCGGCCCGGATCCGGTCCATCACCTGCACCAGATCGAGCAGCCGCGCGCCCGGCAGATCGTAGGAGCCGGGCAGCAGCTCCAGGTCCGGCATCGCCTCCCGGCCGGACCCGGCCAGCCGCGCCAGCCCGTCGGTCAGCTCGGACTCGCCCTCGGCGGAGGTGATCACGACGGCCGTACGGCCGCCCTCGGCCCGGCAGTAGTCGACCAGCTCGCGTGCGGCCGGGGAACCCGTTTCCACCGCCACGCCCGCCTCCCGCAGATACGGCAGCTGCGGATGGTCCGGGTCGCCGGACAGTACCCGGTCGGCGCCGCGCAGCGCCTGCCAGGCGGGCCAGGACAGCAGCCCCGGCGCCACCCGGTGGCTGGTGGTGAGCAGGACGACGCGTCCCGTGGCGGTGGCGTCGGCGGGGACGGACGAGTCAGGTGCGGTCACCCTTGCAACGTAACTTACGCCTGCTCCCGGGCGCCGCCGGAGGTGCGCAGCCACGCCTCCTTGGCGAGCACGGCGGTGCCCTGGGTGTTGTCCCACTTTCCGTAGCGCGGGTTCACCCGGATGTCGAGCGCCTTGGAGGTCCGGGTGAAGACCTCGTTGACCTTGGCGGTGCCGAGCTTGCGCAGCAGGGCGTTGCGGGTGAGGTCCATCCGGACGGCCTCGTCGATCCGGCCGGGCGCGATGCCCTGCTGCAGATACAGCGCGCGCAGGGCCTTGGCCCCGCCGCTCTGCGCCTCGGCACTGGCGCGGGCGCGCTGCACCTCGCGGCGGGTGGGGCTGATCCCGTGGTCCTGGCCGGCCCGCTCGATCACCCGGAACTGGATCATCCGGATCAGTGTGTCCTGGCTCAGCCGGCCGCTGCTCGCGACCATCTGAGCCGCCCTCGGATCGTCGCGCTGTGCCGCACGGACGTCCTTGACCTGCGCCTGGAGTTCGGACACGGTGATCCGGCCGCCGTCCAGGACCGCCGCGGCGCCGGGCCGCGGGGCTTCGCCGCACGCGGTGAGCAGGGGGGCGGAGAGGAGGAGGGCGGACGCGGCGGAGACGGAGAGCGCAGTACGGCGGCGGATCATTGAGCCTCCCGGCAGAGATCGTGCGGCGCGACAAACGATCTGGCGTTGATCGATGGTATGGAGTCGGCGCGGCCTAGGCCACTGCTTGGACAACGATTCACCGCGGTCTTGGTCAGCCCCCGGCCGCCGTCCGCCGCCCGGACCGGCCCCCAGCCCGCCTCAGCCGCACACCTGGCCCAGCCACTCCAGCGTCCGCCGGACCTCCGCGGGGAAGGGGTGGTGCGGTCCGTGCAGCCGCTCCGCGTCGTGCAGGAGGCGGACGAGGGTGTCATGGGCCGCCGGGCGGTCGCCGAGGGACAGCAGCAGATGGCCGATGCGCCGGCGGACGTCCAGGGGCTGGGCGGGGTCGTCCGCGGCGTACTGCTCGAAGGAGGGCAGCAGACCGCGGTATTCGTAGAGCGCGGCGGCCGGTTCGCCGAGTTGCTCCAGGCACTGGGCGGCCTCGTAGCGGAACTGCAGCGACGCGCGCAGGGCCAGCGGTCCGGACTCGGCGGCGTACTCATCGGCCAGCCGGCGCAGTTCGGGCAGGGCGCGGCGGTACTGCCCGTCGTCCATCAGCGTCGCCGCGTACTGCTTGCGCAACGCCCGTACGACGGCGGAGTGCTCGCCGTGCTCGGCGGCGGCGGCCGGGAGGATGGCGCCGAGGATGTCCACGGCCTGGGTGATCCGGCCCTGGTCGAGCAGGCGCTTGACCTCGTCCACGGCCGCGGCGACGTCCGGCCGCCCGGCCGCGTCCGCGCGGCGCGGCGGCGGGGCGGGGACGGCGGGAG
>NZ_BBOX01000345.1 GCF_001553455.1 Streptomyces hygroscopicus subsp. hygroscopicus
GGGCGGCGGCTCCGCGCTGGCGGAGCGGCTGGCCGGGCTGAGCGCGGCCGAGCAGGACCGGCTGCTGCTGGACCTGGTCCGCACCCAGGTCGCGGCCGTTCTCGGCTACGCGGGCCCGCAGGCAGTCGAGGAGGGCCGGGCGTTCAAGGACCTGGGCTTCGACTCCCTGACCGCCGTCGAACTCCGCAACCTGCTGCGCGAGGCGACCGGGCTGCGGCTGCCGCCGACGCTCGTCTTCGACTACCCCACGTCGGCCGCCCTCGCGGGCCATCTGCGCGCGGAGATCGTCGGGGACCCGGCCGAGGAGGTCGTCCCCGACCGGGTGATCAGCGCCGCGGACCGTGACGACCCGATCGCGATCGTCGCCATGAGCTGCCGGTTCCCCGGCGGCGTACGGTCGCCCGAGGAGCTGTGGCAGCTGCTGGTCGCCGGGGACGACGCGATCACCCCGTTCCCCGCCGACCGCGGCTGGGACCTCGCCACCCTCTACAGCGACGACCCCGACCTCGAGGGCACCAGCTACACCCGCGAGGGCGGCTTCCTGCACGACGTGGCCGACTTCGACGCCGCGTTCTTCGGGATCTCGCCGCGTGAGGCGCTGGCGATGGACCCGCAGCAGCGGCTGCTGCTGGAGACCTCCTGGGAGGCGTTCGAACGCGCCGGGATCGACCCCGCGTCCCTGCGCGGCAGCCGGACCGGCGTCTACATCGGCTCCAACGACCAGGACTACCTGACGCTGTGGCTGAACGAGCCGCGGGGCCTCGAAGGACACCTCGGCACCGGCAACTCCGCCAGCGTGGCGTCCGGCCGGCTGTCCTACGCCTTCGGGCTCGAAGGCCCGGCCGTCACCGTCGACACCGCCTGCTCGTCGTCGGTGGTGGCGCTGCACCTGGCCGCGCAGGCGCTGCGCGGCGGCGAATGCTCGCTCGCCCTGGCCGGTGCCGTCACGGTGATGTCGACCCCGGGCGCCTTCCTGGAGTTCAGCCGTCAGCGCGGACTGGCCGCCGACGGCCGGATCAAGGCGTTCTCGGCCGACGCGGACGGCACCAACTGGGCCGAGGGCGTGGGCCTGTTCCTGGTGGAGCGGCTCTCCGACGCCCGCAGGAACGGCCACCCGGTGCTCGCCGTCCTGCGCTCCACCGCGATCAACCAGGACGGCGCGTCGAACGGCCTGACCGCGCCCAACGGCCCGTCCCAGCAGCGCGTCATCCGGCAGGCCCTCGCGACCGCCGGGCTGTCGGCGGCGGACATCGACGTCGTGGAGGCCCATGGCACCGGCACCTCGCTGGGCGACCCGATCGAGGCGCAGGCGCTGCTGGCCACCTACGGCCAGGACCGGCCCGAGGGCCGACCGCTGTGGCTGGGCTCGGTGAAGTCCAACATCGGCCACACCCAGGCCGTGGCGGGCGCCGCCGGCATCATGAAGATGGTCCTGGCCATGCGGCACGGCCTGCTGCCGCGCACCCTGCACATCAGCGAACCGACCCCGCACGTCGACTGGTCGGCGGGCGACATCGAGCTGCTGACCGAGGCCCGGCCCTGGCCGGAGACCGGCCGTCCGCGCCGCGCGGGTGTGTCGTCGTTCGGCTTCAGCGGCACCAACGCGCACGCGATCATCGAGCAGGCCCCGGCCGCCGACCCGGCCCCCGCGCCCGCTCCGGAGCGGTCCCTGCCCGTCCTCGCCTGGCCGGTCTCGGGCCGTACCGAGGACGCGCTACGGGCCCAGGCCGGGCGGCTGCGCCCCCTCGTGGACGCCGGGGCCGACGGGCCGCGCCCGCTCGACCTCGCGTACTCCCTGGCCACCTCCCGCTCCGCCCTGGAGCACCGGGCCGTGCTGCTCGGCCGGGACGGCGACCTCCTCGGCGAGCAGCTCGCGGCGCTGGCCGAGGGGCGTGCTGCCGCTGGGCTGGTCGAGGACACGGCTGGCAATGGCAAGGTGGCGTTCCTGTTCACGGGGCAGGGGAGCCAGCGGCTCGGCATGGGCCGTGAGCTGTATGACGCCTTCCCGGTGTTCGCGGAGGCGTTGGACGCGGTGTGTGCGGAGTTGGATCCGCGTCTCGAACGGCCTTTGAAGGACGTGCTGTTCGGGGACGACGCGTCGGTGCTGGACCGGACGGGGTTCACGCAGCCCGCGTTGTTCGCGGTGGAGGTGGCGTTGTTCCGGCTGGTGGAGGCGTGGGGGCTGCGGCCGGACTTCCTGTGCGGG
>NZ_BBOX01000346.1 GCF_001553455.1 Streptomyces hygroscopicus subsp. hygroscopicus
GGCGCAGGGGCTGTCGTACGAGGCCCCGAGCATCCCGATCGTGTCCAACCTGACCGGCGAGCTGGTGTCCGCCGAGGACATCACGAGCGCCGACTTCTGGGTGCGCCACGTCCGCGAGGCCGTGCGCTTCCTGGACGGCGTGCGCACGCTCGAGGCCCAGGGCGTCACCACGTTCGTGGAGCTGGGCCCGGACGGTGTGCTCACCGCCATGGCCCAGGAGTGCGTGACCGGCCAGGACGCCGCGTTCGCCGCCGCGCTGCGCGGCGGGCGCCCCGAGGCCGAGACCCTCACCACCGCCCTCGCCCAGGCGTACGTCCGGGGCGCCGAGGTGGACTGGGCCGGGTACTTCGCCGGGACCGGCGCCCACCGCGTCGACCTGCCCACGTACGCGTTCCAGCGCCGCCGCTACTGGCCGGACACCGCCCTGGAGGCCGCGGCCCCGGCCGAGGGCGCCGTGGACGCGGTGGACGCGGTGGACGCGCGGTTCTGGGAGGCCGTGGAGCGCGAGGACTGGGAGTCGCTCGCCACCGAGCTGCGGGTCGAGGGTGACCAGCCGCTCAGCGCGGTGCTGCCCGCCCTGTCGTCGTGGCGCCGCACCCAGCGCGAGCGGTCCGCCGCCGACGCGCACCTGTACAACGTGGTGTGGAAGCCGCGTCCGCAGGGCCCGTCCGGCTCTCCGGCCCCGGCCGGAACCTGGCTGGCCGTCGTCCCGGCGGACCACGCCGACGACACCCGGATCACCGTCGTCACCGACGACCTGACGCGGCGCGGGGCGCGGGTCGTCCGCGTCGCCCTGGACGCCGCGGACACCGACCCCGCGACCGTGGCCGACCGCCTCGCGCGGGCATCGGCGGACGGCGGCGGCCCGGTGGCCGGAGTGCTGTCCCTGCTGGCGCTGGACGAGCGGCCGCATCCGGCGCATCCGGCGGTGCCGGTCGGCCTGGCGCTGACCGGTGCGCTGGCCGAGGCGCTGGCACGGCAGGGCGGCGATGCCCCGGCGCGGCAGGGCGACGGCGCCCCGGCGCGGCTGTGGTGCCTCACCCGGGGCGCGGTCTCCACCGGCGGCGCCGACCGGCTGGACAGCGCCGTCCAGGCCCAGGTCTGGGGCTACGGCCGGGTCGTCTCCCTGGAACAGCCCGAGCGCTGGGGCGGTCTGGTCGACCTGCCGGAGACGGTGGACGAGCGGGCGCTGGAGCGGCTCGCGGCCGTGCTCGCCGGGGCCGACCACGAGGACCAGGTGGCGATCCGCGCCACCGGTGTCTTCGTACGCCGTCTCGTCCCGGCCCCGCGCGACGCGGCCACCGCCACCGCCGAGCCCTGGACGCCGTGCGGCACCGTACTGGTGACCGGTGGCACCGGCGCGCTGGGGCGGCACGTCGCCCGCTGGCTGGCCCACCACGGCGCGGAGCGGCTGGTGCTGCTCAGCCGCCGCGGCCCGGACGCGCCGGGCGCGGCCGAGATCGTGGCCGAACTGTCCGGCACCGACACCGCCGTGACCGTCGAGGCGTGCGATGTGGCCGACCGCGAGGCGCTCGCCGGGCTCGTGGCGAAGCTGGCCGCGGACGGCACCCCGGTACGGGCCGTGGTGCACTCGGCCGGGATCTCCCAGGAGCCGGGCACCGGCACCGAACTGAGCGAGTTCGCCCGGATCGTGGCGGCCAAGACCACCGGAGCGGTCCACCTCGACGCTCTCTTCGGCGAGGACGCCGACCCG
>NZ_BBOX01000347.1 GCF_001553455.1 Streptomyces hygroscopicus subsp. hygroscopicus
ATGGCCGCCGAGGGCGACGCCGAGGAGCAGCTGCGCCGCCGCGGACTGCCGCCGATGGCGCCCGACCTGAACATGGTCGCCTTCCAGCGGGTGCTCTCCCGCCGGGAGACCGCGGTGACCGTCGCCGATGTCGACTGGGAGCGGTTCGCCCCGGCCTTCACCGCCGCCCGCCCCCGCCCGCTGATCGACGACCTGCCCCAGGCCGCCAAGGCCCTGCGGGGCGGCGGCGAGGGCGAATCCGCGGACCCGGCGGCGGCCGACGGGGCGTCGGCGCTGCGCGACCGGCTCGCCGGGCTGGCCCCGGCCGACCGCCAGGACGCGGTGCTGGAGGTGGTCCGCACCCATGTGGCCACCGCCCTCGGCCACGCCTCCGCCGACGACGTCGAGTCCGGACGCGCCTTCAGCGAGCTGGGCTTCGACTCGCTCACCGCGGTCGAGCTGCGCACCCGGCTCGGCTCGGCCACCGGCCTCAAGCTGCCCGCGAGCCTGGTCTACGACTACCCGACCCCGGCGGCGCTCGCCGGGCATCTGCTGACCGAGCTGGTCCCGGACGGACCGGGCCACGGCCCCGGCCACGCCCCGGCCGAGGTGGACACCGATCCGCAGGACGCCGAGCTGCGCCGCACCCTGGCCACCATCCCGATGAGCCGGATCCGGGAGGCCGGGCTGCTGGACACGCTGCTCCGGCTGGCCGATCCGCAGGCAGCCACTTCCGACACCAGCCGCGTCGAGGACGACGCCGCGTCCATCGACGACATGGACGTCCAGCACCTCATCGACATGGCGCTCGACCTCGACAGCCTCGACGGCAGCGATTCCTGACGCGGGCCCAAGCACGGAGTACACGATGACAACCCCCAACGAAAAGCTCGTTGACGCGCTGCGGGCCTCGCTGAAGGAAACCGAGCGGCTGCGGAAGCAGAACCAGCAGCTCACCGACGCGTCCCGGGAACCGATCGCGATCGTCGGCATGAGCTGCCGGTTCCCCGGCGGCGTCGGCAGCCCCGAGGAGCTGTGGCGGCTGGTCGCGGACGGCCGGGACGCCATCTCGGGCTTCCCCACCGACCGCGGCTGGGACATCGAGGCGCTGTACGACCCGGACCCGGAGCGCGAGGGCACGTTCTACGCCCGCGGGGGCGGGTTCCTGCACGACGCCAGCCGGTTCGACCCGGGCTTCTTCGGGATCTCGCCGCGTGAGGCGCTGGCGATGGACCCGCAGCAGCGGCTGCTGCTGGAGACCTCCTGGGAGGCGTTCGAACGGGCCGGGATCGACCCGGCGACGGTACGCGGCTCGCGTACCGGTGTGTTCGTCGGCGCGTCCACACAGGCGTACGGGGCGGGCGAGTACGACCTCCCGGAGGGTGTCGAGGGCCATCTGCTCACCGGCACCGCCGCCAGCGTCGCGTCCGGGCGCATCTCGTACGCCTTCGGTCTTGAGGGCCCGGCGGCCACCATCGACACCGCCTGCTCGTCCTCCTCCGTCGCGCTGCACCTGGCGGTCCAGGCGCTGCGGCAGAGCGAGTGCTCGCTCGCGCTGGCGGCGGGCGCGACCGTGCTGTCCTCCCCGGACGTGTTCGTGGAGTTCAGCCGTCAGCGCGGGCTCTCCGCCGACGGCCGCTGCAAGTCATTCGCCGCGTCGGCGGACGGCACCGGCTGGTCCGAGGGCGTCGCCGTGCTGCTGGTCGAGCGGCTGTCGGACGCGCGGCGGAACGGCCACCAGGTGCTGGCCGTGGTGCGGGGCTCGGCCGTCAACCAGGACGGCGCGTCCAACGGTCTGACCGCACCGAACGGCCCGTCCCAGCGGCGCGTCATCCGCCAGGCGCTGGAGAACGCCCGCCTCACCCCCGCCGACGTGGACGCGGTCGAGGCGCACGGCACGGGCACCACGCTGGGCGACCCCATCGAGGCCCAGGCGCTCATCTCCACCTACGGCCAAGACCGGCCGGAGGGCCGTCCGCTCTGGCTCGGCTCGCTGAAGTCCAACATCGGCCACACCCAGAACGTCGCCGGTATCGGCGGCGTCATCAAGATGGTCATGGCGATGCGGCACGGGGTGCTGCCGCGGACGCTGCACGTGGACGAGCCCACCCCGCACGTCGACTGGTCGGCGGGAGAGGTGGCGCTGCTGACCGAGGCGCGGCCGTGGCCCGAAACCGGCCAACCGCGCCGTGCGGGCATCTCGTCGTTCGGTGTGAGCGGCACGAATGTGCACACGATCATCGAGCAGGCGCCGGAGGAGGAGCCCGCTGGGGGTGCTTCGGCTGCTGGGGTGTCTCCGGCTGGTGTGTCTTCGGCTGCTGGGGTGTCTCCGGCTGTGGTGCCGTGGGTTGTTTCGGGGCGGGGTGCGGCTGCGCTGCGGGCGCAGGCCGAGCGGCTGGTGGGGCATGTGGAGGCGCAGCCTGATCTGCGTCCGGTGGATGTGGGGTTCTCGCTGGCGACGGGTCGGTCGGCGTTTGACCGGCGTGCGGTGGTGGTGGCCGAGGACCGTGCGGGGTTGTTGGCCGGGTTGGGGGCGTTGGCCGAGGGGCGTGGTGCCGCTGGGCTGGTCGAGGACACGGTGGCCGGTGGCAAGGTGGCGTTCCTGTTCACGGGGCAGGGCAGCCAGCGGTTGGGGATGGGGCGTGAGCTGTATGACGCCTATCCGGTGTTCGCGGAGGCGTTGGACGCGGTGTGTGCGGAGTTGGATCCGCGTCTCGAACGGCCTTTGAAGGATGTGCTGTTCGGGGATAATGCCGAGGAGCTGGACCGGACCGGGTTTACCCAGCCCGCGTTGTTCGCTCTCGAAGTGGCGTTGTTCCGTCTCGTTGAGGCGTGGGGTCTGCGGCCCGACTTCCTGTCCGGGCATTCGATTGGTGAGCTGGCTGCCGCGCATGTGGCGGGTGTGTTGTCGCTGGCGGACGCCTGCGCGTTGGTGGCGGCGCGTGGCCGTCTGATGCAGGAACTGCCCGCCGGTGGCGCGATGATTGCCGTGCAGGCGTCGGAGGACGAGGTCACGCCGTTGCTGACCGAGGGCGTGAGCGTCGCCGCGCTCAATGGGCCTACGTCGGTGGTCATCGCGGGTGATGAGGACGCGGCGGTTCAGATCGCGGCGGGCTTTGAGGCTCAGGGCCGTAAGACCAAGCGCCTCACCGTCAGCCACGCGTTCCACTCGCCGCGTATGGACGGGATGCTGGAGGCGTTCCGCGAGGTCGCGGAGGGGCTGTCGTATGAGGCCCCGCGCATCCCGATCGTGTCCAACCTCACTGGGGACGTGGTCTCCGCCGAGGAGATCACGACCGCGGACTTCTGGGTCCGCCATGTCCGTGAGGCCGTCCGTTTCCTCGATGGTGTGCGCACGCTTGAGGCCCGGGGTGTCACCACGTTCATCGAGCTGGGCCCGGATGGTGTGCTGACGGCGATGGCGCAGGAGTGCGTGACCGACGCCGCCTCCGACGCTGGGTTCGTCGCCGTGCTGCGCAGGGATCGTTCCGAGGTCGAGGCGCTGACCACGGCCGTTGCGCGGGCGCATGTGCGTGGGGTGGCGGTGGACTGGGCCGGGTTCTTCGCCGGGACGGGTGCGCGTCGTGTGGATCTGCCGACGTATGCCTTCCAGCATGAGCGGTTCTGGTTGGAGCCGGGTGCGGTGTCGGTGGGTGATGTGGCGTCGGTGGGGCTGGAGCTCGCGGGGCATCCGTTGCTTGG
>NZ_BBOX01000348.1 GCF_001553455.1 Streptomyces hygroscopicus subsp. hygroscopicus
AGACGACACCGGGCACCGCTCGTTCACCGTCTCCTCCCGCGCGGAGAACGCCGCCGCCGACACGGCGTGGGCGCGCAACGCCAGCGGTGTGCTCACCTCCGGTGCCCCCGAACCGTCGTTCGACCTGGTCGAATGGCCGCCGACCGCCGCCGAGACCATCGGGCCCGAAGCGCTCTACGCCCGGCTGGCCGAGGAGGGGCTGCGGCACGGCCCGGTGTTCCAGGGGCTGACGGCCGCCTGGCGGCGCGGGGACGAACTCTTCGCCGAGGTACGGCTGGACGACGCCGCCGAGCCCGGCGCCGAACGCTTCGCCGTGCACCCGGCGCTGCTGGACGCGGCCCTGCACGCCCTCTACGGCCGTGGGCCCGCCCAGCTGACCGATGTCTGGCAGGGCGTCTCCCTGTACGCGGAGGGCGCGTCCGCGCTGCGCGTGCGGATCGCCCCGGCCGGAGCCGACACGGTGACCGTGGCGCTCGCCGACGCCACCGGCGAGCCCGTCGCCACCGTTGACGGACTGCGCTGCCGTCCGCTTCCCGACGACCTCACCGGTGACGCGGACATCGAGTGGCAGAGCCTGTTCCGGCTCGACTGGGTGGCCCCGCGGACCACCTCCGCCGGTCCGGACGCCGCCGCCCGCCGTACCGTCCTGGGGGACGACCCCTTCGGGCTGGTTGCGGCCGGGGTGGCCGCCGCCTCCGCCCCCGACCTGGCCACGCTGGGCGCGGCCGTGGAAGCGGGTGACACCGCCGCCCCGGAACTGGTTCTCGCGTCCTTCGCGCCGGTACGTGACGGTGCGGACGAGGGCGTGGCCGAGGCCGCGCACCGGGAGGCGCGGCGTGCGCTGGCCCTGGTACGGAGCTGGCTGGCCGATGAGCGGTTCGGCGACGCGCGCCTGGTGGTCGTCACCCGGGGCGCGATGGCCGCCGGTGGCGAGGAGGGCGTCACCGACCTGGTGCACGCGCCTCTGTGGGGCCTGGTGCGCTCCGCCGAGACCGAGAACCCCGGCCGTTTCGTCCTCGTGGACTTGGACGAGACCGCCGGGGTCGCTGGGACCGCCGGGGTCGTCGGGACTGCCGAGGTCGCTGGGGTCGCCGGAACCACCGAGACCGCCGGGGCTGCCGGGACCGCCGAGGTCGCTCGGACCACTGAGACCTCCGGGACCATCGGGGCTGCCGGGACCGCCGAGGTCGCCGGGATCTCTGGGGCTGCCGGGACCGCCGGAACCATCGGAACCGCCGGAACCGCCAAGGTCGCCGGAAGCCCCGAGACCGCCGGAATCGCCAGAACCACCGCAACCTCCGCCACCTCCGCCACCTTCGCCGACGCGCTCTCCGATGCCCTGGCCACCGGTGAACCGGAGCTCGCCCTGCGCGCGGGCCGTGCCCTCGCGCCTCGCCTGGCCCGCGCCTCGGCGCCCGAGGCCACCGCGCGGCCTGCCGCATCGGCCCCGGCGTCCGAGACCACCACCCGGTCCGCTGCCCCCGTCCCGGCCTCCGAGACCACCGCGCGGCCTGCCGCATCGGCCCCCGCCTCCGAGACCACCGCGCGGTCCGCTGCCCCCACCCCGGCGTCCGAGACCACCACGCGGCCCGTCGCCCCCGCCCCGGCGTTCGGCGCCCACGGCACCGTGCTCATCACCGGCGGCACCGGCGCCCTGGGCCGGGTGCTCGCCCGCCACCTGGTCGCCGAGCACGGCGTACGCCACCTCCTGCTGACCAGCCGCCG
Source organism: Streptomyces hygroscopicus subsp. hygroscopicus (assembly GCF_001553455.1). GTDB lineage: Bacteria > Actinomycetota > Actinomycetes > Streptomycetales > Streptomycetaceae > Streptomyces > Streptomyces hygroscopicus. The sequence continues at coordinate 1,726 of NZ_BBOX01000348.1, forward strand.
TGGCGCGGACGCCGACGGCGCCACCGAGCTGGCCGCCGAACTGCGCGAGCGCGGCGCCGAGGTGACCCTCGCCGCCTGCGATGTCGCGGACCGCGACGCCCTCGCCGCGACCCTGGCCGCCGTCCCGGCCGAGCATCCGCTGACGGCCGTGGTGCACACCGCCGGTGTGCTGGACGACGCCACGGCCGCCACCCTGACGCCCGAGCAGCTGGCGCGGGTGCTGCGGCCGAAGGTGGACGCGGCCTGGAACCTGCACGAGCTGACGCGTGGCCTCGACCTGTCCGCGTTCGTGCTGTTCTCCGCCATCGCGGGCACCCTGGGCGGCGCGGGCCAGGCCAACTACGCGGCGGCCAACGTCTTTCTCGACGCGCTCGCCGCACACCGCCACGCGGCGGGCCTGCCCGCCACCTCGCTGGTGTGGGGGCTGTGGGCCGAGTCCGGCGGTATCACGGGCGATCTGACCGAGACCGACCTGCTGCGGCTGGCCCGCAGCGGCATGGGTGCCCTCACCGACGACGAGGGCATGGCGCTCTTCGACGCCGCGTGCCGCACCGGCCGGGCCCTGCTGGTCCCGGCCCGGCTGGACCTCGCGGCGCTGCGTTCCGCCGCCGGTTCCGGCCCGGTCCCGGCGCTGCTGCGCGGGCTGATCCGGACGACCGGACGGCGTACCGCCGCGAGCGCGGTCGCCGCCGGTTCGTCCCTGGCCCAGCGGCTGCGGGCGCTGTCCGCCACCGAGCGCCGACGGACGCTGCTGGACCTCGTCCGCACCCATGTGGCCACGGCGCTCGGCCACGCGTCGGCCGACGCCATCGAGGCCCGCCGCGCCTTCAAGGAGCTGGGTTTCGACTCGCTCACCGCCGTGGAGCTGCGCAACCGGCTCTCCGGCGCCACCGGGCTCAAGCTGCCCTCCACGATCGTCTTCGACCATCCGAACCCCACCGCCCTCGCCGACCACCTGCGCGCCGAACTCCTCGGCCCGGACGACGACGAGCCCGCCGAGCGGGCGGACACGGCGCTCGCCGCCACCGCCGTCTCCCTCGCCGACGACCCGATCGCCATCGTCGCGATGGGCTGCCGCTACCCCGGCGACATCCGCACGCCCGAGGACCTGTGGCAGCTCGTGGCCACCGGCTCGGACGCCATCACCGGATTCCCCGTCAACCGCAACTGGGAGAGCCAGTGGCCGGCGGACGGCGACGGGGCCGACGCGGGCCCGTCCGACTACGCCCGCGCCGGTGGCTTCCTGCACGACGCGGACCTCTTCGACGCGTCGTTCTTCGGGATCTCGCCGCGTGAGGCGCTGGCGATGGACCCGCAGCAGCGGCTGCTGCTGGAGACTTCCTGGGAGGTGTTCGAGCGGGCCGGGATCGACCCGGACTCGCTCCGTGGCCGCTCGGTCGGCGTGTTCGTCGGCGCGGCCTACAGCGGCTACGACGCGGGCCTGGAACAGGCCGGCGCGGAGGTCGCGGGCCATGTGATGACGGGCAACGCGGGCAGCGTCATGTCCGGCCGGATCGCCTACGCCCTCGGTCTGGAGGGCCCGGCGGTCACCGTCGACACGGCGTGCTCGTCGTCGCTGGTGGCGCTGCACTGGGCGATCCAGGCGCTGCGCCAGGGCGAGTGCACGATGGCGCTCGCGGGCGGTGTCACCGTGATGACGACGCCCGGCCACTTCACCGAGTTCGGCCGCCAGGGCGGCCTGGCCGCCGACGGCCGCTGCAAGGCGTTCGCGGCCGGGGCGGACGGCACCGGCTGGGGCGAGGGCGTCGGCATGCTGCTGGTGGAGCGGCTGTCGGACGCGCGGCGCAACGGCCACCAGGTGCTGGCCGTGGTGCGCGGCTCGGCCGTCAACCAGGACGGCGCCTCCAACGGTCTGACCGCGCCCAACGGCCCGTCCCAGCAGCGTGTCATCCGCAAGGCGCTGACCAGCGCCGGACTGACCACCGCCGATGTGGACGTGGTCGAGGCGCACGGGACGGGCACGACGCTGGGCGACCCGATCGAGGCGCAGGCGCTGCTGGCCACCTACGGTCAGGACCGGGACGCGGAGCGGCCGTTGTGGCTCGGCTCCATCAAGTCCAACATCGGCCACGCCCAGGCGGCGGCCGGTGTCGCGGGCATCATCAAGATGGTCATGGCGATGCGGCACGGGGTGCTGCCGCGGACGCTGCACGTGGACGAGCCGTCGCCGCACGTGGACTGGTCGGCGGGCGACGTCGAGCTGCTGACCGAGGCGCGGGAGTGGCCGGAGACCGGCCGTGTGCGCCGGGCGGCGGTGTCCTCGTTCGGCATCAGCGGCACCAACGCGCACACCATCATCGAGCAGGCCCCGGCCGACACCGCCGCGTCGGTGGCGGAGACCGGGCGGGGCGGGCCCGGTGTGCTGCCGTACCCGCTGTCGGCCAAGGGCGCCGACGCCCTGCGGGCCCAGGCCGAGCGGCTGTACGCCCATCTGGTGGCCCAGCCCGGCCTGGCACCGGCCGATGTCGCCCACACCCTGGCCACCGGCCGCGCCGCGCTGGACCACCGCGCGGTGCTGGTGGCCGACGGCAGGGACGACCTGCTGCGCGGTCTGGACGCGCTGGCGCGGGGGGAGTCCGCGCCGGGGCTGATCGAGGGCACGGTCACGAGCGGCAAGACGGCGTTCCTGTTCACCGGGCAGGGGAGTCAGCGGCTGGGGATGGGGCGTGAGCTGTATGACGCCTATCCGGTGTTCGCGGAGGCGCTGGACGCGGTGTGCGCGGCGCTGGACGCGCATCTGGAGCGGCCGCTGCGGGAGGTGCTGTTCGGGGACGATGCCGAGGAGCTGGACCGGACGGGGTTCACCCAGCCCGCGCTGTTCGCGCTCGAAGTGGCGTTGTTCCGGCTGGTGGAGGCGTGGGGTCTGCGGCCCGACTTCCTGTCCGGTCACTCCATCGGTGAGCTGGCCGCCGCGCATGTGGCGGGTGTGCTCTCGCTCGCGGATGCGGCGAAGCTGGTGGCGGCTCGTGGGCGGTTGATGCAGGAGCTTCCGGCCGGTGGCGCGATGGTCGCGGTGCAGGCGTCGGAGGACGAGGTGGCGCCGCTGCTGACCGAGCGGGTGTCGATCGCCGCCCTCAACGGGCCCACGTCGGTGGTCATCGCCGGTGACGAGGACGTGGCGCTGGAGATCGCAGCGGGCTTCGAGGCACAGGGGCGTAAGACCAAGCGGCTGACGGTGAGCCACGCGTTCCACTCCCCGCGCATGGACGGGATGCTGGAGGCGTTCCGCGAGGTGGCCGAGGGGCTGACCTACGAGGCCCCCCAGATCCCCGTCGTCTCCAACCTCACCGGCACCGTGGTCTCCGCCGAGGAGATCGCGACCGCCGACTTCTGGGTGCGCCACGTCCGTGAGGCCGTGCGCTTCCTCGACGGTGTCCGCACCCTGGAAGCCCAGGGCGTCACCACCTACGTCGAGCTGGGCCCGGACGGGGTGCTCTCCGCCATGGCGCAGGAGTGCGTGACCGGCCGGGGCGCCGCGTTCGTCCCCGTGCTGCGCAAGGACCGTCCCGAGGCCGAGGCGCTGACCACCGCCATCGCACGGGCGCAGGTGCGCGGGGTGGCGCCGGACTGGGCCGCGTTCTTCGCCGAAACCGGTGCGCGGCGCGTGGACCTGCCGACCTACGCCTTCCAGCACCGCCGCTACTGGCCCGAGGAGCCGGTGGCGAACCTGGCCGCGGCGGGTGTCGACGGCTGGCGGTACCAGGTGGCGTGGAAGCCGCTGTCGCTGGGCTCGGCCGCCCGGCTGTCCGGGGTGTGGCTCGTTGTCACCCCCGCCGGGGAGGCCACCGCCCACGCGTGGGCGGACGGTGTCGTCGGCACGCTGACCGGGCGGGGCGCCGAGGTACGGCGGCTGGACCTGGCCGCCGAGGACCGGGCGGGCATCGCCGAGGGGCTGCGCACGGCGGCCGACGACGGCGCGGTGGCGGGTGTGCTGTCGCTGCTGGCCGTCGGGGACGCCGATGCCCTGCTGTCCACGGCCGCCCTCGTGCAGGCCATGGGGGACGCCGCGATCGACGCGCCGCTGTGGTGCGCCACCCGGGGCGCGGTCTCGACCGGGCGCCAGGGCGAGACGGTGGACCCGGTCCGGGCGCGGGTGTGGGGTCTGGGCCGGGTGGCGGCGCTGGAGCTGCCCGACCGCTGGGGCGGTCTGGTGGACCTCCCCGAGACCATGACCGACCGGGTGCTGTCGCGGCTCGTGGCGGCCCTCGCCGGGGCCGGGGACGAGGACCAGATCGCCGTCCGCGCCTCCGGTGTGTTCGGCCGCCGGCTGGCACGGGCGACCGCCCGGCGGGTGGCGGAGTCCGAGAGCTGGAACGCCCGCGGCACGGTGCTGGTGACGGGCGGGACGGGCGCGCTGGGTGCGCAGGTGGCCCGTTGGCTCGTCACGAAGGGCGCCGAGCATGTGGTGCTCACCAGCCGCCGTGGCCTCGACGCGCCCGGCGCGGCCGGGCTGCGCGACGAACTCGCCGCCTCCGGCGCCCGGGTCACCGTCGCGGCCTGCGATGTGGCCGACCGGGAGGCGCTGGCCGGGCTGCTGGCGGACCTGCCCGCCGAGTTCCCGCTGACGGCCGTGGTGCACGCGGCCGGGGTGCTGGACGACGGCGTCCTGGAGTCGCTGACTCCCGAGCGCTTCGCCTCCGTGCTGCGCGCCAAGGCCGACGCCGCGCTCGCCCTGGACGAGCTGACGCGCGACCTCGACCTGTCCGCGTTCGTGCTGTTCTCCTCCACCAGCGGCACCGTGGGCGCCGCGGGCCAGGCCAACTACGCCGCCGCGAACGCCTGTCTGGACGCGCTGGCCGAGCGGCGGCGGGCCGAGGGCCTGCCCGCCACCTCCATCGCCTGGGGCCCGTGGGCCGAGGGCGGCATGGCCGCCGACGAGGCGCTGGAGCAGCGCATGCGCCGCGCCGGGATGCCCCCGATGGACGCCGACCTCGCGATCGGCGCACTCCAGCGCGCCCTCGACCTGGGCGACGCGGCCGTGACGGTGGCCGACGTCGACTGGGACCGGTTCGCCCCCGGCTTCACCGCCTCCCGGCCCAGCCCCCTGCTGGCCGACCTGCCCGAGGTGCGCCAGGCCGCCGCGCGGGGCGCCGCCGGAACCGGTGAGGCCACGCCCGCCGAGACGGCCTCCGCGCTCGCGCGGCGGCTCCTCGGCCTGCCCGAGGCGGAGCGCCACCGCGCGCTGCTCGACCTCGTACGGACCCATGTCGCGGAGGTCCTCGGCCACGCCGACGTCTCCGACATCAGCCCCGAACGGGCCTTCCGCGACCTGGGCTTCGACTCGCTGACCGCCGTCGAGCTGCGCAACGGCCTGGGCGCCGCCACCGATCTGCGGCTCCCCGCGACCCTCGTCTACGACTACCCGACGCCGCTCGCCCTCGCCGACCACCTCTTCGCCGAGCTGCTCGGCGGACCGGCTAAGGCCACCGGCGGCGCGTCGGCGGCCCAGACGGCGGACGATGACGATCCGATCGCGATCGTCGCGATGAGCTGCCGTTTCCCGGGCGGGGTCAGCACCCCCGAGGAGCTGTGGCAGCTGCTGGTGTCCGGTACGGACGTCATCTCGGACATGCCCGCCGACCGCGGCTGGGACCTCCGGACGCTCTACAACCCGGACCCGGACGTCGAGGGCACCTCCTACGTCCGCGAGGGCGGGTTCCTGACCGACGCGGCCGACTTCGACCCGGCGTTCTTCGGGATCTCGCCGCGTGAGGCGCTGGCGATGGACCCGCAGCAGCGGCTGCTGCTGGAGACCTCCTGGGAGGCGTTCGAACGGGCGGGCATCGACCCGGCGACGCTGCGCGGCTCCACCGCCGGTGTGTTCGTCGGCACCAACGGACAGGACTACCTGTCCCTGCTGCTGGGCGACTCGCAGGGCCTCGAAGGCCATATGGGCACGGGCAACGCGGCCAGCGTGATCTCGGGCCGGCTCGCGTACACCTTCGGGCTCGAAGGCCCGGCGGTCACCATCGACACCGCCTGCTCCTCCTCGCTGGTCGCCCTCCACTCGGCGATCCAGGCGCTGCGCGGCGGCGAGTGCTCGATCGCGCTCGCGGGCGGTGTGACCGTGATGTCCACACCCGGTGTGTTCGTGGACTTCAGCCGTCAGCGCGGGCTCGCGGAGGACGGCCGGATCAAGGCGTTCTCGGCGGACGCGGACGGCACCGGCTGGGGCGAGGGCGTGGGCATGCTGCTGGTGGAGCGGCTGTCGGACGCGCGGCGCAACGGCCACCCGGTGCTCGCGCTCGTACGCGGCACGGCCGTCAACCAGGACGGCGCGTCCAACGGTCTGACCGCGCCCAACGGCCCGTCCCAGCAGCGCGTCATCCGCCAGGCGCTGGCGGGCGCCGGGCTGTCGGCGTCCGAGGTGGACGCGGTCGAGGCGCACGGCACGGGCACCCGGCTCGGCGACCCGATCGAGGCGCAGGCGCTGCTCGCCACGTACGGCCAGGACCGGCCCGAGGGGCAGCCGCTGCTGCTGGGCTCCATCAAGTCCAACATCGGGCACACCCAGGCCGCGGCCGGTGTCGCCGGTGTGATGAAGATGGTCCTCGCCATGCGGCACGGAGTGCTGCCCCGGACGCTGCACGTGGACCGGCCCACCCCGCACGTCGACTGGACGGCGGGCGACATCGAGCTGCTGACCGAGGCGCGGGAGTGGCCGGAGACCGGCCGTCCGCGCCGTGCGGGCGTCTCCTCGTTCGGCTTCAGCGGCACCAACGCCCACGCCGTCCTGGAAGAGGCCCCGGAGCCGGGTGTCGAGGCTGTGGAAGGCGCCGACGAGGGCGTCGGGGCCCTGCCGGTGCTGCTCTCGGCCCGGACGGCGGACGGGCTGCGCGACCAGGCCCAGCGGCTGCACGGCTACCTGACCGCGCGGACCGGGCTCCGGACGGCCGACCTCGGCTACACGCTGGCCGTGGGCCGCTCGGCGTTCGAGGAGCGCGCGGCGCTGGTCACCGAGGACCGGGACGGGCTGCTGTCCGGCCTGCGGGCGCTCGCCGAGGGCCGCACGGCGGCCGGGCTCATCGAGGGTTCGGCGGTCGGCGGCCGGGTGGCGTTCCTGTTCACGGGGCAGGGGAGTCAGCGGCTGGGGATGGGGCGTGAGCTGTATGACGCCTATCCGGTGTTCGCGGAGGCGCTGGACGCGGTGTGCGCGGAGTTGGACCCGCGTCTCGAACGGCCGTTGACGGATGTGCTGTTCGGGGATGACGCGGCGGTACTGGACCGGACGGAGTTCACCCAGCCCGCGTTGTTCGCTCTCGAAGTGGCGTTGTTCCGTCTCGTTGAGGCGTGGGGGCTGCGGCCCGACGTCCTGTCCGGGCATTCGATCGGTGAGTTGGCTGCCGCGCATGTGGCGGGTGTGTTGTCGCTGGCGGATGCGTGTGCGTTGGTGGCGGCTCGTGGGCGGTTGATGCAGGAGCTTCCGGCGGG
>NZ_BBOX01000349.1 GCF_001553455.1 Streptomyces hygroscopicus subsp. hygroscopicus
CGCGCAGGGGCTGACCTACCAGGCCCCGCGTATTCCGATCGTCTCCAACCTCACCGGCGACGTCGTGTCCGCCGAGGAGATCACGACGGCCGACTTCTGGGTGCGCCACGTCCGGGAGGCCGTGCGCTTCCTGGACGGCGTCCGCGCGCTCGAGGCCCAGGGTGTCACCACGTTCGTGGAGCTGGGCCCGGACGGTGTGCTCACCGCCATGGCCCAGGAGTGCGTGACCGGCCAGGACGCCGGGTTCGTCGCCGTGCTGCGCAAGGACCGCCCCGAGGCCGAGGCGCTGACCACCGCCCTCGCGCGGGCGCACGTCCGTGGGGTGGCGGTGGACTGGGCGGCCTTCTACGCCGGGACCGGCGCCACCCAGGTCGCGCCGGACCAGCTGGCCGAGCTGCCCACGTATGCCTTCCAGCGGCAGCGCTACTGGCCGAAGGTCTCGTCGCTGTTCCTCGGCGACGTGGCCGCGGTGGGGCTCGGCGAGGCCGAGCACCCGCTGCTCGGCGCCAGCGCCGAACTGCCCGGCGCGGACGGGATGCTGTTCACCGGGCGGCTCGCGCTGTCCACCCACCCGTGGCTCGCCGATCACACGATCATGGACACGGTGCTGCTGCCGGGCACCGCGTTCGTGGAACTGGCCGTCCGCGCGGGTGACCAGGTCGGCTGCGAGGTGCTGGAGGAGCTGACCCTCGAAGCGCCGCTGGTCCTGTCCGGGGAGGGCGGCGTCCAGCTGCGGCTGTGGGTCGGCGCGGCCGATGACACCGGCCGCCGCCCGCTGGCCCTGCACTCCCGCGCCGAGCACCTGTCGGCCGAGGAGCCGTGGACCCGGCACGCGTCCGGTGTGCTGGCGTCCGGCGGCCGTCCGGAGGCGTCGTTCGAGCTGAGCGCGTGGCCTCCGGCGGACGCCGCGGAGGTGGCGGTCGGCGACCGTTACGCGGAACTGCGGGACGTCGGCTTCGCCTACGGCCCCGCGTTCCAGGGGCTGCGCAGGGCGTGGCGGCGCGGCGGCGAGGTGTTCGCCGAGGTGGCGCTGGACGGGGCCACGGCCGAGGAGGCCGCGGCGTTCGGGCTGCACCCGGCGCTGCTGGACGCCGCGCTGCACGCGCTCGGCCTGGCCGGGCTCGGCGGCACCGAGACCGAGGGGCGGCTGCCGTTCGCCTGGACCGGGGTGTCGCTGTACGCGAGCGGCGCGGCCACGCTGCGGGTGCGGATGGCCGCGGTGGGCGGCGACGGGGTCCGGCTGGAGATCGCGGACGCCGCCGGAGCGCCGGTCGCGGCCGTGGACTCGCTGGTGCTGCGCCCGGTCTCGGCCGAGCAGCTGCACAGTGCGCGTACGGCGTACCACGAGTCGCTGTACCGCGTGGAGTGGACGACGGCCGGGCTGGTGGACGCCGCCGGACCGGACGCCGCGGGCGACGGTCCGACCGGTGGCCCGGGTGACGGCCGCTGGGCGGTTCTGGGGTCCGACGCGTTCGGGCTCGGCGTCCCGGCGTACGGCGACCTCGCGGCGCTGACCGCGGCGGTCGAGTCGGGTACGGCGGCCGTACCGGAGGTCGTGTTCGTCGCGCCGTCCACCGAGGACGCCGAGGACGCCGAGACCGGCGGGAACGGCGGGAACACGGCGGACGCGGCACGCCGCGCCACCGGAGAGACGCTGGTGCTGGCCCAGGAGTGGCTGGCCGACGAGCGGTTCGCCGACGCCCGGCTGGCGGTGCTGACCTCGGGGGCCGTGGCCACCGAGGCCGGTGAGCCGGTGGCGGACCCGGCGGGCGGCGCCGTCCGGGGTCTGCTGCGGTCGGCGCAGTCCGAGAATCCGGACCGCTTCCTCCTGATCGACCTCGACGGCCATGAGGACTCCCGGGCCGCGCTGCCCGCCGTGCTCGCGAGCGGCGAGGCCGAGGTGGCGGTGCGCCGGGGCGTTCTCAAGACGCCACGGCTGGCCCGCGCCGTGTCGGCGGCCGACGGCCGGGCCCCGGAGTGGAACCCGGACGGCACGGTGCTGGTGACCGGTGCGTCCGGTTCGCTGGGCGGTCTGGTGGCCCGTCATCTGGTGGCGGAGCGCGGGATGCGGCATCTGCTGCTGGTGAGCCGCCGCGGCGAGCGGGCGCCGGGCGCTGCCGAACTCGGCGCCGAACTGGCCGAGTTGGGCGCCGAGGTGCGCTGGGCGGCGTGTGATGTGGCGGACCGGGAGGCGCTGGCGGAGGTGCTGGCGGGCATTCCGGCCGATCATCCGCTGACGGCTGTGGTGCACACGGCCGGTGTGCTGGACGACGGGGTGATCGGTTCGCTCACTCCGGAGCGCGTGGAGCGGGTGCTGCGGCCGAAGGTGGACGCGGCCTGGCATCTGCATGAGCTGACCCGCGACCTCGACCTGTCCGCGTTCGTCCTCTTCTCCTCGGCCGCCGGTGTGTTCGGCGGTCCGGGGCAGGGCAACTACGCCGCTGCCAACGTCTTCCTGGACGCCCTCGCCCAGCACCGCGCCGCCCAGGGCCTGCCCGCCACCTCGCTGGCGTGGGGCCTGTGGGCCGGTGGCGGCATGGGCGACACCCTGGACGAGGCCGACATCGCCCGGCTGCGGCGGGCCGGAGTGCCTCCGCTGCCGGTGGCGGAGGGGCTGCGGCTCTTCGACGCCGCGCTGACCGTCGACGAGGCGTCCCTGGTGCCGATGCGCCTGGACCTCGCGGCGCTGCGCACCCAGCCCGCCGTCTCGCCGCTGCTGCGCGGTCTGGTGCGGGTCCCGGCGCGGCGCGCGGTGGACGCGGTCGCGGCGGGCGGTGAGACCGGTCTTGCCGGGCGGCTGGCCGGGCTGAGCGCGGCGGAGCAGGAGCGGCTGCTGCTGGACCTGGTGCGGGAACAGGTGGCGACCGTGCTCGGGTACGCGGGCGCGG
>NZ_BBOX01000350.1 GCF_001553455.1 Streptomyces hygroscopicus subsp. hygroscopicus
GCCACCTGCGGACCGAGCTGGTGGACGAGGACGCGGCCGAGGCGCACACACCGGTCCCGGTGGCGGCCGTCACCGAGGACGAGCCGATCGCCATCGTCGGCATGAGCTGCCGCTACCCCGGCGGGGTCACCACGCCCGAGGAGCTGTGGCAGCTGGTCATCGGCGCCACCGACGCCATCTCCGGTTTCCCCGCCGACCGTGGCTGGGACCTCGACACGCTCTTCAGCGGCGACCCCGACCAGGTGGGCACCAGCTACACCCGCGAGGGCGGCTTCCTGCACGACGCGGCCGACTTCGACCCGGACTTCTTCGGGATCAACCCGCGTGAGGCGCTGGCGATGGACCCGCAGCAGCGGCTGCTGCTGGAGACCTCCTGGGAGGCGTTCGAACGGGCGGGCATCGACCCGACGGCCGTACGCGGCAGCCGGACCGGGGTGTTCGCGGGCGTCATGTACCACGACTATCTGACCCGGCTGACCGCCGTGCCCGAGGGGCTCGAGGGCTACCTCGGCACCGGCGGCGCGGGCAGCATCGCCTCTGGCCGGGTGGCGTACATCTTCGGTCTCGAGGGCCCGGCGGTCACCATCGACACGGCGTGCTCGTCGTCGCTGGTGGCGCTGCACCTGGCGGCGCAGGCGCTGCGCAACGGCGAGTGCTCGATGGCGCTGGCCGGGGGTGTGACCGTCATGGCCACCCCGGACACGTTCGTCGACTTCAGCCGCCAGCAGGGCCTGTCCACCGACGGCCGCTGCAAGTCCTTCGCGGCGTCGGCGGACGGTACGGGCTGGGCCGAGGGCGCGGGCATGCTGCTGGTCGAGCGGCTGTCGGACGCGCGGCGCAACGGCCACGAGGTGCTGGCCATCGTGCGCGGCAGCGCGATCAACCAGGACGGCGCGTCCAACGGCCTGACGGCGCCCAACGGCCCGTCCCAGCAGCGCGTCATCCGCGACGCACTGACCAGCGCCCGGCTCACCACCGCCGACGTGGACGTGGTCGAGGCGCACGGCACCGGCACCACGCTGGGCGACCCGATCGAGGCGCAGGCCCTGCTCGCCACCTACGGCCGCGACCGGCCGGAGGGGCAGCCGCTGTGGCTCGGTTCGCTGAAGTCCAACATCGGCCACACCCAGGCGGCGGCCGGTGTCGCGGGCATCATCAAGATGATCATGGCGATGCGCCATGGGGTGCTCCCGCGGACGCTGCACATCGACGAGCCCACCCCGCACGTGGACTGGGCGGCGGGCGACGTCGAGCTGCTGACCGAGGCCCGGCCGTGGCCGGAGCTCGGCCGGCCGCGCCGGGCGGCCGTCTCGTCGTTCGGCGTGAGCGGCACGAACGCGCACACCATCCTGGAGCAGCCCCCCGCGCCGGAGGAGACCCCCGCCGCCGGTCCGGCGGCCGAACTGCCGACCGTGCCCTGGGTGCTCTCGGGCAAGTCCGAGGCCGCCCTGCGCGGCCAGGCCGAGCGGCTCCTGGCCCACCTCGGCGCCCACCCCGAGCTGGACGCCACGGACGTCGGCCACACCCTGGCGACGGGCCGGGCGGCGCTGGAGCGGCGCGCGGTGGTCGTCGGCGGGGACCGGGCCGGGCTGGTCGCGGGTCTGGAGGCGCTGGCGCGGGGTGAGTCGGCGGCCGGGCTGGTGCGGGGCGTGGTGGCCGAGGGCGGCAAGGTGGCGTTCCTGTTCACGGGGCAGGGGAGCCAGCGGCTGGGGATGGGCCGTGAGCTGTACGAGGCGTATCCGGTGTTCGCGGAGGCGCTGGACGCGGTGTGCGCGGAGTTGGACGCGCATCTGGAGCGGCCGCTGCGGGATGTGCTGTTCGGGAATGACGCCGAGGCGCTGGACCGGACCGGGTTTACCCAGCCCGCGCTGTTCGCTCTCGAAGTGGCCTTGTTCCGCCTCGTTGAGGCGTGGGGGCTGCGGCCGG
>NZ_BBOX01000351.1 GCF_001553455.1 Streptomyces hygroscopicus subsp. hygroscopicus
GCTCAACGGGCCCACCTCGGTCGTCATCGCGGGTGATGAGGACGCGGCGCTGGAGATCGCGGCGGGCTTCGAGGCTCAAGGTCGGAAGACCAAGCGGCTCACGGTCAGCCACGCCTTCCACTCCCCGCGTATGGACGGGATGCTGGAGGCGTTCCGCGAGGTGGCGCAGGGGCTCACCTACCAGGCCCCGCGCATCCCGATCGTCTCCAACCTCACCGGCGACGTCGTGTCCGCCGAGGAGATCACCACCCCGGACTTCTGGGTGCGCCACGTCCGCGAGGCCGTGCGCTTCCTCGACGGAGTCCGCACCCTGGAAGCCCAGGGCGTCACCACCTACGTCGAGCTGGGCCCGGACGGGGTGCTCACCGCCATGGCCCAGGAGTGCGTCACCGGCGATGCCGCCGCCTTCGTCCCGGCGCTCCGCAAGGGCCGGGCCGAACCGTGGTCGCTGACGGCCGCCCTCGCCGCGCTGCACACCCGGGGCCTCGCCCTGGACTGGTCGGCGTTCTTCGCCGGTACGGAGGCCCGCCGGGTCGAGCTGCCGACGTACGCCTTCCAGCGGCAGCGGTTCTGGGTGGAGGACCCGGAGCAGGTCCGCGAGGCCGCCGTGGCCATGGACTCGGTGGACGCGCGGTTCTGGGAGGCCGTCGAGCGCGAGGACCTGGAGGCCCTCGCCGGGACGCTCCAGTCCGAGGACGCCGACGAACTCTCCTCGCTGGGCGCGGTCCTGCCGGTGCTGTCCTCGTGGCGGCGCCGCCAGGGCGAGCGGTCCACCGTGGACGCCTGGCGCTACCAGGTGGCCTGGAAGCCGGTGGCCGCCCGTGCCGAGGCGACGCTCACCGGCCGCTGGCTGGTCGTCGCCCCGGCTGACGCCCCGGCCGGTGCGGCGGACGGCGCGCTCGCCGAGGGCGTCGTACGGACGCTGTCGGCGCGCGGCGCCGAGGTCCGGCGGGTCGAGCTGACCGCCGGGGACCGTACCGGCATGGCCGAGCGGCTGGGCGAGGCCGTCGCCGACGCCCCGGTGGCCGGGGTGTTCGCGCTCCCGGCCCTCGCCGAGGGCGCCGACGGGCTGGTCCGCACGGCCGCCCTGGCCCAGGCACTGGGCGATCTGGGCGTGGCCGCGCCGCTGTGGGTCGCCACGCGCGGCGCGGTCTCGACCGGCCGGGCGGACGGGCCGGTGGACCCGTGGCAGGCGCGGGTCTGGGGCCTGGGCCGGGTCGCGGCCCTGGAGCTGGCCGAGCGGTGGGGCGGTCTGGTCGATCTGCCGGAGACGGTGGACGACCGGGCGCTGTCCCGGCTGGCGGGCGTGCTGGCCGGTGGTGAGGCCGAGGACCAGGTGGCGGTGCGCGCCTCCGGCGTCTTCGGGCGCCGGCTGACCCGGGCCGCCGGGTCGGCGGGTGGCCGCGACTGGCGGCCGGGCGCGGGTTCGGTGCTGGTGACGGGCGGTACGGGCGCGCTGGGTGCGCAGGTGGCCCGTTGGCTTGTCGCGAAGGGCGCCGAGCACGTGGTGCTCACCAGCCGCCGTGGCCTCGACGCGCCCGGCGCTGCCGAGTTGCGCGACGAACTCGCCGCCTCCGGCGCCCGGGTCACCGTCGCGGCCTGCGATGTGGCCGACCGGGAGGCGCTGGCCGGGCTGCTGGCGGACCTGCCCGCCGAGTTCCCGCTGACGGCCGTGGTGCACGCGGCCGGGGTGCTGGACGACGGCGTCCTGGAGTCGCTGACTCCCGAGCGCTTCGCCTCCGTGCTGCGCGCCAAGGCCGACGCCGCGGCCAACCTGCACGAGCTGACGCGGGAGCTGGACCTCACGGCCTTCGTCCTCTTCTCCTCGTTCGCGGGTTCCATCGGGGCCGCCGGTCAGGCCAACTACGCCGCCGCGAACGCCTTCCTGGACGCGCTGGCCGAGCGGCGGCGGGCCGAGGGGCTGCCCGCCACCTCCATCGCCTGGGGCCCGTGGGCCGAGGGCGGGATGGCCGCGGACGACGCGCTGGAGCGGCGCATGCGCCGCGCCGGTGTGCCGCCGATGGCGGCGGACCTGGCCATCGCCGCGTTGCAGCGCGCCCTGGACCTGGACGAGACCGTGGTGACGGTCGCGGACATCGACTGGGAGCGGCTGGCCCCCGGCTTCACCGCCTCCCGGCCGAGCCCGCTGCTGCTGGAACTGCCCGAGGCGCGTGCCGCGCTGGAGGCCGAGGGCGGGCGCACGGCCCACACCGCCGGTGGCGGCGCGGACGAGTCCCCGCTCGCCCAGCGGCTCGCGGGCGTTCCGGCGGCGGAGCGCGAGCGGATGCTGCTGGACCTGGTGCGGTCGGCGGTGGCCGAGGTACTGGGCCACTCCGACGCGGAGGCGGTGGAGGCGGACCGGGCGTTCCGGGACCTGGGCTTCGACTCGCTGACCGCCGTGGAGCTGCGCAACCGGCTGAACACCGTGACCGGGCTGCGGCTGCCGCCCACACTGGTCTACGACTACCCGTCGTCCTCGGCGCTCGCCGCCCACCTCCGTACGGAGGTGCTGGGCGAGGAGCGCGAGGCCGACGCGGTGGCCGGTGCGTCGGCCACGACGGTGGCCGTCGCCGACGATCCGATCGCGATCGTGGGGATGAGCTGCCGCTTCCCGGGCGGGGTGGACTCGCCGGAGGAGCTGTGGCGGCTGCTGGTGTCCGGTCAGGACGCGGTGACGGGCTTCCCGGCCGACCGCGGCTGGGACCTGGAGGCGCTCTACGACCCGGACGCCACCACCGAGCACACCAGCTACGTCCGCGAGGGCGGATTCCTGGCGGGCGCCGGGGACTTCGACCCCGCGTTCTTCGGGATCTCGCCGCGTGAGGCGCTGGCGATGGACCCGCAGCAGCGGCTGCTGCTGGAGACCTCCTGGGAGGCGTTCGAACGCGCGGGCATCGACCCGACCACGCTGCGCGGTCAGCAGGTCGGTGTGTTCGCGGGCACCAACGGCCAGGACTACATGTCGCTCGTCCTCCACTCGCCGGACGGCGGCGACGGCTTCATGGGGACGGGGAACGCGGCCAGTGTGTTGTCGGGCCGGGTGGCGTATGCGCTGGGTCTTGAGGGTCCGGCGGTGACGGTGGATACGGCGTGTTCGTCGTCGTTGGTGGCGTTGCACTGGGCGATTCAGGCGTTGCGGGCGGGTGAGTGCTCGTTGGCGCTGGCCGGTGGTGTGACGGTGATGTCGACGCCGGGTTCGTTCGTGGACTTCAGTCGTCAGCGTGGGCTTGCGGCGGATGGGCGGATCAAGGCGTTCGCGGCGGGTGCGGATGGCACC
>NZ_BBOX01000352.1 GCF_001553455.1 Streptomyces hygroscopicus subsp. hygroscopicus
CGGTCGAGGCACACGGCACCGGCACCAAGCTCGGTGACCCGATCGAGGCGCAGGCGCTGCTGGCCACCTACGGCCAGGACCGGCCCGAGGGGCAGCCGCTGTGGCTCGGCTCCATCAAGTCCAACATCGGGCACACCCAGGCCGCCGCCGGTGTCGCCGGGGTGATGAAGATGGTGCTGGCGCTGCGCCACGGTGTGCTGCCGCCGACGCTGCACGTGGACGAGCCGACCCCGCACGTCGACTGGTCCGCAGGTGAGCTGGAGCTGCTGACCGAGGCGCGGGAGTGGCCGGAGACCGGCCGTCCGCGCCGGGCCGCGGTGTCGGCGTTCGGCATCAGCGGCACCAACGCGCACACCATCATCGAACAGGCCCCGGAGCAGGCCCCCGCACCCGCCGCCGCGTCGGTGGAGCTGCCGGTGGTGCCGTGGGTGCTGTCCGGCAAGTCCCGGGCCGCCGTACGCGGTCAGGCCGAACGGCTTCTGGCCCACCTCGGCGGCGAGACCGCACCGGCCGCCGTCGATGTGGCCTATTCGCTGGCCACGACCCGCGCGGCCCTGGACCACCGGGCCGTGCTCACCGCCGGTGGCGGGGACGGGCTCCTGGCCGGTCTCGCGGCGCTGGCGCGGGGCGAGTCCGAGGTGCCGGGCCTGGTCGAGGACACCGCCGGCGAGGGCAAGGTGGCGTTCCTGTTCACGGGGCAGGGCAGCCAGCGGCTGGGGATGGGGCGTGAGCTGTACGACGCCTTCCCGGTGTTCGCGGACGCGCTGGACGAGGTGTGCGCCCACCTGGACGCCCACCTCGAACGGCCGCTGCGGGATGTGCTGTTCGGGGACGACGCGGCGGTACTGGACCGGACCGGGTTCACGCAGCCCGCGCTGTTCGCCCTGGAAGTGGCGCTGTTCCGGCTCGTCGAGGCGTGGGGGCTGCGGCCCG
>NZ_BBOX01000353.1 GCF_001553455.1 Streptomyces hygroscopicus subsp. hygroscopicus
GGTCAACGGTCCGGTTTCCGTGGTCCTCGCGGGGGATGAGGACGTGGCCGTGCGGATCGCGGCGTCGTTCGAGGCTCAGGGCCGTAAGACCAAGCGGCTCACCGTCAGCCACGCGTTCCATTCGCCGCGTATGGACGGGATGCTGGAGGCGTTCCGCGAGGTCGCCGAGGGTCTCACCTACCAGGCCCCGAAGATCCCGATCGTCTCCAACCTCACCGGCGACGTCATCTCCGCCGAGGAGGTCACGACGGCCGACTTCTGGGTGCGCCACGTCCGCGAGGCCGTGCGCTTCCTGGACGGCGTGCGCACCCTGGAGGCCCGGGGCGTGACCACCTACGTGGAGCTGGGCCCGGACGGCGTGCTCACCGCCATGGCCCAGGAGTGCCTGGCCGAGCCCGACGCGGCCGAGCTGCTGCCCGCGCTGCGCACGGGCCGGCCGGAGGCCGAGGCGGTGACCGGCGCGCTGGCCCGGCTGTACGTCCGCGGCCCGGTCCCGGACTGGGAGGCGTTCTTCGCCGGTACCGGTGCGCGGAAGGTCGCGTTGCCGACGTACGCCTTCCAGCGCAGCCGCTACTGGGTCGACGCCCAGCTCAGCCTGGACGAGGTCGCCTCGGCGGGGCTCGGCTCGGCCGGTCACCCGCTGCTGGGCGCGGCGGTGGAACTGCCCGACGCGGACGCGTACCTCTTCTCCGGACGGCTGTCGCTGGCCTCGCACGCGTGGCTGGCGGACCACACGGTGGCGGACACGGCCGTGCTGCCCGGTTCCGCGTTCGTGGAGCTGGCGGTGCGCGCCGGGGACCACGTGGGCTGTGCGGCGCTGGACGAGCTGACCCTGCACGAGCCGCTGGTCCTGCCGGAGCGCGGCGGGGTGCGGCTGCGGGTGTCGGTCGGCGAGCCGGACGACGGCGGTCGCCGCCCGCTGGCGGTGTACTCGCGTCCCGAAGCGTCGGACGCGGACCGGCCGTGGACCCGGCACGCCGCCGGTGTGCTCGCCCCGGAGCGGGCCCCGGCGGGCGGCGGTGCCGAGCCGCTGTCCGTCTGGCCGCCCGCCGGCGCGGAGCCCGTGGAGACCGACTCCCTGTACGCGGAGATGGCCCGCGCCGGACTGCTGCACGGCCCGGCGTTCCAGGGCCTGCGCCGGGTCTGGCGGCGTGGCGAGGAGCTGTTCGCGGAGGTCCGCCTCCCGGACGAGCGGCAACCCGACGCGGCCCGTTTCGCCCTGCACCCGGCCCTGCTGGACGGTGCGCTCCAGCCGCTCGCGCAGGGCGCGGGCGGTGCCGCGGTGGCGCGCTCCTGGCGCGGTGTGAGCCTGTACGCGGTGGGCGCCGAGGCGCTGCGGGTACGGCTGGCGCCGGCCGGGGACGGCGCGGTGTCGCTGGTGGCGGCCGATGGGGCGGGTGCGCTCGTCGCGTCGGTGGACACGCTGGTCACCGAGGCACTGGAGGTGGACCGGATCGCCGGTGCGGCCACCTCCGGCCGCCACGAGTCGCTGTTCCGGATCGACTGGGCGCCGGTGGCGGCACCCTCGCCGGCCGCGTCGGCGGGCTTCGCGGTCGTCGGCGGCGACGAGCTGAAGCTGAGCGTGGCCCTGGAGACGGCCGGGTTCGGTGCCACGGTCCACGACGACCTCCGCGCGCTGAACGCGGCGGTCGAGGCGGGCGGGCCGGTACCGGACACCGTGCTGGTGCCGTTCCCGGCCGAGCCGGACGCCCCGCACGGCGGTCTCGCCGCCGGTGCGCACTCGGCCACCCACCGTGCGCTGGCCCTGGTCCAGGAGTGGCTGAACGGTGGCAGGCCCGGCTCCGCCCGGCTGGTGGTGGTCACCCGCGGCGCGGTCGCCGCGGCCGGTGACCCGGCGGTGGCGGACCTGGTGAACGCGCCGGTGTGGGGTCTGCTGCGGTCCGCGCAGACGGAGAACCCGGGCCAGTTCGTCCTGCTCGACGTGGACGGCGAGGTGTCCTACCCGGCGATCGCGGCGGCCCTGGAGACGGACGAGCCCGAACTGGCGCTGCGCGCCGGGGCGGTGTACGCGCCGCGCCTGGCCAGGGTCGGGGCGGTCCCGGCCGCCGAGCCGGCCGGCACGGTCGTCGACCCGGCCGGCACGGTGCTGATCACCGGCGCCACCGGCGGTCTGGGCAGGCTGTTCGCCCGCCATCTGGCCACCGTGCACGGCGCCCGCCATCTGCTGCTGACCAGCCGCAGCGGCCCCGCCGCCGACGGGATGGCCGAGCTGGTGGCGGAGCTGGCCGAGCTGGGCGCCGAGGCCACCGTCGCCGCGTGCGACGCGGCCGACCGGGAGGCGCTGGCCGGGCTGCTGGCCGCGATTCCGGCCGACCGTCCGCTGACGGCCGTGGTGCACACCGCGGGCGTCCTCGACGACGGCGTCATCGACATGCTGACGCCGGAACGGGTGGACACGGTGCTGCGGCCCAAGGTCGACGCGGCGGTCAACCTCCACGAGCTGACCCGCGATCTGGACCTGTCCGCCTTCGTGCTCTTCTCGGCCGCGGCCGGCACGCTGGGCGGCGCGGGCCAGGGCGGCTACGCGGCGGCCAACGTCTTCCTCGACGCGCTCGCCGGACACCGCCGCGCCACCGGCCGTACCGCGCTGTCCCTGGTGTGGGGCATGTGGGCCGAGGAGCGGGGCATGGGCGGCCGGCTCGGCGAGGCCGACCGGCAGCGGGCGGCGCGCGGCGGGGTGCTGCCGCTGTCCGCCGAGGAGGGGCTCGCCCTGTTCGACGCGGCCCACGCGGTGGCCGGCGAGGCGGTGCTGGTGCCCGTACGGCTGGAGCCGGCGACGCTGCGCGCCGCCGCCGCCACCGGGGCGCTGCCGCCGCTCCACCGGGGCCTGGTGCGCACACC
>NZ_BBOX01000354.1 GCF_001553455.1 Streptomyces hygroscopicus subsp. hygroscopicus
CCCCCACTGCCCGCACCGCCCCGAACCGCGCCCCGTAAGGCGCCCACCGAATCCGTCACCCCCCGCCACCCCGTCCTTACCCCATCCGAGTCCGAGGAGCGACCACATGAGCTGCGAGATGACCGATCAGCGCGCGGGCACGGGGAGGCACGAGCGATGAGAGTCCTGCTGCTCGGATCCGGCGGATTCCTCGGCCGTTACGTGGCCGAGCACCTGCTCGCCGACCCCGCCGTCCAGCTCACCGCGCTCGGCCGCGGCGACGACGCCGATGTCCGGTTCGACCTCTCCAGCGGCAGCCCCGGCGCGCTCACCCGCTTCCTCAACGCGGTCCACCCCGGCGTCGTGATCAACTGCGCCGGGGCGACCCGGGGCGGGGCGCGCGAGCTCACCCGGCACAACACCGTCGCCGTCGCGACCGTCTGCGAGTCGCTGCGCCGCAGCGGGTGCGGTGCCCGGCTGGTCCAGATCGGCTGCTCCGCCGAGTACGGGCCCTCGCAGCCCGGTTCGTCGACCGCCGAGGACGCCGTGCCGCGCCCCGGCGGCCCGTACGGCGTGAGCAAGCTCGCCGCGACCGAGCTGGTGCTGGGCTCCGGGCTGGACGCGGTGGTGCTGCGGGTCTTCTCACCCGTGGGGCCCGGCACCCCGGCCGGTTCGCCGCTGGGCAGGCTCGCGGAGGCCATGCGGCGCGCGATGCAGTCCGGGGAGAGCGAGCTCAAGCTGAGCGGCCTCGGCGTGCAGCGCGATTTCGTGGACGTCCGGGACGTGGCGCGAGCGGTCCACGCGGCCTCGCTGTCGGCCGCGCAGGGCGTGGTCAACATCGGCAGCGGACGTGCCGTGCGGCTCCGCGAGGCGGCTTCCCTGCTCGCCCGGGTGGCCGGCTTCGGCGGTGCCCTGCACGAGATCGACAGCCCGCCGGGGCGCGGCGGACCGCATCACGTCCCGTCCGCCGCCGGCCATGTCCCGGCGCCCGCCCACGCCCATGGCGCGGCCCACGGTCATGGGGCCGCCCACCACCCCCAGGCGCCGGGCGAACACGGCGGACCCGGCGGCGCGACCGCCTACCCCTATCCGGACGGCTGCGGCAGCTGGCAGCAGGCCGATGTGCGCACCGCCCGCGACCGGCTCGGCTGGCGCGCCAGGATCCCGCTGGAGGAGTCGCTCGCCGACATCTGGATGGAGGCGGCGTGTCGCATCTGAGCCCGGCGGGCCCCCGGCCTCACGTCCCGGCCGCCGCCCGGCTGGGCTTCGGGGTGCCCGGCTACGCCCATCCCCTGGTCGCGCCCACCGAGTGGGCCGAGCTGACCCGCCCCGGTGCGCCGCTGCACTGGGCGGTGCTCAATGTCGCGGGCGGACCCGGCTCGCGCCGGGATCCGCACTGCCTCACGGCGGCGGCCCGGCTGCGCGCCAGGGGCGTGCGGGTGCTGGGCCACCTCGACCTGCGGTGCGGCACCCGCCCGTTTAGCGAGCTGATCAGTGACGCGAACCACTTCCTGGAGTGGTACCAGGTCGACGGCTTCTGTCTGGACCGCTGCCCGGTGGACCGCCCGGGGCTGCCGGAGGTCCGCCGTACGGTGACCACCCTGCGCGCGGTGCTGGGCGGGGCCTATCTGGTGCTCGGCCAGGGCATCCACCCGTACGAGGGCTATATGGAGCTCGCCGATCAGCTGGTGACCTTCCGCGGCTCGTGGCCCGACTACCGCTGGTCCCAGGTGGCCGAGTGGACGGCGGGGTATCCGCCCGAACGGTTCTGTCACCAGGTGCACGGGGTCCCCCGCCGGCATCTGGAGGAGGCGCTGAGGATCGCCCGCTGGCAGGGCGCGGGCACGATCTACTTCACCGACCGTACGGCGCGTCCGGACCGGCGGATCCGCGCCGAGTCGCCCTGGGAGGCCCTGCCCGGCTACTGGGACGAAATCGTCTCGCGACTCGGACCACGTGTCATGGAATGAGATAGGGCGTGGCAGTGTTACCAGAAGAAAACCTCCCCGCTCACGCGGGGGTGAACCGTCTGCTCCCTCCCCTTACGGAGTCCCCGTGTCGCTGCCACCGCTGGTCGAGCCGGCTGCCGAGCTCACCGTCGACGAGGTCCGCAGGTACTCGCGCCATCTGATCATCCCCGATGTCGGGATGGACGGGCAGAAGCGGCTGAAGAACGCCAAGGTGCTCTGTGTGGGCGCGGGCGGCCTCGGCTCTCCCGCCCTCATGTACCTCGCCGCGGCCGGCGTGGGCACCCTCGGCATCGTGGAGTTCGACGAGGTCGACGAGTCCAACCTGCAGCGCCAGATCATCCACAGCCAGGCGGACATCGGCCGCTCCAAGGCGGAGTCCGCCCGCGACTCGGTCCTCGGCATCAACCCGTACGTCAACGTCGTGCTGCACGAGGGCCGCCTCGAGGCGGACAACGTGATGGAGATCTTCTCCCAGTACGACCTGATCCTGGACGGCACCGACAACTTCGCCACCCGCTATCTGGTCAACGACGCGTGCGTGCTGCTGAACAAGCCGTACGTCTGGGGTTCGATCTACCGCTTCGACGGCCAGGCGTCGGTCTTCTGGTCCGAGCACGGCCCCTGCTACCGCTGCCTGTACCCGGAGCCCCCGCCGCCCGGCATGGTCCCGTCCTGCGCCGAGGGCGGGGTGCTGGGCGTGCTGTGCGCCTCCATCGGCTCGATCCAGGTCACCGAGGCCATCAAGGTGCTCACCGGCGCGGGCGACCCGCTGGTCGGCCGCCTGATGATCTACGACGCCCTGGAGATGACCTACCGCCAGGTCAAGGTGCGCAAGGACCCGGACTGCGCGGTCTGCGGCCCGAACCCGACCGTCACCGAGCTGATCGACTACGAGGCGTTCTGCGGTGTGGTGTCGGAGGAGGCCCAGGAGGCGGCGGCCGGTTCGACGATCACTCCCAAGCAGCTCAAGGAGTGGATCGACGACGGCGAGAACATCGACATCATCGACGTCCGCGAGCCGAACGAGTACGAGATCGTCTCGATCCCCGGCGCCCGGCTGATCCCGAAGAACGAGTTCCTCATGGGCGGCGCCCTCCAGGACCTTCCGCAGGACAAGAAGATCGTCTTGCATTGCAAGACGGGTGTCCGGTCGGCGGAAGTCCTGGCCGTCCTGAAGTCCGCGGGCTTCTCCGACGCCGTCCACGTGGGCGGCGGCGTGATCGGCTGGGTCAACCAGATCGAGCCCGACAAGCCGGTCTACTGACCTGCTGACGCAGTGCGCCCCACGGGGGCCGGACCGCCGCGCCGACGGCGATCCGGCCCCCTGGCGTTCCCCGAGCGCCTTATCCGCAGGTCGTGCCCGCGGCGGGCACCTTCCCGTCCAGCAGATAGTCGTTCACGGTCCTGGTCATGCAGGCGTTGCCGCTGTTGTACGCGCCGTGGCCCTGTCCCTTGTAGGTGACCTCGACGCCCACGCCCTCGCCCAGCTCCTGGACCATCTTCCGGGCCCCCTCGTAGGGGGTGGCCGGGTCGCCGGTGTTGCCGACCACGAGGATCGGCGCCGAGCCCTCGGCCCGGACGTCCGGGGTGTCGGTGGTGCCCTCCACCGGCCAGCCGGTGCACCCGAGCAGGCCCCAGGCCAGATATTCGCCGAAGACCGGTGACGCCTTGCGGAAGCGCGGCAGCTGCGCCTTCACCTCGGCCACGCTGTAGCGCTGCCGGTCGTCCACGCAGTTGATGGCGGCATTGGCGGCGCTGATGTTGCTGTAGTGGCCGTTCTCGTCGCGGCCGGACATCGAGTCCGCCATCGCGAGCAGCAGATTGCCCTTGCCGAGCCGCGTGGCCTCCTGGAGACCGAGCGTCAGGTATTTCCAGCTCTCCTTGTCGTAGAGCGCGGCGGCGATACCGCTCAGCGCCCCGTCCTGGGTGAGCTTCCGGCCGCTTTCGGTGGGCAGCGGTTTCGCGTCGAGCTGCTTCAGAAGGGCGACGATCTTGTCGGTGCCCGCCGCGGGGTCGCCGCCGGTCGGACAGGCCGCGCCCTTCTCGGCACAGTCCTTCAGATAGTTGTCGAGCGCGAGCTGGAACCCCTTGGCTTGGCCGAGCGCGCCCTGCTCGGGGTCCTCGGTGGGGTCGACCACGGCGTCCAGGACCGCGCGTCCCACCCTCTTCGGATACAGATGGGCGTAGACGCCGCCGAGCTCGGTGCCGTACGAGATGCCGAAGTACGACAGCTTGTCGTCGCCGAGCACCTGCCGCATGAGATCCATGTCACGGGCGGCGCTTACCGTGTCCACATGGGGGAGCACCTTGCCGGAACGTTTCTCGCAGCCCTTGATGTACTTCTCCGACTCCGCCAGCGCGGCCTTGATCTCGGCCTTGTCGTCCGGAGTGCCGTCGACGGCGTCCGAGGCGTCGATCTCCTCGTCGCTCCGGCACGTCACCCCGGCGCTCTCCCCGACCCCGCGCGGATCGAAGCTCACCAGGTCATAGCGTGAGCGCAGTTTCGCGTAGTCGTCGGCGAAACCGGGGAGCGAGGAGACACCGGAACCGCCGGGTCCGCCGAAGTTGAACAGCAGGGAGCCGATGCGCTTGCCCGGTCCGGTGGCCTTGGCGCGGATCATGGCCAGATCGATCGTCTCGCCCTTGGGGTCGGCGTAGTCCAGCGGCGCCTTGAGCGTGGCGCACTGCCACTCGCTTCCCGGCGCCTCACCGGCTCCCTGGAGCACGGACGGGGCGGGGCAGGTCGACCAGTCGAGCTTCTGACCGGTGAGCGAGCCCGGCAGCCCGGAGCCCGAAGGGGAGGCCGGGGCCGACGCCGAGGGCTTGGACGACGCCTTGCCCTGCTCGGTCTCCCCGTCGCCGCCGCAGCCCGCGACGGCGACGAGGGCGACCACGGCGGTCACGGAGACCAGCGCCCTGGTCCGTATGGTGCGTGAAGAACTCGACATATCCGGAGATCCTAGGAGGAGGCGGGGACGGAATCCGCTCCGCTTCCTCTCAATACCGTCACGGTTGGCCTGGCCGGGTCTAGGTACAGACCTTGCCCTCCTTCGGCACCCTGCCGTCCAGGAGATACGCGTTGACGGTCTGTCGGACGCAGGCGTTCCCGCTGTCGTACGCCCCGTGGCCCTCGCCCTTGTAGGTGAGCTGGATCCCCACGCCGGGGCCCAGCTCCTTCGCCATCCGTGCCGCTCCCGCGTACGGGGTGGCCGGGTCGCCGGTGTTGCCGACCACCAGGATCGGGGCGGCGCCCCTGGCGCTCACGTCGGGGGTGGTCCAGGCGCCCCGGACCGGCCAGCCGGTGCACTGGGCGAGGCCCCACGCCATCATGTCGCCGAAGACGGGCGACGCCTTGCGGAAGGCGGGCAGCTTCCGCTCGATGTCCCGGACCGTGTAGCGCTCCTTGGAGTCGGCGCAGGTGATGGCGGCCAGCGCGGACTGCAGGGTGCTGTAGCGGCCGTCCGGGCCGCGCCCGTTCATGGCGTCGCCCAGGGCCAGCAGGATTCTGCCGTCGCCCTGCTGGGCGGCCGCGACCCCCTGGGTGAGGTACTGCCAGTAGTCCCGGGAGTACAGGGACTGCGCGACGCCGCCGCCGGCCAGGGACTCGGTCAGCTTCCGGCCGCCGTAGCCGCGTACCGGACGGGTGTCGAGCCGCTTCAGCAGCGCGCGGATGCGGGTCTGGGTGGGACAGCTCTGGACGCCGCCCTTGGGGCACGCCCTCAGGTAGTTGCCGAGGGCCAGCTGGAACCCCTTGGCCTGGCCGAGCGCGCCCTGCTCGGGGGTCTGGGTGGGGTCCACGACGCCGTCGAAGAGGGCGCGCCCCACCGTCTTCGGGTACAGATGGGCGTAGACGCCGCCGAGTTCGGTGCCGTAGGAGACGCCGAAGTAGTACAGCTTCTTGTCGCCGAGGACGCGCCGCATGAGGTCCATGTCACGGGCGGCGTTGGTGGTGCCGACGTAACGCAGGACGGCGCCGGAGTTCTTCTCGCACCCGGCGGCGAAGCCCTTGACCCGGCGGATCAGGCTCTTGACCTCGGCGTTGTCGTCCGGGGTGGAGTCGGCGGCGTAGTAGGCGTCGAGCTGCCGGTCCGCCAGACAGCGCACCCCGCTGCTGCGGCCGACCCCGCGGGGATCGAAGCTGACCAGGTCGTAGCGGGTGCGCAGGTGTTTGTAGCTGCCCGCCAGGGCCGGGAGGGTGGCCACCCCGGAACCGCCGGGTCCGCCGAAGTTGAAGATGAGGGAACCGATGCGCTTGCCCGGTCCGGTGGCCTTGGCGCGGATCAGGGCGATGCCGATGGTCCGGCCGCGGGGCTTGGCGTAGTCCAGCGGCACATGGAGCGTCGCGCACTCCCAGTCCTTGCCCGGCGCCTTGGTGGCGGCCGCGTCCTGGCTCGCGGACGGGGCGGGGCAGGGGGACCAGTCGAGCTTCTGATGGGCAGAGGTGTCCGGCCGCCCGCCGCCACCGCATCCGGCGGCCAGGACGACCGGCAGCAGGGCGGCGGCGGACAGCGCACCGATGCGCAGAGGTCGGGACACGGCGGCTCTCCCGTGGGTGGCGGCGTACCGCCATCCTGAGCGCCGCGGGCGCCCCACGCGCGCACAGCGGGGGCGTACGGGTGAGTGGGCGGGGCGGGGCGGGTGTGCCGCGGCGGGGGCGGGTGTGCCCGCCGGAGGGCTCCCAGCGCGCCGGAGGGGCCCCAGCGCGCCTCGCTGCCCGCCGGAGGGCCCTGGAGGCGCCTCCGGGGCCCTCCGGCGCACCTTCGGGGGTACGCGCCTTCTGGGGTTACAGCTCCGCTTGGGGGCTACGGCGCGTCTGGAGGGCTACGGTGCGTCTCGGGGCTACAACGCCTCTTTGCGGGTGAGGTGGGTGAAGGCCACCCAGCCGGGCAGCACCGGCAGCCAGAAGACCATCAGCCGGAACAGGAGCACCGCGGGCGCGGCGGTCTCATAGGGCAGTCCGGCGAAGGTCAGACCCGCGATCAGGGCGGCCTCGACCGCGCCCACACCGCCGGGGGTGGGCGCCGCCGACCCCAGGGCGTTGCCCGCGAGGAAGACGACGGCGATGCTCGCGTAGCTCAGCTCACCGCCGAAGGCGCGGATCGAGGAGTCGAGACACATCACGTTCGCCGCGGTCAGCAGCAGGGTGCCGCCGATGCCGGCGAGCAGCTTCTTGGGCCGCTGCAACACGTCCAGCATGCGCGGCACGACGCCCGCGAACAGCGACCGCACCCGGGTGGCGACGAACTTGCGCAGGACGGGAACGGCGGTCACCACCAGGGCCAGGACGGCGGCCGTCAGCAGCCCGGCGATCACGGTGCGGGACGGTGAGAGCGCCGGGGTGCGCTCGGTGCCGGTGATGTAGCCGAAGGTCAGCAGCAGCACGATATGGCTGGCGAGCCCGAACAGCTGGGATGCGCCCACACTGGCCACCGCGAGCCCCGGCCGCACCTTCGCGCGCTGGAGGAAGCGGGTGTTGAGGGCGACCCCGCCGACCGCCGCGGGGGCCACCAGCTTCACGAACGAGGCGGCGACCTGTGCCAGCACCGTCCGCCCGAAGGGCACCTTCTCCGGGACGAAGCCGAGCAGGCTCAGCGCCGCGGCCACATAGGTGAGCGCGGAGAACAGGAGGGCGAAGACGACCCAGATCCAATTGGCCTCGCCGACCAGGGCGCCCAGCTTGAGATGGGTGAACTGGGACAGCAGGAAGTACGCGGCGAAGGCGCCCGCGCAGAAGCTCACCAGGGTGCGCGGTTTGATGCGCTCCAGCCTTACCGGCTCTATCGGCGCCTGCGGCCTCACCAGCAGCACCTGCTGCCGGATCTGGGAGAGCAGGTCCTCCTCGCGGACGTCCTCCAGGGCCTCCTCGATGGCGCGCTTCTCCGCCTGCTTCTCGGCCTTGGCAATCTTGCGGTCGCTGGTGGCCGCCTCCACGGGCCCGGCCCCGGCCTCCAGGGATTCCTTCGCCTCGGCCTCCCGGGCCTCCTTGGTGGCCTCCTTGGCGGTGCGGGACGCCTCCAGGACGGCCTCCCGCTGG
The DNA here is from genome assembly GCF_001553455.1 of Streptomyces hygroscopicus subsp. hygroscopicus. Classification (GTDB taxonomy): domain Bacteria; phylum Actinomycetota; class Actinomycetes; order Streptomycetales; family Streptomycetaceae; genus Streptomyces; species Streptomyces hygroscopicus. The sequence goes on from NZ_BBOX01000354.1 coordinate 7,984, forward strand.
CGCTGGGCGCGCTCGCGGGCGAGCTGGCGCAGGGTCGCGCGGGTGCCCCGGCCGAGCGCCAGCGGTTGCAGCAGCGGAAGGCTGTCGGCGACCGCGTCCGGCCCGAGGACCTCCACCGCGGCGGCCACGGAGCGCTCGGCGCCCACCCGCAGCCCCAGGGTGGCGAGCAGCTGGGCGATGTCCATCCGCAGTACCACGTCACCGGCCGCGATCTCACCGCCGCGCAGATCGGTCAGGATGACCGTGCCGTTGCGGTCCACCAGCAGGGCGTCGCTGTCCAGCCGCCGGTGGGCGATGCGCCGCGACTGGAGGGCCTGCACCTGGTGCCAGGCCCCCGCCAGCAGCTCGTCGGTGATCGCCTCGTCCGGCAGGGCGTGCAGCGGCCGGCCGCCGACGTGCTCGTAGACGAGCATCACGGCGTCCGGACCCAGCTCGGAGGTGGCGATCAGCTTGGGCGCGTTGGCCCCCGCCGCGATGGCCGCGTAGGCGAGCAGCGCCTCCTGCTCCAGGGCCTGGCGCAGCGACTGGAGGCTGCGGGACGGGGTGATCGTGCGCAGGGTCAGCCGCTGCCAGACGCCGTAGAAGAACCCCTGGGCCTGCTGTTCCCGGTCGACCACGGTGACGTCCAGGGGCGGGCCGTCCTCCAGGGTGACCAGATAGCGGCGGCCCCGGTCGCCGTGGTGGCCGTGTTCGTCCTCGGGCTCCTCGGCGCGCATCGCGCTGACCGGCTTGAAACCGACGCGGCGCAGCCCGGCGAGCAGGTGCTGGCCGGTGGGGCGCACATTGGGGGAGCCGACGGCGTAGAGCGTGCCATAGGCCACCGTCCAGCCGATGAGCACCGTAAGGATGATCGAGAACGGTGTGGTGTAACCGCCCACGAGCACCGCGAAGGCGTCGAGCAGCAGCACGCACCACATGGCCACCCGCCAGCGCGGGCGCCGGGCCATGCCGACGGCCGTCATATAGGCGATCACGGGGGCGAGGTAGCCGTGCACGGGGTCGCTGAAGGTACCGCCGGGCGCGGGCTGGGTGAGCGCCTCGCGGATCGATCCGGGGGCGCCTCTGGCGACCCAGAGGTCCATGCTGAGGGAGACGCCGTGGGCCAGCACCGCGGCCAGGACGCCGTCGGCGATCCGCAGCCCGTCCCGTTTGACCAACCGCTCGAAGGCGAAGGCCACCGGGAGCACGAGGACGGCCACGCCGGCCGTGAGACCCGCGAAGTCGATCAGCAGCGGGGGCGCCTGGTTGGCGCCGTGCCCGATGTCCTTCTCCAGGCCCGCGGTGGTGCCGTGGGCGAAGGCGGCGATGGCCAGTACGACGGCCATGCCGAGGGCCCCGAGAAGCAGCCGCAGCAGATCGGAGGGGCGGTGGACCCGGGCGGGCAGCAGCGGCTCGTCCCCGGAGACGCGGTCCACGTGGCCCTCCGGATCGTTGGGTCCGCAGCGGTCACCCGGGTCCGGAGCGTCCGCGCGGCCTCGGGGGTCCTGGGCGTCTTCCCGGCCGTCTGCCTCCGGGGCGTCTTCCCGGTCCCCGGGGTCCGGAGCGTCCGCGCGGCCGTTGGACGGTGTCTCGGAGCGCGGCAATGCCTCCGGGGTGCGGGCCTCCTCCGCCGGAGGCTGCGCACCCTGCTGCTTCGCCGTCTCTTCTTGGTCTCGTATCACAGTCACCGCCCGGAAGATGGTGGCATGCCCGGGCTGCGGAGGGGGGCATCAGGGTGCATTTCGGGGATGTGGACCCCGAATGGTACGCGCTGTTAGGGATTCCCGCACAAGGCGTGATCGAACCCCTGTCCGGCCCCGGAACGGGCCCTCGGCCACCGCCCGCGAGGCGCCGGCGGGGCTGTCGGCGGGGTGCGGCAGGATGGGGCGGATGAGCCGGGAAAGCAAGGAGCGGAACAGCAAGGAGCGGGGAGCCGAGGACGGGCTCCGGGACGGGGCCGATGAGTTGCCCGAGTACGCGGAGCGGGTGCTGGAGGTGGCCGAGCTGATCCCCTCCGGCCGGGTGATGACCTACGGGGACGTCGCCGAATGGCTGGAGGAGGGCGGGCCGCGCCAGGTGGGGCGGGTGATGGCGCTCTACGGAGGCGCCGTGCCGTGGTGGCGGGTCGTGCGCGCGGACGGTGTGCTGCTGCCCGGCCATGAGCTGCGTGCCCTCGGCCATTACCGCGAGGAGGGCACCCCGCTGCGCGAGGCGGCGCGCTCGGCCGAGGGCCATGTGCCGCGGATCGACATGGCCAGGGCGCGGTGGGACGGGGGCGGGCAGGACCACGGCCGGTAGCGCGTCGGGCAAGACGGCCGGTAGCGCGGTGGGCAAGCACGTGGCCGCGCCGCCGGGGGCGCGGCGGGGGCGTGGTGGGCGTGTGGCTGTGCTGACGGGGGCGCGGCGGGTGTGTGGCTGTGCTGACGGGGGGCGTGGTGGGCGTGCGGCTGTGCCGACGGGGGCGCGCCGGGTGTCTGGCCGCGCCGACGGGGCCGGTGTGGAGTGGGTGTGTGGCCGTTTAGGGGTTGTGCGCCTGTGGTCGCGCTCGCACCGACGGGGCGTGGCGGGCGTGTGGCCGCGCAGACGGGGGCGTGGTGGGCGTGTGGCTGTGCCGGTGTGCGGTCGGCGCGTGGCTGTTTCCAGGCGTGGCGGGTCCGCGCGGGTACCGGTGTGCGGCGGGCGCGTGGCCGTTTACGGGCGCGGTGGGGCGCGGGGCCGCCCGGAATCGGTGGGGGCCTGGAGCCACCCGGAATCGGCGGGGCGTGGGGCCACCCGGAATCGGCGGGCCCTCGGCCGTACCGGCGGTATCCACAGCCATCCGGGTGACGCCCCGCGCCGCATGAGAGGCTGTCCCGCACCCAGCCAACCCACCAGGACCGGCGATCCAACGTGAGCTCCTCCCCCTCGTCCCTCCCGCGGCAGCGACAGGCGCGGCAGCCGTCCTCACGGCAGCCGTCCCCGGGCGTCTACCGCCTGCTCCGTCACCGGCCGGAGCCAGGGGACCTTCCCGCGCTGGACGCACGGCAGCGCGCCGTGGTCGAGCATCGGACCGGTCCTCTGCTGGTGCTCGCCGGGCCCGGCACGGGCAAGACGACGACACTGGTGGAGGCGGTGGCCCGCCGGGTGCGCGAGGGCGCGGATCCCGAGCGGCTCCTGGTCCTCACCTTCAGCCGTAAGGCGGCCGTCGCACTGCGCGACCGCATGGCCGCGCGCCTGGGCGGCGCGAGCGCTCCGCAGGCCACGACCTTCCACTCCTACTGCTACGCCCTGGTCCGCGCCCACCAGGACGCCGATCTCTTCGCCGATCCGCTGCGGCTGCTCTCCGGACCGGAACAGGACGTCGTCGTCAGGGAGCTGCTCGCCGGTCAGGCCGAACTGGGGCGCGAGGGCCGGGCCTCCGTCCGCTGGCCCGACGACCTGCGCGCCTGCCTGACCACCCGGGGCTTCGCCGACGAGGTGCGCGCGGTGCTCGCGCGCAGCCGGGAGCTGGGCCTGGGGCCACGGGCGCTGGGGGAGTTCGCCGGGCGCACCGGGCGTCCCGACTGGGCCGCCGCGGCGGGCTTCCTCGCCGAGTACCTCGATGTCCTGGACGCCCAGGGGGTGCTGGACTACGCGGAGCTGGTGCACCGCGCGGTGCTGCTCGCCGGGCGGCCGGAGGTCGCGGCCGAGCTGGCGGGGCGTTACGACGCCGTGTTCGTCGACGAGTACCAGGACACCGACGTGGCCCAGGGCCGGCTGCTGCGGGCGCTCGCGGGCGGTGGCCGGACCCTGCTGGCCTTCGGCGACCCCGATCAGTCGATCTACGCCTTCCGCGGCGCGGACGTGGGCGGCATCCTCCGCTTCCGCGAGGACTTCCCGCGGGCGGACGGCCGGCCCGCGGACGTGGAGGTCCTCACCGTCTCCCGCCGTTCGGGCGCCGCCCTGCTCGCGGCCACCCGGCAGATCACCGGCCGGATGCCGCTCACCCGGCTGCCCGCGCGAGCCGTAAGGGCCCACCGGGAGCTCGTGGCCGCCCGCGACGGCGGCCGTGTCGAGGTCTTCACGTACCCCAGCGCGGGCGCCGAGCTCGACAACGTGGCCGACATCCTGCGCCGTGCCCACCTGGAGGACGGGGTGCCATGGCGTGAGATGGCCGTTCTGGTGCGTGCCGGGGGCCGTTCGATCCCCGGTGTGCGCCGTGCGCTCACCTCGGCCGGAGTCCCCGTCGAGGTGGACGGCGATGACATCCCGTTGCGCCATGAACCCGCCGTCGCCCCTCTGCTGACGGCGCTGCGGGCCGCCGCCACGGCCGCGCTGCCGGACAGCGGCGGGCTGTCCGCCGTCCTCGGCGTCGAGACCGCCCTGACCCTGCTCACCTCGCCGCTCGGCGGTATGGACGCCGCTGACCTGCGCCGCCTGGGCCGTGCGCTGCGCGAGGAGGAGCGGTCCGCCGGACGCGCGGTGCCGCGCCCCTCCGACGTCCTGCTCGCCGAGGCGCTCGCCGAACCGGAGCGGCTGGCCGTCCACGACCCGGCGTACGCACGCGGCGCCCAGCAGCTCGGGCAGCTGCTGCGCACGGCCCGGGAGTCGCTGGTCAGGGGCGGCACCGCCGAAGAGGCGCTGTGGGTGCTGTGGGACGGCACCTCCTGGCCCGGCCGCCTGGAGCGGACCGCGCGGCGCGGCGGCACCGCCGCGCGGAACGCGGACCGCGACCTGGACGCGGTGTGCGCGCTGTTCGAGACCGCGGCCCGCGCCGAGGAGCGCACCGGCGGCCGCGGCGCCCTGAACTTCCTGGAGGAGATCGACGCCCAGGACATCGCCGCCGACACCCTCTCCCGCCGGACGGTCCGCCCCGACGCGGTCCGCCTGATGACCGCCCACCGCTCCAAGGGGCTCGAATGGTCCCTGGTGGTCGTCGCGGGGGTGCAGGAGGGGCTGTGGCCCGATCTGCGGCGGCGCGGCTCGCTCCTGGAGGCCGACCGCATCGGCCGGGACGGGCTGGCCGAGCCGCTGCCGCCGGGCGCGCTGCTGGCCGAGGAGCGGCGGCTGTTCTACGTGGCGGCGACCCGCGCCAAGGAGCGGCTGGTGGTCACCGCCGTCAAGGCCGCGTCCGAGGACGGGGACCAGCCCTCCCGCTTCCTCGCAGAACTGGGTGTCCCGCCCGTCGACGTCACCCAGCGGCCGCGCCGTCCGCTGTCCGTCGCCGCGCTCGTCGCCGAGCTGCGCGCCACCACCGTCGACCCGGACGCCTCCGAGGAGCTGCGGGACGCCGCCGCACGCCGGCTGGCGCGGCTCGCGGCGCTGCGGGACGAGGAGGGCCGGCCGCTGGTCCCGGCCGCCCACCCCCACCGCTGGTGGGGGCTGCACGAGCCGACGCACAGCGAGGTCCCGCTGCGCGACCGGGGCCGGCCGGTGGCGCTGTCCGGCAGCGCGCTGGACCAGTTGGCCAACACCTGCTCGCTCCAGTGGTTCCTGGGCCGCGAGGTGAAGGCGGACGCCCCCTCGACGGCCGCCCAGGGCTTCGGCAACGTCGTGCACGTCCTGGCCGACGAGGTCGCCTCCGGCCGTACGCCGGCCGATCTGGCGGTCCTCATGGAGCGCCTGGACTCCGTATGGGACGCGCTGGCCTTCGACGCCCCCTGGAAGTCGCGGCAGGAGAAGGAGCACGCACGGGCGGCTCTGGAGCGCTTTCTGCACTGGCATGTGATGGAGCGCGGCGGCCGCACCCCGGTCGCCACGGAGCACTCCTTCGACGTCACGCTCGCAGCCGACGCCTATGAGGTGCGCATCCGCGGCAGCATGGACCGCGTCGAGACGGACGGCGAGGGGCGCGCCTACGTCGTCGACTTCAAGACCGGCAAGCAGTCCGGGACCCGCGGCGATGTCGAGCGCCACCCCCAACTGGCGGTCTATCAGCTGGCGGTGCGCGAGGGCGCGGTCGACGACCTCTTCGACGGCCGCCGCCCGGAGCCGGGCGGCGCGGAGCTCGTCCAGCTGCGGCAGGGCGCCGCCAAGAAGGACGGCGGCGACGGTGTCCCCAAGGTCCAGGCCCAGGGGCCGCTGGACGGGGACTGGGTGGGGGAGCTGCTCGCCACCGCGGCCGGGCGTGTCCTGGACGAGCGGTTCACCCCGAGCACGGGCGACCACTGCGAGCGCTGTGCCTTCCGCGGCGCGTGCAGCGCCCGCCCGGAGGGCCGCCATGTGGTCGACTGAGCGGGCCGACGTCCCGGACGTTCGGGATGTTCGGGGTGTTCGGGATGTTCCGGACGTCCCGAGGCAGGGGAGTGAGGCCGCGCGGGGCCGGATCCAGGCCGTACGACGCGCGAGCGGGGCCGTACGACGTCTGGTGGACGGCGTACGACGAGGGTCCAGTGGGGCCGCGCGACGCCCGGACGGGGGCGTGCGATGTCCGGGTGAGGCCGCGTGCTTCCGGGCCGGGACCGGGGGGCGTCCGGCCGGGGGCCCGCGGCGTCCGTTGACGGGAGTGGCGGGAGTGGCGGGGATGGCGGGGGCAGTGCGGGCTGAGGGAGTGGCGGGGATGGCGGGGACGGCGGAGGCAGTGCGGGCTGCGGGGGCGGCGGGGCCTGTCGGTGGGCACCGATAGCCTCACTGGAGTGTCAGCCCGCATCACCGATCCGGAGGAGCTCAAGGAACTCCTCGGGATCCCGTTCACCCCGGAGCAGGTGGCGTGCATCACCGCACCGCCCGCCCCGCAGGTGATCGTCGCCGGGGCAGGCTCCGGCAAGACCACGGTGATGGCCGCCCGCGTCGTCTGGCTGGTGGGCACCGGACAGGTCGCGCCCGACAGGGTGCTCGGCCTCACCTTCACCAACAAGGCCGCCGGAGAGCTGGCGGAGCGGGTCCGCAAGGCCGTCGTCACGGCGGGCATCGTGGACCCGGACCCGGATCCGGGCGCCGCCGAGGAGGCCGCGGGCGAGCCCGCCATCTCCACGTACCACGCCTTCGCCGGACAGCTGCTCAAGGACCACGGGCTGCGGATCGGCCTGGAGCCGAGCGCCCGGCTGCTCGCCGACGCGACCCGCTTCCAGCTCGCCGCCCGCGTCCTGCGCGCCGCCCCCGGCCCGTATCCGGCGCTCACCCGCCCCTTCTCCGACCTGGTCACCGATCTGCTCGCGCTCGACGCCGAACTCGCCGAGCACCTGGTCCCCGCGGGGCGGCTGCGGGCGTACGACACCGAGCTGCTGCGGACGCTGGAGGGGGCCCGGCTCAGCAACGAGGCGCTGCGCAAGGTGCCCGAGGCCGCCCGCGCCCGCCAGGAGCTGCTGGGCCTGGTCGAGGCGTACCGCGAGGAGAAGCGCCGGCGCGATCTGCTCGACTTCGGCGACCAGATCGCCCATTCGGCCGCCCTCGCCCTCGACCACCCGGAGGTCGGCCGGATCCTGCGCGAGCAGTACGCGGTCGTCCTCCTCGACGAGTACCAGGACACCTCCGTCGCCCAGCGGCTGCTGCTGTCCGGTCTCTTCGGCGGCGGCACCGGACATCCCGTCACCGCCGTCGGCGACCCCTGCCAGGCCATCTACGGCTGGCGCGGCGCCTCGGTGGCCAACCTGGACGACTTCCCCGAACACTTCCCGCACGCCGACGGCCGCCCGGCGCGGCGCTTCGCGCTCAGCGAGAACCGGCGCAGCGGCGGCCGCCTCCTGGACCTCGCCAACGGGCTGGCCGCCCCGCTGCGCGCGATGCACGAGGGCGTCGAGGCACTGCGCCCCGCGCCCGGCGCCGAGCGGGACGGGACGGTGCGCTGTGCACTGCTGCCCACCCACGCCGAGGAGCTGACCTGGCTCGCCGACTCCATCGCCCATCTGGTGCGCACCGGCACCCCGCCCGGTGAGATCGCGGTCCTGTGCCGTACCGCCGGTGACTTCGCGCAGATCCAGGGCGCCTTGGTGGAGCGTGACATTCCGGTGGAGGTGGTGGGCCTGTCGGGGCTGCTGCACCTGCCGGAGGTCGCCGATCTGGTGGCCGTCTGCGAGGTGCTCCAGGACCCGGGGGCCAACGCCGCGCTGGTCCGGCTGCTCACCGGGCCGCGCTGGCGGATCGGCCCGCGCGACCTCGCGCTGCTCGGCCGCCGCGCCCGCGCGCTGGTCTCCCACGGCGGCCCGGACGGGGAGGACCCGGACCGACGGCTCGCCGAGGCCGTCGAGGGCACCGACCCCTCCGAGGTGATCTCCCTCGCGGACGCCCTGGACACCTTCCTGGAGGCGGGCGGCGGCCCGGACGACGGGCTGCCCTTCTCGGCCGAGGCACGGGTGCGGTTCGCCCGGTTCGCCGCCGAACTCCGCGAACTGCGCCGCTCGCTGGCCGATCCGCTGATGGACGTGTTGCACCGGGTCCTGGCCACCACGGGCCTGGAGGTCGAACTGTCCGCCTCACCGCACGCCCTGGCCGCCCGCCGCCGCGAGACGCTCGGCAACTTCCTGGACGTCGCCGCCGCCTTCGCGGGCCGGGAGGGCGGCGCGGCCGTGGAGGGCGAGGCCACCCTCCAGGGCTTCCTCGGCTTCCTGCGCACCGCCGCCCAGTACGAGAAGGGGCTGGACAACGCCCTTCCCGGCGGCGAGAACACGGTCAAGGTGCTCACCGCCCACAAGTCCAAGGGGCTGGAGTGGGACGTGGTGGCGGTGCCGGGGCTGGTCGCCAAGCAGTTCCCGAGCGAGCAGTCCCGCGAGTCCTGGACGGCGAACGCGAAGGTCCTGCCGCACGAGCTGCGCGGGGACGCGCGGACCCTCCCGGACGTCACCGCCTGGGACAGCAAGGGGATCGCCGCCTTCAAGGACGCCATGAAGGGCCATCAGCGGACCGAGGAGCTGCGGCTGGGCTATGTGACCTTCACCCGGCCGCGCTCGCTGCTGCTCGGCTCCGGCCACTGGTGGGGCCCCACCCAGAAGCGGCCGCGCGGCCCGTCCGCCTTCCTGGAGGCGCTGCGCGAGCACTGCGAGGCCGGTTACGGCGAGGTCGAGGCGTGGGCGGAGCCGCCGCAGGAGGGCGCCGAGAACCCGGCCCTGCGGGAGGCGGCGGCCGACCGTGCCTGGCCGCTTCCGCTCGACCCGGCAGCCCTGGACCGCCGCCGCCGCGCCGCCGATGTGGTGCTCGCCCACCTGGCGCGCATCGAGACGGCCGGGGAGGGGCCGACCACGCACGCCGGGGGCCTTCCCTCGGCGGCTGGGGGCCCGTTCCCGGCGCCCCCGGAGGATCCGGGGCCTCCGGGCCCCTCGGCGGGCCTGGAGCCCCCGGACGACCTGGAGCCGCCGGAGCACCCGGACGACCCGGAGTGGCCCGAGCCGCCGGACGATCCTTACGAGGACCCGTATCCGGACGAGGGCCTGTACGGCGACGCGCCCGGCGGCCCGTACGGGGAGGACGCGCCCGGCGGCCCGTACGACGGCGGCCCGTACGGGGCCGCGCACCAGGCCGACGCGCCCCAGGACGCGCCTCACGGTGACGCGCCTCACGGTGACGCGCCTCACGGCGTCGCGCCTCACGGCGTCGCGCCTCACGGCGTCGCGCCTCACGGCGTCGCGCCTCACGGCGTCGCGCCTCACGGCGTCGCGCCTCACGGCGACGCCCCGCACCCCACCGGGCCGCACTGCGCGCCGGACCCCGGTGTGCCCGACATCACGCCAGGGTCGGCCGACGACGGGCTGGCGCCCGAGGAGGCCCGGCTGGTCGGCTCCTGGGACCGAGACCTCGACGCGCTCGCCGGTGAGCTGCGCCGCGCCCGCGAGACCGTGCACGAGGTGCCCCTGCCGGGCACGCTCACCGCCTCCCAGCTGCTGCGGCTCGCCGCCGACCCGGACGGCTTCGCACGGGAGCTGGCCCGCCCCATGCCCCGGCCGCCGCGCCCCGCGGCGCGGCGCGGCACCCGCTTCCACGCCTGGGTCGAGTCGCGCTTCGAGGCGCTGCCGCTGCCCTTCCTCGGCCCGGACGAGTTGCCGGGCGGCGAGGACGACGAGCCGGAGATCGCCGACGAGCGGGAGCTGGCCGCGCTCAAGGAGGCGTTCGCGCGTACGCCGTACGCCCGTCGCACCCCGTACCGCGTGGAGGTGCCGGTCCAGCTGACCTTGGCGGGCCGCATCGTCCGAGGCCGGATCGACGCGGTGTACCGCGAGCCCGGAGCGGGCCCCGACGGCGGCCCGCGCTACGAGATCGTCGACTGGAAGACCGGCCGCTCACAGAACGCCGACCCGCTCCAGCTGGCCGTCTACCGCCTCGCCTGGGCCGAACAGCACGGACTGCCCCTGTCGGCCGTCACGGCGGCCTTCGTGTACGTACGCAGCGGCGAGGTCGTCCGCCCCGCCGGGCTGCCCGGCCGGGCCGGGCTCGAGCGCGTCCTGCTCGGGGAGACGGGCGGCGGAACGGACGACGCGACGGACGGCGGAAGGGAGGGCGGAACGAGCGGCGGAACGGACGGCGCGACGGACGGCAGAACCGAGGGCGGAACGAATGGCGGAACGGGCGGCGAACCGGAGGACCGGAACACGGGCGCGACCGGAAGTGACCGTATCGACGCCGCAACCGTAACCGAGAGCGAGCGCACATGAGCGCCTCGGAGGCCCCCGCCCTCGCTCCGTCGCGGGCCGGATAGGCTCACACGCATGAGCAACACCCCGGACACGGACAACGCCGTCCGCGCCTATGTGGACGGTCACCGCGCCGCCTTCCTCGACGAACTCTCCGCGTGGCTGCGCATCCCGTCCGTATCCGCCGACCCCCTGCGCGCCGCCGACGTCCGGCGCAGCGCCCGGTGGCTGAGGGACCACCTGGCCGCCACGGGGTTCCCGGTGGCTGAGATATGGGACACACCCGGTGCCCCGGCCGTGTTCGCCGAATGGCCGTCCGGCGATCCCGACGCCCTTACGGTGCTCGTCTACGGCCACCACGACGTCCAGCCCGCCGACCGCGGGGACGGCTGGCGCACGGACCCCTTCGAGCCCGTCATCGAGAACGGCAGGCTGTACGCCCGCGGCGCCGCCGACGACAAGGGGCAGGTCCTCATCCACACCCTGGGGCTGCGGGCACACCTGGCCGCGACCGGCCGCCGCGCGCCCGCGGTGAACCTCAAGCTGCTGGTCGAGGGCGAGGAGGAGTCCGGCTCCCCGCACTTCCCCGAGCTGCTCCGCTCGTACGCCGGCCGGCTGGCCTGCGACATCGTGATCGTCTCCGACACCGGGATGTGGTCCGAGGACACCCCGACCGTCTGCACCGGGATGCGGGGCCTCGTCGACTGCCAGATCGACCTGTACGGCCCCGACCAGGACATCCACTCCGGCTCCTTCGGCGGCGCGGTCCCCAACCCGGCCACCGAGGCCGCCCGGCTGGCCGCCGCGCTGCACGACGCCGACCGCAGAGTGGCGATCCCTGGCTTCTACGACGGTGTCGTGGAGCTGACCGAGCGTGAGCGCGAGCTCTTCGCCGAGCTGCCCTTCGACGAGGCGGACTGGCTGCGGACCGCGCATTCCCGCGCCACGCTGGGCGAGGCGGGCTACTCCACCCTGGAGCGGATCTGGGCCCGTCCGACCGCCGAGGTCAACGGCATCGGTGGCGGCTACCAGGGACCGGGCGGAAAGACCGTCGTACCCTCGGCCGCCCAGGTGAAGCTGTCCTTCCGGCTGGTGGCCGGCCAGGAGGTGGAGAAGATCCAACTGGCCGTGCGGGACTGGGCAGCCCTCCTGCTCCCGGCCGGTATCCGCCATGAGATCACCTTCGGGGGCGCCACCCGCCCCTGTCTGACCCCGCTGGACCACCCGGCGCTCCAGTCGGTCGTCCGCGCCATGGGGCGCGCCTTCGGCCGGAAGGTCCGCTTCACCCGCGAGGGCGGATCGGGCCCCGCCGCCGACCTCCAGGACGTCCTCGGTGCCCCGGTGCTCTTCCTGGGCATCTCGGTGCCGTCCGACGGCTGGCACGCGCCCAACGAGAAGGTCGAGCTCGGCCTGCTCATGAAGGGCGCCGAGACGGCCGCCCACCTCTGGTGCGACCTCGCGGAGAATGGACGGTAAAACCTCGCTCATGTACGTAGACCACCCGTTGCACAGGGGGAGTTGGAAGCAGCCGTGACCACCTGGACCGACCGCGCCGCCGACCGGCCGATCACGCTCAGCGCCCCGAGCGGTATCGACCGCTCCGCGCACCACCGCTTGGACGAGGCGTGGCTGGCCGCGGCGTGGAGCCACCCGACGACGCGCGTCTTCGTGGTCTCCGGAGGCCAGGCCCTGGTCGACGACGCCCCGGACGGCCGCACCGAGCTCGTCATGACCCCGGCCTTCGAGGCCCCGCCCACCGAGAACCACCGCTACTTCCTGGGCACCGATCAGGAGGGCGTGCGCTACTTCGCGCTGCAGAAGGACTCCCTGCCGGGGCGGATGGACCAGTCGGCACGCCCGGCCGGGCTGCGCGAGGCGGGCGTGCTGCTGTCCGAGCGCGACGCGGGGCTGCTGGTGCACGCGGTCGCGCTGGAGAACTGGCAGCGGCTGCACCGCTTCTGCTCACGCTGCGGTGAGCGCACGAACATCGCGGCGGCCGGCCATGTCCGCCGCTGCCCGGCGTGCGGCGCCGAGCACTACCCGCGGACCGACCCGGCCGTGATCATGCTGGTGACGGACGAGCGGGACCGTGCGCTGCTGGGGCGCCAGGTGCACTGGCCGGAGGGGCGCTTCTCGACGCTGGCGGGCTTCGTGGAGCCGGGCGAGTCGATCGAGCAGGCCGTGGTCCGCGAGGTGGCGGAGGAGGCGGGTGTCGAGGTCGGCGAGGTCGAGTACGTGGCCAGCCAGCCGTGGCCGTTCCCGTCCAGCCTGATGCTGGGCTTCATGGCGCGGGCCACGTCCTCCCGGATCCAGGTGGACGGGGAGGAGATCCACGAGGCGCGCTGGTTCTCCCGGGACGAGCTGCGGGCCGCGTTCGAGTCCGGGGAGGTCCTGCCTCCGTCCGGTATCTCGATCGCGGCCCGGCTGATCGAGCTCTGGTACGGCGAGCCGCTGCCGCGAGGCTGACTCAGCGCCCGACCTTGGCCTTGACCTGGGCCAGGGAGGGGTTGGTCAGGGTCGACCCATCGGGGAAGAGAACGGTGGGCACCGTCTGGTTGCCGCCGTTCGCCTTCTCGACGAAGGCCGCGGACTCCGGGTCCTGCTCGATGTTGATCTCGGTGTAAGCGATCCCCTCGCGGTCCATCTGCCCCTTCAGCCGGCGGCAGTAGCCGCACCAGGTGGTGCTGTACATCGTCACAGTGCCGGACATCGGTCTTCGCTCTCCTCGGGGTCGTGGGGGTGGGCAGAAGGTCAACGCTCACCTTCCCCCGGTGATTCCCGGCGTTCATACGACCATCAGGCCATGGCTGTGGACAACCGGCACGGGCGTCCCAGGGGACCTGGCAGCATGGCGGGGTGACTGCAGCAACGTCCTCCACTCTGTTCCCCCAGGGCTCCACGCCAGGCGCCTACGCGGCCACGCCGCGTGACGCCGACGCGGTGCTCGACGGGCTCGACCCCGAGCAGCGCGAGGTGGCGACGTCCCTGCACGGCGCGGTGTGCGTGCTGGCCGGGGCCGGCACCGGCAAGACCCGCGCCATCACCCACCGGATCGCCTACGGGGTGCGCGCGGGCATTCTCCAGCCCGCCAGTGTGCTGGCCGTCACCTTCACCAACCGCGCGGCGGGGGAGATGCGCGGCCGGCTGCGGCAGCTCGGCGCGGGCGGGGTGCAGGCGCGCACCTTCCACTCGGCGGCCCTGCGTCAGCTGCAGTATTTCTGGCCCAAGGCGGTCGGCGGCGAGGTGCCGCGGCTGGTCGAGCGCAAGGTGCAGCTCGTGGCCGAGGCCGCCGCGCGGTGCCGGGTCCGGCTGGACCGCAATGAACTGCGGGACGTGACCGGCGAGATCGAATGGTCGAAGGTCACCCAGACCGTGCCGGAGGACTATTCGGCGGCCGCCGCCAAATCCGGCCGGGAGGCCCCGCGCGACGCCGCCGAGATCAGCCGGATCTACGCCACCTATGAGCAGCTGAAGCGCGACCGCGGGGTGATCGACTTCGAGGATGTGCTGTTGCTCACGGTCGGTGTGCTCCAGGAGCGGCCGGACATCGCCGATCAGGTGCGCCGCCAGTACCAGCACTTCGTGGTCGACGAGTATCAGGACGTCAGCCCCCTCCAGCAGCGGCTGCTGGATCTGTGGCTCGGCGACCGGGACAGCCTGTGCGTGGTCGGCGACGCCAGCCAGACCATCTACTCCTTCACCGGCGCCACCCCCGACCATCTGCTGAACTTCCGCATCCGCCACCCCGGGGCCACCGTGGTCAAGCTGATCCGGGACTACCGCTCCACCCCACAGGTGGTGCACCTGGCCAACGGGCTGCTCTCCCAGGCCCGCGGCCGGGCCGCCGAGCACCGGCTGGAGCTGGTCTCCCAGCGGGAGGCGGGCCCCGACCCGGTCTACGCCGCCTATGCGGACGAGCCGGCCGAGGCCGAGGGCACCGCCCGCCGGATCCGTGAGCTGATCACCCCGGTCGAGCAGGGGGGCGGCGGCGTCCCGGCGAGCCAGATCGCGGTCCTCTACCGGGTCAACGCCCAGTCGGAGCTGTACGAGCAGGCGCTGGCCGACGCCCAGGTGCCCTATCAGCTGCGCGGCGCGGAGCGGTTCTTCGAGCGGCCCGAGGTGCGCGAGGCGGGGCTGCTGCTGCGCGGCGCGGCCCGCGGCGGAAGCGCCGACCCGGCCCTGGCGGACGCGGACATCCCTTCCCAGGTGCGGGCGGTGCTGGGCACCCGTGGCTGGACGGCCGAGCCGCCGGCGGGGTCGGGCGCGGTGCGGGACCGCTGGGAGTCCCTGGCGGCCCTGGTGCGGCTCGCCGAGGACTTCGCGGGGAGCCGGCCCGGGGCCACGCTCTCCGATCTGGTGGCGGAGCTCGACGAGCGGGCCGCGGCGCAGCACGCCCCGACCGTCGAGGGGGTGACCCTCGCCTCGCTCCACGCGGCCAAGGGCCTCGAATGGGACGCCGTCTTCCTGGTCGGCCTCACCGAGGGCATGATGCCGATCACGTATGCCAAGACGGAGCAGCAGATCGAGGAGGAGCGTCGGCTGCTCTATGTGGGGGTCACCCGCGCCCGCCGCCATCTGACGCTTTCCTGGGCGCTTTCCCGGGCTCCGGGCGGCCGGGCCTCCCGCCGCCCCACCCGCTTTCTCAACGGGCTGCGGCCGGGCTCCCAGGCCCTGGGAGCCCGCACTCCGGGCGGGTCCGGGGGGATCGAGCGCGGGGCTGCGGCCCCGGGCGGGGGCGGCGGGGTGCGCAGGCGGCGCGGCCCGGTCCACTGCCGGGTGTGCGGCCGGGCGCTGACCGACGCGGGCGAGATGAAGCTGATGCGCTGCGAGGGCTGCCCGTCCGAGCTGGACGAGGCGCTCTATGAGCGGCTGCGCGACTGGCGGGCGGAGCAGGCGGGGCTGCTGGGGCAGCCGGCCTACTGCGTGTTCACCGACAAGACGCTGCTCGCGATCGCCGAGGCCGTTCCGGGAACCGAATCGGAGCTCGCCGGCATCTCCGGTGTCGGAAGACGGAAACTGGACCGGTTCGGAGCCGACGTTCTCGCGCTGTGCGCGGGCCGGGAACTGCCCTCGGCACAGGACGGCGAGGGGGACGACGGCGCCGGAGGAAGCCATTCGGGTGACCCTTGGCAAAACTCGACGGAAAAATAGTTTGCGCGCGTGGAGGCCATACCCATAGCCTTCCGAGCACGGAGACAACGCCCCTTCCGGGAGCCGAGGATTCCGTGTTGTACTGAACACCCGGACTGGTTTGGACCGGTCCCTGAGACGCCGAGAGGAGGCGGAGACCAATGATCAGCTTCATCAACACCATCAAAATGGCCGATCGCTCGGTCGTCGCCACCTGCCTGCTCGGTTCCGCGCTGCCTGGCACCGGTATGCCCGGCGCCAATGAGGCGCGTCTCAGCGAGCGACCGATCCAGGCACCTGCGGTAGCAGCAGCGGCACAGGCAATCGCCTATGCCTTCGCGGCCAATGGTGCCGAATCCCGGGCGACGCAGCAGCACCACAAGACGTGGGCCTTCCGCAGGCTCGAACCCTGGAGTTATCCAGCCTGATCCAGGATCAGGTCGGCACCTTCCAGGGCCGCGGAACCCACACCGGGATCCGCGGCCCTTTTGATTTGCCAAAGCCCGGCCAACAGCCGGACCGAAGAGACGAGGAACACACACCGTGCAACTCAACGCACCTGCCCCGTCCGCATCGACCGACCTGAACCGCCCGCCTGACTCCTCGGAGGACTCCTTGACCCCGCTCACCGCCCTCACCGAACTCGATGACGCCATCGAGAACCTGGGCGTAGCCGTTCCGTGCCGCTCGTACGACCCGGAGGTCTTCTTCGCCGAGTCCCCGGCCGACGTGGAGTACGCGAAGTCGCTGTGCCAGACCTGCCCGCTGCGTGAGGCGTGCCTCGCCGGGGCCAAGGACCGGCGTGAGCCCTGGGGCGTCTGGGGTGGCGAGCTCTTCGTCCAGGGCGTGGTGGTGGCCCGCAAGCGGCCCCGTGGCCGCCCGCGCAAGAACCCGGTCGCGGCATGAGCACCATCGGCACCATCGATCGCCCCGCGACGCACGACCCCATGAAGCAGGTTCCGACGATGACCCCACCGGTCTCCGAAACCCCCGCACCCGATACCTCCGGCGCGCCCGAGTCGCGCCAGAACAGGAACCGAGAGATGCAACTCATCCAAGAAGCCCTGGCGCGTGCGCATATGCACGACCGGCTGCACGAAGCCGAGTCCGAACGGAAGGCCGTTCGGCTCGCCGCCGCCCGCCGGATGCAGCGCCGCGCGGAGCGTGCCTCGCTCCGCGCCCGCCGCGCCCTGGCCATGGCCGTCATGCAGTGACCAGCTGCGGCATCGGCCAGACGCAGGGCTGCTGATACGAATACGCACCGACAAGGTCGCACGCCGACCCGTCGCGCGACCCCGGGGGCCGGTCCGATCGGACCGGCCCTTCGGCTGTCCCGGAGCAACCGCCCGCCGGGCGAGCGCCGCCCGGCGGCAGCGGCACGGCGGCAGAAGCCCGGCCGGGCGGGCGCGGGGTCAGGCCGAGGTCTCCGCGGCCTCGGCCCCCTGCGCGGCACGGTCCCCGGCCCCCGGTATGGCGCGGTCCTCGGTTCCCTCAGCGGCGCGGTCTCCGGGCCCCTGCGCGGCGTGTTCCCCGGTCCCTTCTTCCGCGGCCCCTTCCGCGGCGCGGTCCTCGGGGGCTTCCTCAGCTCGGTTCCTGGCGTCGGCTTCCTCGGTGCGGCCCCCGACATCGGCCTTCTCGGCCCGACCGCCAGTGTCGGCTTTCTCGACATGGACTCCGGCGTCGGCCTTCTCGGCGCGGTCCTGGGTGCCCTGCCCGGCGTCGGCGTTGTCGGTGTCTTCCCCGGCGCGGCCCTCGGCGTCGTCCTCGGCGCTGTCCGAAGTGCTGTCCTCGGCGCGGTCGCCGGGCTCCGGGTCCTCGGCGAAGCCGGGGACCCACTCCTCGAGCTCGTCCCGCATCCGCACCGTGGCACCCAGCTGGCACAGCACCCCGATCGTGCTCAGGGTCACCCGGTGGATCAGCAGATAGGCGGGCGGCAGATTCAGCTGATTGCCCAGCTCATAGACGGGGGAGCGACGATCGGCCATCCGCGCCGCCTGGCTGCGCAGCCACTGCCGGTCGAAGACGAATGTGTCGGTCTGTGCCGGTTCGAGCATCGGCAGCAGGAAGTCCAGCAGATCGTCGGGGTCGATCTCGACCGTCGGCTTGACGAACCCCTCGTCGCGCATCAGCTCATAGACCCCCGTGGCGTCGCCCTGGAGCGCCATGCGCAGCGCGATGCCGATGGGCTCCGGAAGCCCTTCCGGGAGCCGGTTCACCGAGCCGAAGTCCAGGACCCCCAGCCTCCACTGCTCCGGCGGGCCGTCCGGGGCGTTCCCGGTCAGCAGGCGGAAGTTCCCCGGATGCGGATCGGCGTGCAGCAGCCCGGTGCGGGACGCTCCCGAGAACAGGAAGCGGGCCAGCAACTGCCCGGCGCGGTCCCGTTCCTCCTGCGTGCCGTCGGATATCACCTCGGAGAGCGGTATCCCGTCCAGCCATTCGGTGATCAGTATCTGATCGCTCTGGTGCACCACCTCGGGCACCACGATCTCCGCGTCCTGTGCGTACTCCTCCACGTGGGCCCGCTGGGACGCCGCCTCCAGTTCGTAGTCCAGCTCCTCGGCGACCCGCTCGCGCAACTCCGTGATCAGCGGCTTGACGTCCAGCCCCGGCACCAGCGGTCCCAGCACCCGGGCGAACCGGCTCAGCTGGTTGAGGTCGGACAGCAGCGCCTCGCCCGCGCCCGGGTACTGCACCTTGACCGCCACCGTGCGCCCGTCGTGCCAGACCGCCCGGTGCACCTGCCCGATCGAGGCGGCCGCCGCGGGCTTGTCCTCGAACTCCTGGAACAGCTCCGGCCAGTCCGGCCCCAGCCGCTCCTCCAGCGCGGCGTGGACCGTGCGTGTGGGCATGGGAGGGGCCGCTTCCTGGAGCTTGGTCAGGGCCGCCCGGTAGGGCTTGGCTATCTCCTCCGGGAGCGCCGATTCGAAGACGGACATGGCCTGTCCGAGCTTCATGGCCCCGCCCTTGAGCTCGCCGAGGACCTTGAACATCTGCTCGGCGGTGCGCTGCTGGACCTCGCGTGCGACGATCTCCGCCGGCCGTCCCCCTATCCGCTTCCCGAGCCCCCACGTGGCGCGCCCCGCGAATCCCAAGGGCAGCGCCGCCAGTTTGGCGGTACGGGTGATCGCCTTGCGCGGCAGATCGGTCATGCGCCCCTCCAACTACAGCCGTGCCATCCCGGAAGGTGGCTCCCGGGCCCCCGTCGCCCACTCCGCGGACGTGGGTCACCCGGACATTGTCGCGTGCGATGCCTCTGCGGCCGAGGCACATACGGCATCCTCCTCCCCGGCCGCCCCGCAGCCGCATCCGGGATGTGCTTCGACCGGACGCGCCTCCCAGACGAGGGAGGGCAGGGCCAGCTCCCACCGGACACCCACGCCCCCGGAAGGCCGCCCATCGAGGAAGGCCAGCGCCTGCACCGCCGCGAACCCCGCCACCACCATCGCCAGCGCCGCGTCACAGGCCGGGGCGGTCCGGCGGCGCCCGGACCGCCACTGCGCGAGCATCCGCGGCCAGGCGGGCTCCCGCTCGGCACGGCCCGCCGCGGCGCAGCCCGCGCAGGGCGTGATGCCCGGTGCCACCAGCGGCCCGACCACCCCCGTGGCCTCGATGACTCCCGCGTAGAGATGGGGTGTCCCGGAGGCAAGCAGCGGCTCGGCCTGCTCCGGATCCGGTGCGTAAGCGGCGAGGCCGTCGCGCGGGGCGATCACCACCAGGGCCAGCCCGGACTCTCCTGAGGAGGTGCGCTGCCGCGCCGGCCGGCGCGGCAGCGGGCCGGGTGCGGCCCGTCGCACCGCGCGGCGCGCGGCCACATCCCGCCGCTCCCCGATCTGTTCGGCCGACAGCCCGCCGGGAGCCACATCCCAGGGCTCGACACAGCCCCCGTCCACCACATCGACCTGTCCCACCCCCGAGGCCGACAGCACGGCGGCGACCGCCGCGCCGACCCGCCCGGCGCCCCGCACCTGAACCCGTGTCGCCCGCCGTGCGGCGAGCAGCCGCGCAGCCGCCCCGGGCTCGGGGTGCAGCACCGACAGCGATCCCGCGTCCGGCCGCAGCCGGTCCAGGGCCGCGGCGGGCTCACCGCCGTCCCTCGGCTCGTCCAGCAGGCCGGCCGCCGCCAGCCGGTCCACCAGTGCGTCCGCCCGCCCCTCCGGCAGTCCGATGGCTCGGGCCTCCTGCCGCAGCAGCGGCAGCCCGCGGGTGCCGTCCAGCAGCTCCAGAAAGCTGCCCGTGGCCGTGTCCACCGGCCCCATCACCACCGCATGCGCTCGGGCCACCCCGAACTGCACCGTGTCCCGGCTCCGCCAGCTCCTCCGCAGCGCGGGCTTGAGCATGGGATGCATCGCCGTCCCCCCGTCAATGGTCTGTGTCCGTGTACTCCGGCTATTGGCTGATCGTTCTGGTTCGTCATGAGATGTGCGGGTCCGGTTCCGTCGAACCGCCCTCAGCATGCGGGTCGGCGCCGGAGGTCCGCAGCGCGTTGTCCACAGGCGGTGGAATAAGTCGTACAAGCGACGCCGTACAAGCGACGCCGTACAAGCGACGTCGCACAAACGCCGGTCGTACAAGCCGTGCACACCCTGGAGTGGTTCGGTCCGCAACCAACGTGCGGGGCGGGACTTCCCCGGCTGCCAGCGGGTAACGTCGGGGCGTGCCCGCCGATCCGTCCCCTCGCACCGCAGGAGAGAGCCCCTCGCGCAGCGCCGCGAGCGCACCGCGCACCGTCCCGGGCCCGCAGAGCCGGGGCTCGGGCGCGAGTGCCGTGGAGGTCCGCCGGAGCACCCGGCGGCGCAGGACGGTCTCCGCCTATCGCGAGGGCGACCGCACCATCGTCCTCATCCCGGCCCGGATGTCCGAGGCGGAGGAGCAGCGCTGGGTGAGCGTCATGCTGGAGAAGCTGGCGGCGCAGGAGAGCAAGCGGATGCTGGGCGACGCGGAGCTGGCCGCCCGCGCCGAGCTGCTCTCCGGTCAGTACCTGGGCGGGCGGGCAAGGCCCGCCTCCGTCCGCTGGGTCACCAACCAGAACACCCGTTGGGGGTCGTGCACCCCCGCCGAGGGCAGCATCCGGCTCTCGCACCGGCTCCAGGGCATGCCGGAGTACGTCGTGGACTATGTGCTCCTCCATGAGCTGGCCCATCTGCTGGTGCCGGGGCACGGCCGGCGCTTCTGGCAGCTCCTGGAGGCGTATCCGCGGACCGAGCGGGCGCGGGGCTATCTCGAAGGGGTGGTCGCCGCCCAGCGGTTGCCGCACCTTTCCGGGCCCGGGGACGACCAGCCGTAAGGGAACCGCGTCCGCGCTCCCCGGCGTCGCTCATAGTCGGCGCCAGCGGCTAGCCTGGCGCGCAACAGACGCACCGGTATCGGGATGGGGGACGGTCCTCACGTATGGCCAGGGAATTCCAGCGGGGCCACAAGGCCAGGATCAGTGATCTGACGGCCGGGAGGGATCTGTACGTCGGGGTGCGGATCGCCGGGCCCGGACTGACCCTCGACATCAGCTGCTTCGGCCTCGATGCGAACGAGCGGCTGTCGGACGACCGCTACTTCATCTTCTACAACCAGCCGAAGTCCCCTGAAGAAGCGATACAGCAACTCGGGGCGCAGGCCGGTGACACGGACTCCTTCCGGGTCACGCTCGACAGCATCCCGCCCGCCATCCAGAAGCTCTCCTTCACCGCGACCATCGACGGCGCGGGGCAGATGTCGCAGATCGGCCCCGGCTACCTCCGGATCGTCGCGGGTGGCGAGGAAGTGGCCCGGTACTCCTTCACCGGCTCGGAGTTCAGCACCGAACGCGCGGTGATGCTCGGCGACTTCTACCTCAAGGACGTCTGGCGGTTCGCCGCCGTCGGCCAGGGCTTCGACGGGGGGCTGGAGGCGCTGCTCAAGAACTTCGGCGGTGAGGTGGCCGAGGAGGAGCCCGCCGAGCCCGCCCCCGCGCCCGCCCAGGGCGCCGCGCCCGGTTTCGCTCCGCCCGGCCAGGCGGCCCCCGTCCCGGGTTTCGCACCCCCCGCCGCGACCCCTGCCCCGGCCCCGCCCGCACCGCAGCCCGCCCCCGCCTTCGGCGCCCCCCAGGCGACGCCGCCTCAGGGACAGCCTCCCCAGACGATGCCGCCCCAGGG
>NZ_BBOX01000355.1 GCF_001553455.1 Streptomyces hygroscopicus subsp. hygroscopicus
CCGCCGCTCGCCGCCCGCGTCCGGGGAGGCCGCCGTCTCGCGTCCCGTGTGTTCGCCCGGGCCGGACTGCTCCCCGTCCGGGCGCTCCTGCCCTTCGCGCGGCTCGGCGCCCGCGTCGGGGTCGGCGGCGGGCGGGGGCACCCGGGGGCCCTCGCCGTTCGCCTGGCGGCGCCCGGAGGCGGGAGAGGAGGACTGGAGTGCCATCCCTCCCGTGGTGCGGAACAGTTCGTCGGCTCCCGGCAGACTCACTCGGCGTGACACCGGGCGAGCACCTCCCTGGCGAGCTGACGATAGGCGGCGGCACCGACGGAGTTGGAGGCGTACGTGGTGATCGGCTCACCCGCGACCGTGGTCTCGGGGAAGCGGACCGTACGGCCGATGACCGTGTGGTAGACGTGATCGTCGAACGCCTCGACCACGCGGGCGAGGACCTCACGGCTGTGCACGGTGCGCGAGTCGTACATCGTGGCGAGAATGCCGTCCAGCTCCAGGTCGGGGTTGAGCCGCTCCTGGACCTTCTCGATCGTCTCCGTGAGCAACGCCACACCGCGCAGCGCGAAGAACTCGCACTCCAGCGGCACGATCACCTTGTGCGCGGCGGTGAGCGCGTTGACCGTGAGCAGACCGAGCGAGGGCTGGCAGTCGATGACGATGTAGTCGTAGTCGGCCATCAGCGGCTTGAGCGCGCGCTGCAGGGTCGACTCCCGGGCCACCTCGCTCACCAGCTGCACCTCGGCGGCCGACAAGTCGATATTGCTGGGCAGCAGGTCCATGTTGGGCACGGCCGTCTTCAGCAGCACCTCGTCGGCCGACATGCCCCGCTCCATGAGCAGGTTGTAGACCGTGAGGTCGAGCTCCATCGGGTTGACCCCGAGGCCGACCGACAGGGCGCCCTGCGGGTCGAAGTCGACGAGCAGGACCCGGCGGCCGTACTCGGCCAGGGCCGCGCCCAGGTTGATGGTGGAGGTGGTCTTGCCGACCCCGCCCTTCTGGTTGCACATCGCGATGATCTTCGCGGGACCGTGATCGGTCAGCGGCCCCGGGATCGGGAAGTACGGCAGCGGGCGCCCGGTGGGGCCGATGCGCTCGCGGCGCTGGCGGGCGGCGTCGGGCGCGAGGGTGGCCGCGTATTCGGGATCTGGTTCGTACTCCGCGTCCGGGTCGTAGAAGTGCCCGTCGGGGAGGTCGTCGTAGTCGGCGAGGCGGGCGGGATCCGTGCCCCCCTGGTCGCCGGCCATGGCGTTCACGTGATGGCCGTCCATGCTGTGGCTCTGGTGGGCTGTCGTCATGCTCTGGTGGGTTGCGAAGGTGCGGACAGCGACGGAGCCGACAGCCTCGAGCCCCGAGGGACCCTGGCCCCGCGCAGCCGATCCTGGTTGACCACCCCCGGGAGAAAATGTCGACTCATTCACAAGTCGTCCTACCTCCTTGGTGACCAGGAAATTTCTCTATAGGTCAGCGTGACACCATGCCGACGGTTGGCGACTCTATGGCGTGTCGGCGGTCCGCAGCAACACAATCCACCGGACACGGCATAATGTGTCGGCAATCAAACACCCCGATGTCAAGGGCGTGTGAACGGTGCCGCGGAGATTTCACCACCGTATAAAGCGTCTCAAGAGGTGCATTGAGGGCGAGTTGACCACGGCATGGGTCACCCCCGATACCGGGCACAGCGGACACGCGTCCGGCCGGGTCCCGCCCTGCGGCGGAACCCGGCCGGATGCCCGTCCTCGACCTGGGGTTGACGGTCCGGGTTGACCTTCCGGCAACCGGAGTTCACCGGCTCCGGACGGTCCGGGCGCGTCCTCAGCCGATCAGCGAACCCAGGTCGACCGCGGGCAGCTCGTGCGCCTCGGCGACCGGGCCGTAGACGACCTGTCCCTCATGGGTGTTGAGCCCCTTGGCCAGCGCGGCGTCCCGGCGCAGCGCGTCCCACCAGCCGCGGTTGGCCAGTTCCACGATGTACGGGAGCGTCGCGTTGGTGAGCGCGTGGGTGGAGGTGTTCGGCACCGCGCCGGGCATGTTGGCGACGCAGTAGAAGACCGAGTCGTGGACCGTGAACGTCGGCTCGGCGTGGGTGGTGGGGCGGGAGTCCTCGAAGCAGCCGCCCTGGTCGATCGCGATGTCGACAAGGACACTTCCCGGCTTCATCCGGGACACCAGCTCGTTGCTGACCAGCTTGGGCGCCTTGGCGCCCGGGATGAGCACCGCGCCGATGACCAGGTCGGCGTCGAGGACGGCCTTCTCCAGCTCGTAGGCGTTGGAGGCGATGGTCCGCACCCGGTTGCCGAAGATCCGGTCGGCCTCGCGCAGCTTGTTGATGTCCTTGTCGAGCAGGGTGACGTGGAAGCCCATGCCGATGGCGATCTGGGCGGCGTTCCACCCGGAGACGCCACCGCCGATGACCACGGCCCGCGCGGCGGCCACCCCCGGCACCCCGCCGGGCAGCACCCCGCGGCCGCCGGCCGAGCGCATCAGGTGGTAGGCGCCGACCTGCGGCGCGATCCGGCCCGCGACCTCGGACATCGGCGCGAGCAGCGGCAGCGCGCGGTTCGCGGTCTCGACCGTCTCGTACGCGATGGCGGTGGTGCCGGACTCCAGCAGCGCGTCCGTGCAGGCCCGGGAGGCGGCCAGATGCAGATAGGTGAAGAGCGTCTGGCCCTTGCGCAGCCGGTGGTATTCCTCCGCGACGGGCTCCTTGACCTTCAGCAGCAGGTCGGCGGCGGCCCAGACCTCGTCGGCGGTGCCGAGGATGTGCGCGCCCGCGGCGGTGTACTCCTCGTCCGTGATGGAGGAGCCGAGGCCCGCGCCCCGCTCCAGGACGACCTCATGGCCGCCGCGGACCAGCTCGTGCACACCGGCGGGGGTGATGGCCACACGGAACTCGTTGTTCTTGACCTCGCGGGGAATACCGACCTTCACGTCGATCACGGTCCTTGAATGGGGGGGGAACGGAACATAACGCCATAGGCAGTCACGGGTCGATACGACATCGACCATAGACCGGCAAACCGGCATGCGTCCGCATGCCGGAGACGACCGCAACAATCGCGGTACAGCCAGTCTAATGAAGGAGGTCACGCTGTCTAGCCTTGCAATGCAGCAATCTTTCGCGAGACCACTACTGGTTTCGTAGGTCGACCGGGTTTCCCTTACCGCTCCCCGGCGCCGGACCCCGTGTCGTCCGCTTCCGCCGTGCCGATCCTCCGGGCGGTGCGCCGCAGCGACGCCGCCACCGCGGGATCCCCGCCGAGCCGGTCCACCGCGTCCGCCGCGTGGCGCGCCACATCGGCGTGCAGCAGAGAATCACCGCAGGTACGGGCGGTGGCGGCGGCCTCCGCCCAGGTGCGCAGCGCCTCCCTCGACCGGCCCGTGCGCTCCTGGGCGCCCGCCGTGCCGCAGAGCGCCCGCACGTACCCCGGCCGGTCCCCCGCCCGGCGGCAGGCGGCCGCGGCGGCACGCCAGTCGCGCAGCGCCTCGGCCCACTGCCCGGCGTAGCCGTGGACGGTGCCGAGCCGCGCGTACAGCCGGGCGGCCGCGGGCAGATCGCGGCGGCTGAGCCGCAGCTCCAGGGCGCGTCCGTACCAGTCGGCCGCCCGGTGCCAGTCCTCCAGCTCCTGGTACGTGCCGCCGATCGACTCCAGCGCCCGCCCGGTCGTATACGGATCGCCCGACGCGCGGGCGGCCTCCAGGGCGCTCTTGTAGCGGCCCAGGGCCTTGTCCACCCGGCCCGCCCCGCCGTCCAGATCACCGAGGTTGAGCAGCGCGGCGGCCCGCTCCACCGGCAGGTCGCGGCGCCGGGCCACGTCCAGCACCAGCTGGTGCAGACCGTACAGCTCCGGCGCGGCGCCCTCGGCGCCCCGGTGGGCGGTGAGGGCGTGGGTCAGCGCGGCCACCAGACGCCGTGCCAGGGTGTCCAGCCGCCCGGTCTCCACGGCCAGCCGGGCGGCCTCGAGCAGCGTGGGCAGCCGCGCCTCGAGCCAGGCGGCCGCCTCCGCCGACGACGCGAACCGCAGCGGCCCCGGCATCTCCGCCAGCTTCTTGCGGCCCGGCGAACCGGGGGGCTCGGCGGCCAGCCGGCACGCGTGCAGCTGCCGTACGGTGCGCTCCAGCATCCGCGCCCGCGCCAGCTCCACCTCCGCCGGGCGCTCCGCGGTCTCCAGCAGCTCCCGCAGCAGCGGATCGAGACAGCCGGGCACCTGGTAGCGGCCCGGTTCGCGCGGACGCAGCATCCCGTACGCGGCGAAGCCCTCCAGCGCCGCCTCACCGTCCGCCACCGAGCATCCGGCCAGCGCGGAGGCGGTCTGGGCGTCGGCCGATCCGCCGGGCGCGAGCACCAGCAGCCGCAGCATCCGGGCGGTGGCGGACGGCAGCGAGGCGTAGGCCAGCCGGAACGCCCGGATCAGGGGACGTGTGCCGTGGTCGGGACCCCCCTCCTCCGGGGGGAGTTCACGCAGCCGTGCCAGGACATCGGCGACCGACGCCTGCGGGCGGGCGGCGAGCCAGCCGCCGACCAGGACGAGGGCGGCGGGCTGGCCCGCGCACTCCTCGACGAGGGACTGCGCGGCCACCGGGTCGCAGGTGATCCGGGTGGGTCCGGCGTACTGCGCCAGCAGACCGACCGCCGCGCTCACGTCCAGCCCGCCCACCGTGCACGGCCGCACGTCCGGCACCCCGGTCAGCGGGCCGCGCGAGACGGCGACCACCAGGCAGCCGGGCTCGTCGGGCAGCAGCGCGTCCACCTGCTCGGCCCCGGCCACGTCGTCGAGCAGCAGCAGCACCCGCTTGCCGGCCAGCGCCGCGCGCAGCGCCGCGCTCAGATCGTCCTCGTCCGCCCCCGGCGGGGCGCTCACCCCGAGCCGTCCGAGCAGCTCACGGGCGGTGCGCTCGATGGGGACGGGGTCGCCGGCGGAGGTCATCAGCCGGGCGCTCAGCACCCCGTCGGGGTAGTCGTCGGCGAGCCGGCGGGCCAGCTCCTCGGCGAGCGCCGTACGGCCCCAGCCGGGGCGGCCCGCGATCAGCAGCACCCGGCTGCGGGCGGCCTTGCGACCGGCGATGGTGTCCAGGCCGGGGCGCTCGATGTCGGCCCGCAGCGAGAGCAGCTCGCGCCGCCGCCCGGCGAACCCCTGCCCCACGGTGGCCGCCGCCGCGAACAGCACGGCCCGGGTCGCCCCGCTCCACACCCCGCCGTCCTGGCCCCCCGTGCGCCCGGCCGCGCCGCTCGCGGAGCGCTGCCGGGGCGGGCCGTCGGAGGGGCGTGCCCGGTCGTCGGACACCCGGTCGTCGGACGCCCGGTCCTGCGACGGATGGTCCCCCGGCGCATGGATCCCCGGCGCGCGACCCTCCGACGAACGGTCCCCTGGTGGACGGCCCTCCGAGGAACGGTCCTCCGGCGCGCGGCCTTCCGACGGACGGCCCTCCGACAGACGGCCCTCTGGTGGACGGCTCTCCGGCGGACGGCTCTCCGGCGGACGGCCGGAAGTGGACGAAGCGGGCGTGGCGGACGGAGGCTGCCGCTTCCGGGGGGCCGTCGGCTCCCCATCGGTGTCGACCGCCTGTTCCGCCACCGGCCCACTCCCGTCCTACCTGCGCATACGAACCCGTCGCGACCATGCGATCGGGTTGGCTATGAGCGTAGTTCACTCCGCGTCAGGTACCCGGCACTCCCGGCCCACGGCGCGGACCGAAAATCACTCCATCGGTTCTTCACCAGGACCCGATGGGCCATCCCCGGACGCGATGGGCCGGTGCCCGGCCGCGGGCCATCCCCGGACCCGACGAACCGGTGCCCGGCCGCGGGCCAGTGTGCGCGTGCGGGAGCCGGGCCCTACGCCGCGAAGCCCTACGCCGCGAAGGGGCGGGCCGGCCAGGGAGCGTCGGCGGGCCGCAGGGAGTCGACGCCGTCGCCGGCGAGCGCGGCCTGAAGCGCCAGCGCGCCCACCGCGAGGCAGTTGTTGTGCAGCTCGCCCGCGAGGGCGCCGCGCACCAGCTCCTCCAGGGACACCCGGGCGAGCTCCATGTCGGCCTCCTCCTCGGCGACCTCGAACCGCTCGCCCTCGGCCGCGGAGATCTCCCGGGCCAGGAAGATCCGTACGGCCTCGTCACAGCCGCCGGGCGAGGTGTAGACGTCCACGAGGACGCGCCAGTCCTCGGCCTTGACGTGCGCCTCCTCGTACAGCTCCCGCTGGGCGGCGTGCAGCGGGTTCTCACCGGGGACGTCGAGCAGACCGGCCGGGATCTCCCACAGCCGCTGGCGGACCGGGTGCCGGTACTGCCGCAGCACGATCACCCGGCCGTCCTCGTCCAGGGCGAGGACGGCGACCGAGCCGGGGTGGACCTGGTAGTCGCGCGTGGCCCGGCTGCCGTCGGGCATGACCACCTCGTCCGTGCGCACGCTCGTCTTGTTGCCGGTGAACGGCGTGGCGGTGGCGGTGACCTGCCATTCCTCGGGGGTGTCCTGGATGCGCATGCTTGCCTCAGCGTCCTTTCCGCGTGCGGTTGACGGGGGCGGTGGGCCGGACCGGCCACCCACCCCCGTCAACCGTAGCGGTCAGGCGTCGCCGCCCCGCGTCTGAGCAGCGGTCTGCCGCTCGACGGCCGCCTTCACCAGGCCCGCGAAGAGCGGGTGCGGACGGGTCGGGCGGGAGCGCAGCTCGGGGTGGGCCTGGGTGCCGACCAGGTAGGGGTGGACCTCGCGCGGGTACTCCACGTACTCGACGAGCTTGTTGTCGGGGGAGGTGCCGGAGAAGACGATCCCGGCCTTCTTCTCCAGCTCACCGCGGTAGGAGTTGTTGACCTCGTAGCGGTGGCGGTGGCGCTCCTCGACGTAGGGCTGGTTGTCGTAGACCTCGCGGACGATCGAGCCCTCGGCGAGCTTGGCCGGGTACATGCCCAGCCGCATGGTGCCGCCCATGTCGCCGTCGCCCGCGACGATGTCGAGCTGCTCGGCCATGGTGGAGATAACCGGGTCGGTGGTGGCGGGCTCGAACTCGGTGGAGTTGGCGCCCTCGATACCGGCGAGGTTGCGCGCGGCCTCGATGACGATGCACTGGAGTCCGAGGCAGAGGCCCAGCAGCGGGATCTTGTTCTCCCGGGCGTAGGTGATCGCGCCGACCTTGCCGGTCACTCCGCGGTCGCCGAAGCCGCCGGGGATGCAGACCGCGTCCACGCCTTCGAGCTGCTGCCGGGCGCCGGCCGCCGTCTTGCAGTCGTCGGAGGTGACCCACTTGATCTTGACGCGGGCGCGGTTGGCGAAGCCGCCGGCGCGCAGCGCCTCGGTGACGGAGAGGTAGGCGTCGGGCAGGTCGATGTACTTGCCGACGAGCGCGACGGTGACCTCGTGGTCGGGCTGGTGGACCCGCGCCAGCAGGTTGTCCCACTGGGTCCAGTCCACGTCGCGGAAGGGCAGGTCCAGCTTGCGGACGACATAGGCGTCCAGGCCCTCGGAGTGCAGCACCTTCGGGATGTCGTAGATCGACTTGGCGTCGATGGCGGCGACCACGGCCGCGTCGTCCACGTCGCACATCAGCGAGACCTTGCGCTTGATGGAGGTCGGGACCTCGCGGTCGGCTCGCAGCACGATCGCGTCCGGCTGGATACCGATGTTGCGCAGCGCGGCCACCGAGTGCTGGGTGGGCTTGGTCTTCAGCTCGCCGGACGGGCCGATGTAGGGCAGCAGCGAGATGTGCACCACGAAGACGTTGTCCCGGCCGACCTCGTGCCGGACCTGACGGACGGCCTCGAGGAAGGGCAGCGACTCGATGTCGCCCACGGTGCCGCCGACCTCGGTGATGACGACGTCCACGTCATCGGTGGCCATGCGCCGGATGCGGTGCTTGATCTCGTTGGTGATGTGCGGGATGACCTGCACGGTGTCACCGAGGTACTCACCACGCCGCTCCTTGGCGATTACGGTGGAGTACACCTGGCCGGTGGTCACATTGGCCGAGCCGTCGAGGTCGACGTCGAGGAAGCGCTCGTAGTGGCCGATGTCCAGATCGGTCTCGGCGCCGTCGTTGGTGACGAACACCTCACCGTGCTGGAAGGGGTTCATCGTGCCCGGGTCGACGTTCAGATACGGATCGAGCTTCTGCATGGTGACGCGCAGACCTCGCGCCTTCAGCAGGGCACCCAGACTGGAGGCGGTAAGACCCTTGCCGAGTGAGGAGGCGACCCCCCCGGTGACGAAGAGGTGCTTGGTCGTCATGGGTTTAGCGGCAATGGCCAAGAGGGGGCTCCCGTGGTCGCGTGGTGAGGGTGCGCTCGGCGGCCGCTTCCGGATTCCGGCGGCGCCGTCGCTGAGGTTCGGGGGTTTTGTGCCCGCCGCTCCACGGGCTACCAGGGTATCAGCGCCCCGGAGCGGCCGCTGATGACCTGGTTCCCGCGATCGGCCTGCGCAACCGCACGGGCACCCTGGGTGACCGTCCACCCGATCGGCCGCGCGATGCGAGCCACGATGTGGACTGGCTCGAGCGGATCACCGTCGTCCGTCGTATCCTCATCGGACGCACGCATGCGAGCCACCCCGGCACGGCACCACCAGCACGCCCCCGGAACAAGAGCTCGTCAGAATTTCCGAGACCGTGAGAAACGCCCTCCGGGGTGATACGGCCGTTCGAATGGGGAATGCACGTGGCCGGGCGTATCGAGGATTACGCGCTGATTGGTGATATGCAGACCGCCGCCCTCGTCTGCAGAGACGGGACGGTCGACTGGCTGTGCCTGCCGCGCTTCGACTCCCATGCCGTCTTCGCCGGTCTGCTGGGCACCGAGGAACACGGCTTCTGGCGTCTGGGGCCCGCCTTCCCCCCGGGGAGCGAGCCGCCCGCCGCCGACCGCCGCCGCTACCGCGGCGACTCGCTGGTCCTGGAGTCGGAGTGGGACACCCCGCGCGGCACGGTCCGCGTGATCGACTTCATGCCGCCCCGGGACGGCGCCCCGCAGCTGGTGCGGATCGTCGAGGGGGTCAGCGGCCGGGTGCCGATGCGCTCCGCGCTGCGGATGCGGTTCTCCTACGGCTGGGTCGTGCCGTGGGTGCACAGGGTGGACACGCGCACGGTCGCCGTCGCCGGTCCGGACTCGGTGTGGCTGGACACCGAGGTCGACACCTACGGCAAGGACCTGACCACCTACTCCGACTTCACGGTGGCCCCCGGCGACCGGATCGCCTTCACCATCAGCTGGCAGCCCTCCCACAAGGAGCCGCCCGCCCTGCCCGAGCCGGAGGCCGCGCTGGAGGCCACCGAGGCGTTCTGGCGGGAGTGGGTGGAGCACTGCACGTACCACGGCCCCTACCGGGACGCGGTGGTCCGCTCGCTGATCACGCTCAAGGCGCTGACCTACGCCCCCACCGGCGGCATCGTCGCGGCGCCCACCACCTCGCTCCCCGAGGAGATCGGCGGCGTCCGGAACTGGGACTACCGCTTCACCTGGCTGCGGGACGCGGCGATCACCCTCTCCTCGCTGCTGCGCACCGGCTACCGCGAGGAGGCCCGCGCCTGGCGCGAGTGGCTGCTGCGCGCGGTCGCCGGCGACCCGGAGAACCTCCAGATCATGTACGGCATCGCGGGCGAGCGGGAGTTGGCCGAGGCCGAGCTGACCTGGCTGCCCGGCTACGAGAACTCCCAGCCGGTCCGGGTCGGCAACGGCGCGGCGGGCCAGCTCCAGCTGGACGTCTACGGCGAGGTCACCGAGGCGCTGCACCTGGCCCATATGACGGGCCTGGCGCGCAACGACTACGCCAGCGTGCTCCAGCTCAAGCTCATCAGCTACCTGGAGGACCACTGGGACGAGCCGGACGAGGGCATCTGGGAGGTGCGCGGGCCGCGCCGCCACTTCGTGCACTCCAAGGTGATGGCCTGGGTCGCGGTCGACCGCACCGTCAAGCTGATCGAATCCGGCGATGTGGACGGGCCGTTGGAGCGCTGGCGGGAGCTGCGCGACGCCATCCACCGGGACGTCTGCGAGAAGGGCTACGACGCCGAGCGCAACACCTTCACCCAGTCCTACGGCTCCAAGGAGCTGGACGCCTCGCTGCTGCTCATCCCGCAGATGGGCTTCCTGCCGCCGGACGACAAGCGGGTCATCGGCACCATCGAGGCGATCCAGCGGGAGCTGTCGACCGAGGACGGATTCGTCATGCGCTACCCCACGGCGGGCGAGGACGCCGGGGTGGACGGTCTCGAGGGCGACGAAGGGGCCTTCCTGGCCTGCTCGTTCTGGCTCGCGGACGACCTGGCGATGATCGGCCGGGTGGACGAGGCGCGCAGGCTCTTCGAGAAGCTGCTCGCGCTCCGCAACGACCTCGGGCTGCTGGCCGAGGAGTGGGACGCCCGGAACCAGCGCCAGGTGGGCAACTTCCCGCAGGCGTTCAGCCATGTGCCGCTGATCGACACCGCGCTGCGCCTGACGGCGTCCGGGGCCTACGGAGGCTAGCCCGCTGACCAGGGAAGAGGGCCCCGCCGAGGGAGCGTCCTGAGCATGGAACCGCAGGAGCCGCGGCAGCGGCCGACCCCTCGGGAACCGCATGGGACGATCACCGTGGCGCGGGCCCTCGGCCTTCCCGCCCTGCGCCGCGGCCTCCCCGAGGTGGTGTCCGGGGAGGAGCTGCTGGACCGCCCGGTGCGCTGGGTGCACGCGGGCGAGGCACCGAACATCGCCGCGCTGCTCAAGGGCGGTGAGCTGCTGCTGACCACCGGCCTGGGCGTCGGGCCGCGCCCGGCCGACCAGCGGTCCTTCGTCCGCCGGCTCGCCGACCGGGGCATCGCGGCGCTGGTGGTGGAGCTGGGCGCCCGGTTCCGTACGCTGCCGGGACCGGTGGTGGACACGGCGCGCTCCTGCGGGCTGCCGCTGGTGCAGCTGCACCGCGAGGTGCCGTTCGTGACGGTCACCGAGGAGATCCACACCGAGATCGTCAACGCGCACTACGCCCTGCTGCGCCAGGCCGACGTGGTGCACCGGCAGGCCACCGAGGTGCTGCTGCGCGGCGGCGGGGTGCCGGAGATCCTGCGCGATTTCGCCGCCTTCGCGGCCAACCCGGTCTTCCTGGAGACCCCCGAAGGACAGCTGCTGTACGCGGCGGGGCCGGGCGGTACGTCCCCGGCGGGCGCGGCCGATCCGCTCCAGGTGTGGGAGGGGCTGCGGGCCCGGCGCGCGGCCGAGCGGCCCGAACCGCCGGCGGGCAGCGTGATGGCGGACATCCCGGGCGGCGGGCCCGGCCCCGGCACCGTACGGGCGCGGCTGACCGTCCTCCCGGTGGCCGGACCGCTGGGGCCGGTGCACCGGATCGCCGCCGAGCGAACGGCGGATCTGCTGGCGGTGGTGCTGCTGCGGGCGCGCCAGGAGGAGGAGCTGGCGGCGCGGGGACGCGGGGACTTCCTCACCGATCTCGCGGAGGGCCGGATCGAGCCGTCCGACGCCCCCGCCCAGGCCCGGGTGCTGGGCTTCCGGCCGGGCCCGGACGGGCCGCTGCTGCCGGTGGTGATGCGGCTGGTGGCGGATCCGCGCCCGCTGGGCGGGGGCGGCGAGAGCTGGGCGGCGCTGGCCCACGCGCTGCAGGAGGAGCTGGCGGCGGTCGGGGTGCCGGTGCTGCTCGGCGTACGGCTGCCGGAGGGCCGGGTTCCGCTGCTGGTGGGGCTGCGCGGCGCGGCCGAGCGGGGGACGGTGGCCGAACGGATCGCGACGGCGCTGCGGACCGGGGTGGAGCGGGCCTGGCCGGACCGGGCCGGCGCCCGGCCGCCGGTGGTGGTCGCCGGGCTCGCGGGCGGCTGGGACGCGGCCGGCGCCGAGCTGCGGCACGCGGCGGAGGCGGCGAACGCGGCGCGCGGGCTGACCGGCCGGGACTGGTACGACGTACGGAGTCTGGATGTCGACCTGTTGCTGTGGCGGCTGCGGGAACACGGCGATCTGGCCGCCTTCGTCGACCGGGTGATCGGCCCGCTGCTGGCCCACGACCGCACCGCCCGGCCGCCGCTGGTGCCGACCCTGGAGGCGTATCTGCGGCATGCGGGCCGCAAGGCGGAGACCGCCCGCGCGCTGCACCTCAACCGCCAGACGCTGTACGACCGGCTGGCCCGGATCGCCCGGCTGCTCGGCAGCGACCTGGAGGACCCGCAGACTGTCCTCGCCCTGGGGCTGGCGCTCCAGGCCCGCCGCCATGTGCGCTGACGCCTTCCTCCCGGCCGGCGCCCGCGGGCGCGGCGCCCGGAGGGGCACCGCGCCCGGTGGCCGTCGTGCCTGAGCCGCCTTTAGAACGGGGTCAGGGTGAGCGTGACACCCGTGGGGGCGGTGTCCTGGATGTACGACGCGAACTCGGCCACGTCGTCGAAGGCGAAGCCGTACGCCTTGCCGTCCACGGTCGCCGCGTGCATGGCCTTGGCGTAGTGGTTGGTGACGTCCTCGCCGTAGAAGGCGGCCGGGTCGGTGGTCGGCTGGGCGTCGGCGTTGTGCAGCGTGGTGCGGTTGAAGCCCGCGCCGAGGATGGCCGCGACCGGGCCCGTCGTCCCGTCGTTGGGGGCGGCCAGGGCGCCGTCGCAGAACAGCACGTCCTTGGTGGAGGGCTTGTCGAAGGAGACCGACGCCGGACCGGTGAAGGAGAACTTCCCGTCGCTCACCCGGCCGGTGAAGGTGCCCGCGTTGGTGGTGACCTTGAGGTCCTTCGATCCGTAGGTGTCCCAGACCTGGTCGATGTACGACGCGAAGTAGTCCTCCGCGAACAGCCCCGAGCCCATGCCGTGGCCCGGAGCGATCACCCGCAGGTTGTCCCCGATGATCAGCGGCTTGAACGCCTCGACGGCGGCGAGGTCGGAGAAGACCTTGTCGCGGGCGCCGTCCTTCAGGGTGCCGGTCGTCTGGTCCTGGGCACCGGTGAGGTGGATCGACAGCGGGACGCTGAACATGTCCACCATGGTGGTGTTGCAGAACATCCCGGAGGAGTTGTACGTGAACTCCGCGCAGTCGTGCAGGATGTCGAAGTTCGGATCGCCGGACACCCAGCCGGCCGGGTACTGCAGCGCGGCCTTGCCCGCCCCGTCCTCGACCACCTTGAGCTTGAGCTTGTCGCCGAGCGCGACATAGATCCGGCCGGACATCTGCGGCAGGTTGAGCTTGGTCTCCCCGCTCCCGGACAGCGGGATCGCGTAGTCGGTGAAGCCGTCCGAGCCGTTGTCGGAGAGCGCCACGGGAACGATCTCGCCCTCGGGGGTGACGTGGACCTGCCGGTCGCCCTCGTTGCCGACGATGTAGAGCCATACCGACCCGTTGTCGAACTGCCCCGTCTTGTTCACGACGGTCAGGGGCAGGGAGGCGGCGGCCCTCGCGCTCGGCGCACCGCTGGCGCGACCGCCGGCGAAGGCCAGGCCGGTTCCCGCGGCGGCGGCGGAGGCCGCGATGCCGCCCAGCAGCTTCCTGCGACTGATCATGATGATGGTGCTCCTCGGCGTAGTGGGGGTTGCCGGGAAAATGGCGTGGGGGGTGACGAGAGAGAGCGCTCTCTCGTTCCTCTGCGCAGCACCCTGCCGATCAACGGCCGGGGCCGTCAACCCTTTCGCGGATAAAGGTCTGAACCAACTCGTCGTAGATGCTGAGGACATGGGCGACCGTGTCGTCCTCCGTCGGCCAGCACGCCGTCCGCGCCCGGCCCGCCGCCGCCAGTTCCACCCGGCGCGCCGGGTCGGCGAGCAGCCCGGCCACGGCGCCGGCCAGGGCCTCCGGGTCGCCGTACGGGACGAGTTCGGCCGCGTCCCCGACCAGCTCCGGCACCCCGCCCACCGCCGTGGCCACCAGCGGCACGCCCGCGTGCAGCGCCTCCTGGGCCAGCAGCGACCGCGCCTCCCAGCGGCTGGAAAGCACCGCCACATCGGCCGCGGCAAGGAGCCCCGGCAGATCGTCATGCCGGCCGAGCAGCCGCACCGGCAGTCCCTCCGTGTCGATCCGGCCCTGGAGCACCGCACGGTCCGGCCCCTCCCCCGCCACCACCAGCAGCGGCCGAGGATCCAGCCCGCGCCAGCGCCGCGCCGCGTCCAGCAGCGGGCCGTGTCCGGCCACCGCCTCCAGCCGTCCCGCCGTGACCAGCAACGGCCGTCCCATCACGCCCAGTTCGGCCCGCGCCTTCTGGCGGCGGCCGTCACCGGACTCCGGTGCCCGGCGCGGGGCGGGCACCGCGACCGGGGCCAGCCGGGCGTCGCGCGCACCCCGGGCACGGGCCCGGTCCACCAGGTCCGAGGATGCGCCCAGCACGATCGCGGCGGTTCGCGCCACCCGCCGCTCCATCAGCCGGACCAGACCGGCCCGCGCCCCCTCGATGTCCACCCGGGTGTGCCAGGTGACGACCAGGGGCACTTTCCGGCCACGCAGCGCCACCGCGGCCAGCAGCCCCGGCCGCAGCCCGTGGGCGTGCACCAGGGCCGCCCCACAGACGGCGGTGCGCAGCGACGCCACGCTCCCGGCGTCCGTCAGGGCGTCGAGCCCGGTGAACCGCGCTCCGGTCTGGGTGAAGCCGTAGCCCCGCTCGGCGCTCCAGGGCCCGCACACGGTCACCCGCAGTCCGCGCGCCACCAGCCCGGCCGACAGCGACCGCACATGCACCCCGCTGCCCGAACTCCCCCCGCCCAGCACCTGGACGGCGTGCAGCGACGGCTGCCCGTGCGGCGGGACCGGGGTGCTGCTCACGGTACTGCTCACGCGGGCGGAGCTCCTGAGACGGTGGCGGAGTGGACTGCGCGGACGCGCTCCGCCCAAGAATGCCAGCACTCGCCGGGCCCTCGTCGCAACGCTCCCGGACAACGCCTGCCCCGGGCTCGTCCGTACGTCCGCACTACCACCCTTTCGGGTGAAGGATCAGCGTCCTGCGCGGGCCGCCTCCAGGAGCTCTTCCGCATGCGCCCGCGCCAGTTCGGAGTCCTCCTGCCCGGCGAGCATCCGCGACAGCTCCCGTACCCGGTCCTCGCCCTCCATGACCTTCACCCCGCTGCGGGTCACCGCCCCGTCGTTGGTCTTCTCGACCACCAGGTGCCGGTCGGCGAAGGCCGCGACCTGGGGCAGATGGGTGACCACCACGACCTGTGCGGAACGGGCGAGCTTGGCCAGCCGGCGACCCACCTCGACCGCCGCCTTGCCCCCGACGCCCGCGTCCACCTCGTCGAAGAGATAGGTCGGTACGGGATCGGAGCCCGCGAACACCACCTCGACCGCGAGCATCACCCGGGACAGCTCACCTCCGGAGGCGCCCTTGGCGATCGGCCGGGGCGGGGTGCCCGGATGAGGGGCTAGCAGCAGCTCGACCTCGTCGGCGCCGTGCGGCCCGAAGACGACCGGACGCCCGCCCACCTCGATGCCGTCCGTCTCCTCGGCGGCCTCGCTCTGGCGGATCGCGAACGTCACCCGGGCGTGCGGCATCGCCAGGGAGGCCAGCTCGGCGGTGACCGCCTCGGCGAACCGCCCGGCCGCCTCCGTACGGGCGTCGGTGAGCGCCTGCGCCAGCTCGCCCAGCTCGGCGCGGAGCGCGTCGCGCTCGGCGGTCAGCTCACCGATGCGGTCGTCGTCGCCGTCCAGTTCGGCGAGCCGGGCGGCGCCCCGCTCGGCCCAGGCCAGCACATCCCCGATCGTCTCGCCGTACTTACGGGTCAGCTGGGCCAGCACGGCCCGGCGCTCCTCGACGGCCGCCAGCCGCAACGGGTCGGCGTCGAGGTCATCCGCGTACCCCGCCAGCTCCCCGGCCACGTCGGACAGCAGGATGCCCACCTCGCCGATCCGGTCGGCGAGCCCGGCCAGGGCCGGGTCATGGGAGCGCACACCCTCCAGCGCGCGGTGGGCCCCCGCGACCAGGGTGGCCGCGTCCACCCCCTCCGGGTCCTCCGGGTTCCCGGCGAGGGCGGCGTGCGCGAGGGCGGCGGCGGAGGCGAGCGCCTCGGCATGCCCCAGCCGCTCCGCCTCGGCCGCGAGCTCGGCGTCCTCCCCGGGGAGGGGCTCGGCCGCGGCGACCTCCTCCAGGCCGAAGCGCAGCAGATCGGCCTCCTGCGCCCGTTCACGCGCCCGCGTGGTCAGCTCGTCCAGCTCATCGCTGACGGCACGCAGCCGCCGGTAGGCGGCCGCGTACTTCTCCAGCGGCCCGGACACCGCGTCCCCCGCGTACCGGTCCAGCGCCTGCCGCTGCCTGGCGGGGCGCAGCAGGCCCTGCTGATCGGTCTGCCCGTGCACGGCCACCAGATCGTCGGCCAGCTCGCTCAGCAGCCCCACAGGCACCGAGCGGCCACCCACATGGGCCCGCGACCGCCCCTCGGCGGAGAGCGTACGGCTGATCAGCAGCGCACCGTCGTCGAGCTCGGCCCCCGCCTCCTCGGCTCTCACGGCCACCGACGACCGGGCGTCCACCGTGACGCGCCCCTCGACGACCGCCGCCTTGGCCCCGATCCGCACCAGACCGGCGTCGGCCCGGCCACCCAGCAGCAGTCCGAGGCTGGTGACGACCATGGTCTTGCCCGCGCCGGTCTCACCGGTCACCGCGGTGAAGCCGGGCGACAGCTCGACGACCGCGTCGTCGATGACGCCCAGCGCACGTATCCGCATCTCCTCCAGCACGTGCACGACCATACGAGGTTTGCCCGGTCCGATGCGACGAAGGGGCGCCACTTGCGGGTCCCACCCGCACACATGACCACCCAGCCGACCGGGGCCACCGGCGGAAAGGCGAGAGAGGACCGCCACCAAGCCGACGACCGGAGCCACCCGCAGGGAGCCGCGAGAGGACCGCCGCCAGGCAGGCGACCGGGGCCACCGGCGGGGAGCCGCGGGGCGGCGGGAGGGGGCGGGGTCGGAGGGGTGGGGTCCTGGACGCTTACGTGTATTTGTGGCGCCAATCTCCGGCCCACTCCACGCCTCCGGTCAATGGCGCCGTAAATATACGGTCCAGGGCCCCGCCCCGGAGGCCCCGCACCCGACACCACCACCCAACCGACCGCGCACCCACGGCAACCCCGCCACCGCCCAGCGAAACGCACCGCCCCCGCCGCGCACCCAAACCGCACCCGAAAAAACCGCACCCCAAAGCACCCCAACCACACTCACCGCACAACCCCAAACCGCACCCCAACCGCAACCCCCAACCGCACCCACGAACCGAACCTAGTGCGGCGCCCCCCGCCACCCCGCCACCGGAAGCGCGAACTTGGCCACCAACCGGTCGGTGAACGACGCGTGGTGGAGCCGCGCCAGCCGCACCGGCACCGCCCCCCGGCGGACCTCCACCCGCGCACCCGCGGGCAACTCCACCGTGCGCCGCCCATCGCACCACAGCACCCCATGCGGCGTCTGCGGCTGAACCTCCACCGCGAGCACCGACTCCGGCGAGGCCACCAGCGGCTTGGCGAACAGCGCATGAGCGCTGATCGGCACCATCAGCAGCGCCTCGACCTCGGGCCACACCACCGGCCCGCCCGCCGAAAAGGCGTAGGCCGTCGAGCCGGTCGGGGTCGCGCAGACCACGCCGTCGCCGCCGAACCGGGACACCGGCCGGTTGTCGACCTCCGTGACGACCTCGAGCAGCCGCTCACGCGCCGCCTTCTCGACCGACGCCTCGTTCAGCGCCCAGTCCGTGTGCACGATGTGCCCGTCGTTGCGGACGAGCACGTCGATCGTCATCCGCTCCTCGACCTCGTACTGCCGGGTCACCACCCGGTCCACGACCTTGTCGAGGTCGTCCCGCTCGGCCTCGGCCAGGAAGCCGACCCGGCCGAGGTTCACGCCGAGCATCGGCACACCCGAGACCCGGGCGAACTCCGCGCCGCGCAGCAGCGTCCCGTCCCCGCCGAGCACCACCAGCAGCTCGCAGCCGTCGAGGACGTCACGGTCCGCGTCGACGCGTTCGACGGCGGGCGGCAGCGGCAGGTCCGCGGCCTCGGCGGCGAGCACCCGCACCCCGATTCCGCTGCGCAGCAGCCCCTGGACGACCAGTTCGGCGCTGCGGATGGCCGCGGGGCGGCCGGTGTGCGCGAGCAGGAAGACGGTCCGGTCCGCCGTCGGCTCGACCGCCGGCGGCTCCGGTGACGCCAAGGGCGCCACCGCCGCCGGAGCGTCCGACGCATCGGGCACTGCTTCCTTCGCCTGCGCTGCTTCTGAAGTGGTCAACTGGGCCCCTCCGCCACTGCACGGTCAACATCGGCCGGGTCCAGTGCCGGCGCCCCGGCGCGCATCCACAGAAAGTACTCGACATTACCCGACGGCCCCGGGAGCGGGCTGGCCGTCACGCCCAGCACACCCAGTCCGAGTTCCGCCGCCCGCTCCGCCACCGTACGCACCGCTTCGGCGCGCAGCTCGGCGCTGCGGACCACTCCTCCGCTGCCCAGCCGCTCCTTGCCGACCTCGAACTGCGGTTTGACCATCAGCACCAGATCGGCATCGGGCGCGGCGCACCGCACGAGGGCGGGCAGTACCAGTCCGAGCGGAATGAAGGAGAGATCGCCGACCACCAGGTCCACCGGTTCCCCTCCGATCCGCTCGAGTGTCAGCTCGCGCACGTTCGTACGATCGTGGACGCTGACGCGTTCATCGCTCTGCAGTGACCAGGCGAGCTGGCCGTATCCGACGTCGACGGCGAGCACCCGCGCGGCGCCCGCTCGGAGCAGGACATCGGTGAAGCCCCCGGTCGACGCGCCCGCGTCCAGCGCCCGCCGCCCGGCGACCTTCAGTCCCGCGCCGGGGACCGGACGGACCCCGGGGTCCTGCCCCGCGCCCGCGCCCTCCCGGTACTCCTCGCTGAAGGCGTACAGCGCGCCCGCCAGCTTGTGGCCACCGCGCGAAACGTAGTCCGGATCGCTGTCGTCCTTGATCACCACGACGGCCGCGCTGGTCTCCACCTGGGTGGCCGGTTTGGTCGCCACCGCCCCGCCGACGGTGACCCGGCCCGCGGCGATCAGCTGGCTCGCATGCTCACGCGAACGCGCCAGCTTGCGGCGCACCAGCTCCGCGTCGAGTCGTGCGCGTCGTGGACGGGTCACTGCCACGGGTGGTTCAGCTCCTGAGGTCGTTTACGTCGGGTGCGTAGCGGTTCGTCGGGTACGTAGCAGGTGATTACGTAGCGGAAGGGGACCGCGGACCGGGCGCCGGGGGTCCGGGCGGCCGGTCGAGCGCGGTCAGCGTGTCACGCAACCCCCGGTGCACATCCTCGTACACCTCCAGGTGTCCGCTCGTCGCGAGGTGGTCGGCGTCGGCCAGCCGGTCGAGCCGGGCGTCCACCTCCGGAACGCCGGTGGGCGTGCGCCCCACGCCGAGCGGTGCGGGATCAGCGGGCCCGGACGGCTCCGGCACGGACTCCCGCACCACATCCCCCGCCACCTCCGGTACAGACGGCTCCGCCGCCCCCAGCACGGAATCCCCGGCGGCCCCCGGCGCGGCATCTCTCGCCACCTCCGGCGCGGAATCCCCCGCCGCCTCCGGCACGTCTCCGTATCCCACGCCCTCAGCCTCTCCCCGTCCCGACCCCGGCACGGCCTCATGGGCTGCCCCGGCCACCGGGTCGGGCTGTGGGCCGGGCCATCCGTCCGGCATCGGCTCGCTCATGACCTCGACGCTACCGCGAATCCCGCGTTCTCCGGCGTACGAGACCTGCGGTAACGTCGTCCGCGATGGCGACCTTGGAACAGTGCCGCGGCGCACTCGAGAAGCTGGCGGAGAACCTCGCGGGCGCGAACGGGGACCTCCGCAGCGCCGCCGCGCTCGATCGCTCCGTCAGCTGCTGGATCACCGACCTGAACACCACCTTCGTCGGCCGTCTCGTGGACAGCCGGATCGAGGATGTGACGGCCGAGCCGGGCCCGCCGGCCGAGCGTGCCCAGATCCGGCTGACGATGACCGGCGAGGACCTGGTGGCCCTGGTCGACGGCGAACTGCACTTCGCACGGGCGTGGGGCAGCGGCCGGATCAAGCTGGAAGCCGGACTGCGCGACCTCATCCGGCTGCGCAAGCTGCTCTGACCCCACCCGACCCGGCCGGACGCTGCCACTGACGTCGCGAGGACGATCACGTGCGTCGCGCTCTGACCCCACGCGGCCGGACGCCGCTCTGACCCTGCCCGGCCGACCGAACGGGCCGCACCCCGCCGAGCACAGCGAACCGCACCCGGCCGAGCACAGCGGGCCGCGCCCGACCGCCTGCACCAAGCCGGAAACGCCGCCCCCAGCCCCGAGCCCCCGGCCCTCGAAGGCCGGGCCCGCGAGCCCCGAACGCCGAGCCCGCGAGCCCCAAACCCCGAACGCCGAACCCCCGAACACCGAACCCCGGAGCTCCCGCTCCACCCCGGTCCATGACCCCGCTCCCGCAGCCGCCCTTCAGGACTCCCTCGCCGCCGCAGCCGCCGCAGCCTCCAAAGGCGCCTCGCCCCGTGCCGTACGGGACCGACGGGCGGCGGGGATGACCAGCGGCGTCCCCGTCTCGGGGTCGTCGATCACCTGGCAGCGCAGCCCGAAGACCCGTTCCACCAGCTCCGCCGTCACCACGTCCCCCGGCGCGCCCTCCGCGACGACCTCCCCGCCCCGCATCGCGATCAGATGCGTGGCGTAGCGGGCGGCGTGGTTGAGGTCGTGCAGAACGGCGACGAGGGTGCGGCCCTGTTCCTCGTGGAGCTGGGCACACAGGTCCAGCACATCGATCTGGTGCTGGATGTCCAGATAGGTCGTGGGCTCGTCAAGGAGCAGCAGCGGGGTCTGCTGGGCGATGGCCATCGCGATCCATACCCGCTGGCGCTGCCCACCGGACAATTCGTCGACATAGCGATCCCTCAGCTCCGCCACACCGGTCGCCGCCATCGATTCGTCGACGATCCGCTCGTCCGTCTCCGACCACTGTCGCAGCAGCCCCTGGTGCGGGTAGCGGCCGCGGGCGACCAGATCGCCGACGGTGATCCCGTCCGGCGCGATCGAGGACTGGGGCAGCAGCCCGAGGGTACGGGCGACCTTCTTGGCGGGCAGCGTGCTGATCACCTGCCCGTCCAGCAGCACCGATCCGGCCGTCGGCTTGAGCATCCGGGACAGGGCGCGCAGCAGGGTGGACTTGCCGCAGGCGTTCGGCCCGACGATCACCGTGAAGGAGTTGTCGGGTATGGACACGGACAGCCCTTCGGCGACCGTGCGCCGGTCGTAGGCGAGGGTCAGCCCCTCCGCGGTGAGCCGCTGCCGCCCGCGCTCAGCCCCACCGTCTCGGCCGCCCCCGTCACCGCCGCCGCCCCCCTCGCCGCTGCCGCCCTCATTGCCATTGCCGCCGTCGGCCGCGGTCTGCCGGGTGTCCTTGTCCATGGTGTCTTCCGTGTCGTCTTCCGTATCGTCTTCCGTGTCTGCTCCGGTAACGGCTCCGGTATCGGCTTCGGTGTCGTCTTCCGCCCGGGTCGTGTCCACGCTGGTCATATCCACGCTGGTCATATCCACGCTGGTCATATCCACGCTGGTCATATCCACGCTCGTCATATCCGCCCCGCCCTGCGCTCGGTCACCAGCAGCCACAGCAAATAGGCGCCACCCAGCATCCCGGTGAGCACCCCCACCGGCAGTTGATCGGCCCCGAAGACACGCTGCGAGGCCCAGTCGGCGGTGATCAGCAGCCCCGCGCCCATCCAGGCCGCCGGCAGCAGATTCGGGCCCGCCGAGCGGGTGAGCCTGCGGGCCAGCTGCGGGGCGACCAGCGCCACGAAGGCGACGGGCCCGGCCGCGGCGGTGGCGGACGCGGTCAGCAGCACGGCCGCGCCCATCAGCACCATCCGCGTCCGCTCCACCGGCACCCCGAGGGCGTAGGCGCTGTCGTCACCCATCTCCAGCATCCGCAGCCCCCGGGCATGGCCGAAGACCACGGGCAGCAGCACCGCGCAGATGGCCAGCATCGGCCAGACCTGGTTCCAGTCCCGCCCGTTGAGCGATCCCGCGATCCACACCACCGCGCGGGTGGCGTCCACCACATCGGCCTTGGTGAGCAGATAGCCGTTGACGGCGGTGAGCATCGCGGACGCGCCGATGCCCACCAGCACCAGCCGGTACCCGTGCACACCCCGCCGCCAGGCCAGCACATAGACGCCGAGCCCGGTCAGCAGGCCGCCGCCGAGCGCACCGGCGGCGACCTCGGTCGGACCGCCGTGGAGGAGGACGATCACGGTGAGCGCCCCGGCCGCCGCTCCCTGGCCGAGGCCGAGCACGTCCGGACTGCCCAGCGGATTGCGGGAGATGGACTGGACGATCGCCCCGGCCAGGCCCAGGGCCGCGCCGACCAGCAGCCCCACCAGCACGCGCGGCAGCCGCAGATCGTTGACGATGAAGTCCTGGGCCACGGTGCCGCCGCCGAAGAGCGTGCGCACCACGTCGGCGGGCGCGATGGGGAAGTCGCCGGTGCCGATCAGCAGAACGCTCATCACCAGCGCCACCACGAGCAGCAGCAGCCCCACGACCACACCACGGATGTCCAGGCGCAGCGAGATGCCACCGCGGGTGCGCAGCGTGGCCCCGCGCATCCCGGGCTTGCTGGTGCGCTTGCTCGCGTTCACAGTTGGGCCATCCTTCGGCGGCGTACGAGGTAGATGAAGAGGGGCCCGCCGATGAAGGTGGTGACGACGCCGACCTGGAGTTCCGCGGGCCGGGTGATCACCCGCCCGAGCACATCGGCGCCCAGCAGCAGGACGGGCGACAGCACGGCCGCGTACGGCAGGATCCAGCGCATATCGGGTCCGGTCAGCGCGCGGACCAGATGCGGCACGATCAGCCCGACGAACGCGATGGGCCCACAGGCGGCGGTCGCGGCCCCGCACAGCAGGGTGACCGCGGCCATGGAGAGCGCCCGGGTGCGGTTGAGGTTGGTGCCGAGGGCGCGTGCCGTGTCGTCGCCGAGTGCCACGGCGTTCAGCGAACGGCCGAGCGACAACGCCAGCACCGCGCCGACCAGGAGGAACGGCGCCACCTGCCGGACGACGCTCATGTTCGCGGAGGCGAGTGAACCGACCGTCCAGAAGCGCATCTTGTCGAGCGCCGCGGTGTCCAGCAGTTCAACGGCGTTGACGTAGCCGTAGAGAGCGGCGTACACGGCCATACCGGCGAGCGCCAGCCGCACCGGGGTGGCGCTGCGGCTGCCGCCGAGCGCGTACACGAGTACGGACACCACGGCGGTGCCGAGGAACGCGAACCACACATAGCCGGTCAGGGAGGTGACCCCGAGGAAGCTGATGGCCGAGACGA
Organism: Streptomyces hygroscopicus subsp. hygroscopicus; assembly: GCF_001553455.1. Taxonomy (GTDB): domain Bacteria; phylum Actinomycetota; class Actinomycetes; order Streptomycetales; family Streptomycetaceae; genus Streptomyces; species Streptomyces hygroscopicus. The sequence continues at coordinate 23,202 of NZ_BBOX01000355.1, forward strand.
CGGCGGCGGACGCGCCCGCGTTCAGCCCCAGCAACCCGGGGTCGGCGAGCGGGTTGCGGGTGAGGGCCTGGATGACCGCGCCCGCGAGGCCGAGCCCGACGCCGACGAGCAGCCCGAGGATGGTGCGCGGCAGTCGTACGTCCCGGATCACCACATCGGTGTCGCTGCCGGTGTAGTGGAACAGCCCGTGCCACACCTGGTCCAGCGCAATCGATTTGGCACCGATCGCGATGGATGCGGCGGCGATGGCCAGCAGCACACCCAGGGAGACGACCAGCCCGGTCGCACGGCGCGCGGTGCGCCGCCGGGGCGGCGCGCTCGCTGTCTCGGTCCCGGCTTTCACCGGACTGACCACGGTCACGCGGAACTCCACCTCACAGCACGGCCGATCATGACTTAGGTTAGGTTACCCTAAGTCTTGCTGGCCGTACCCTTGCGGATCCTTGCCGACCGTCCCCGCGCGAGACCCTCGTCGGCCATCCCGGATACGGGAACCTCACCGACCGCCCCCACGCGGGAACCTCTCTCCGGCGGTCCGCATGCGGGCACATCACCAGCCGTACCCCCGCGAGACAGGCCGTACCCGTGCGAGGTACTCGCTGACCGCACCTATGCGAGGTACCTGTCGGCCGTGCGCCGAGATACCTATCGGCCGCACCTGTGCGCGATCACCGCCGACCGGCCCCACAGCAGCACCTCACCAACGGCCCCCACGCGAGCGCCTCCGACCGTACCCACG
>NZ_BBOX01000356.1 GCF_001553455.1 Streptomyces hygroscopicus subsp. hygroscopicus
CGAGCACCTCACCAGCCGTACCCCCTGCGAGACAGGCCGCACCCCGCGGCCCCCGAAACCGCACCCCGCAGCCCCGGAAACCGCATCCCGCGGGCCCCGGAAGACGAGTCCGCTCACAGCCCCAGCCGAGCCAGAGCCTTCCCCGCGTCCGCCTCGCTCACAGCGTCCCCCGCCTCGGCCCAGGCCGCCGCGCACAGCGCCCGCAGACCGTCCAGCGGCTCATCGCCCTCCCCCGTCAGCACCAGCGCGCCCTCCTCGGCCCGCGCGACCCAGCCGCCGCACCGGAACCCGTCCGAGGCCTCGTCGTGCGCCACCTCGGGCTGCGGTGTGAGCAGCCCCCGCAAGTCCCTGTCCACGTACGTCGGCCGGTGCTTGGGCTCGGCGGCCAGCAGCTGGGCGGGCGTGGTCACTCCGGTCAGCACGAGCAGCGAGTCCACCCCGCCCGCGTCAGCGCCCTCGATATCGGTGTCCAGCCGGTCCCCGACCACCAGTGGCCGCCGGGCGCCGGTCCGCAGGATCGTCTCCCGGTGCATCGGCGGCAGCGGCTTCCCCGCGGCCTGCGGGGACGCGCCCGTCACGATGCGCACGACCTCCACCGCCGCCCCGTTGCCCGGTGCGATGCCCCGCCCGCTGGGAATCGTCAGATCCAGGTTGGAGGCGAACCACGGCAGCCCGCGCGCCACCGCGTACCCGGCCTCCATCAGCCGTGCCCAGGGCATCTCCGGCCCGCCGTACCCCTGCACCACTGCCGCCGGGTCGTCGTCCGCCGAGTCCACCGGCGTCAGCCCGCGCTCGCGCAGCGCCACCCGCAGCCCCTCCCCGCCGATCACCAGCACCCGCGCCCCCCGCGGCAGCTGCTCGGAGATCAGCCGGGCGACCGCCTGTGCGGAGGTGATCACATCGTCGGGCGCGGCGGGCACCCCCAGCCGCGTCAGATGCACGGCCACCGCCTCCGGCGTCCGCAGCGCGTTGTTGGTCACATACGCCAGCCGCATCCCGCCGTCCCGCGCGGTGACCAACGACTCCACGGCATGCTCAATGGCCTCGCCGCCCGCGTACACCACCCCGTCGAGGTCCAGCAGTGCCGTGTCGTACGCCTCGTTCAGCGCGCGCCGGCTGGACTCGGGCCGGGTGCGGACGGGCTGGTTCATGGGGCCACTCCTCGCAGATCTGTGCGCTTCTCCCCCGATCATCGCTTATCGCCGTGCGGGGCATAACATTCACTGATGAGCATTCCAGGGCCTGGCGGACAAGGTCTGCAGCTCACCCCCTTCCGGGGGCTGCGCTATGTCGCGGAACGGGTCGGCAGCCTCGCCGCCGTCACCTCACCGCCCTACGACGTGGTCGTTCGGCCCGATGGCCTGCGCCGGCTCGAGACGGCGGACCCGTACAACATCGTCCGGCTGATCCTGCCGCAGGCCGGGAGCCCCGCCGACCGCCATCGCCAGGCCGCCGAGACGCTGCGCCGCTGGCAGGCCGAAGGAGTCCTCGCCCCGGACCCGGAACCCGCGCTCTACGTCTACGAGCAGCGCGACGGCCGGACGCTCCAGCGCGGACTGATCGGCGCGCTGCGGCTGAGCCCGCGTGAGGAGGGCATCGTCCTCCCCCACGAGGAGGTGATGCCGCATGTCGTCGAGGACCGCGCCGATCTGATGCGCGCCACCGCGGCCCACCTGGAGCCGCTGCTGCTCGCCTACCGCGGCAACGGCAATGGAGGCGAGGGGAACGAAACCTCGGGGAACGGAACCTCGAAGAACGCAGCCGCCGAGAAAGGGACCGGCGGGGCCGCGCAGGTCATCGAACGCGCCATCCAGCACGAGCCGTTGCTCTCCACGACCACCGAGGACGGCGTCCACCACCATCTGTGGCGCGTCACGGACCCCGCCGACCTCGTGGCGGTCGCCGCCGACCTCCGTCACCACCAGGCCCTCATCGCCGACGGCCACCACCGCTGGGCCACCTATCTGCGGCTGCGCGAGGAGCGGCGGGAGCCCGGCCCGTGGGACTTCGGACTCGTCCTGCTCGTGGACACCGCCCGCTACCCCCTCCGGGTCCGGGCCATCCACCGGCTGCTGCGTCGCCTGCCGCCGGACAAGGCGCTCCCGGTGGCCCGGCGAGCCTTCCGCGTGCGCGAGATCGACGGGCCCCTCCCGCACGCCCTGGAGAGGCTCGCCGAGGCCGCCACCGCGCCGGCGGGCGCCGAGCCCGGCGCGCGGAATGCCTTCCTGGTGGCCGGGGACGGCCGCTTCCACCTCCTGGACCGGCCGGACCCGGAGCTGCTGGCCCGTACGGTCCCCCAGGGACGGCCGCAGGCGTGGCGGACGCTGGACGCGACGGTGCTCCACCACGTCCTGCTGGACCAGCTGTGGAACGTCCCGGACACGCCCGAAGACATCGGCTACATCCACGATCCGGTGGCCGCCGTCGAGCAGGCGGAGCGGCTCGGCGGTACGGCGGTGCTGATGCACCCGGTGTCCGAGGACGTCGTGCACGAACTGGCGCGACAGGGCATCGCGATGCCGCACAAGTCGACGTCCTTCGGGCCGAAACCGGCGACGGGGCTGGTGCTGCGGAGCCTGACGCTGGGCTGAGCCGTCCGGTACCGGATACGCGCGTGGGGCGGGCGCCAGCCGGACTCATTACCGCTGGACTTGGCGGCCCGGACCCGGATACGCGCGTGGGGGCGGGCCCTCGGGATCCCGCCCCCACGCCTGGCGTCAGCTGTCGCCGCCGTCCTTCCGAGCCCGATCCTCGGACACGGCCCCGGCCTCTGACTCGCCCTTGGGCTCAGCCTCGGGCCCAGTCTTGGGCTCAGCCTCGAGCTCGACCTTGGGCTCAGCCTCGGACCCAGTCTCGGACTCAGCCTTGGGCTCAGCTCCGGACTCGGCCTCGGATCCAGTCTTGGGCTCGGACTCCATCTCGGCCTTGGGCTCAGCTCCGGACTCGGCCTCGGCCTCGGCCTCCACCTTGGGCTCGGCCTCGGACTCAGCCTTGGGCTCAGCCTCGGACTCGGATGTCGCCTCCGCCACGCGCTCGACATCCTCCTCCTGGACCCCGGCGCCCTGGTCCTCGTCCTCGCCGGACGTGGCCTCCCCGGCCTCGGCCTCGGGCTTCTCGCCCCGGACCTCGCCCTCCTGCTCCTCACCCCGGACCTCGCCCCCGGGCTCCTCGTCCCGGCCCTCGGCCTCGGGCTCCCGCTCCTCGACCTTGGGCTCCTCGAGCGGCGACTCCCCGGCCGACCGGGAAGCGTCGTCCACCTCCTGCTCGGGGTCGAGAGCGTCCAAGAACTCGACCCCATCCAGCTCGGCGAGCCGGTCCGAGGCGTCCGTCGTCCCGCCCTGGTCCGCCTCGAGCGCCTTGGCGAACCACTCCCGGGCCTCGTCCTCGCGGCCGACCGCCAGCAGCGCGTCGGCGTACGCATAGCGCAGCCGGGCGGTCCACGGCTGGATGGAGTTCGAGGCCAACTCCGGGCTCTGCAGGGTGACGACGGCGGCGTCGGCCTGGCCCATGTCGCGCCGGGCGCCGGCGGCCACCATCCGCATCTCGACCTGGCCAGCCCGGTCCAGCTTCTGCACCTCGGGCTCCCCGGCCATGGCCAGCGCCCGCTCGGGACGGCCCATACCGCGCTCGCAGTCGGCCATCACCGGCCACAGCTCGGAGCTGCCGGTCATCCGGCGCGCGGCGCGGAACTCCGCGAGCGCCTCGGCGTACTTCCCGACGGCGTACGAAGCGAAGCCCGCGGCCTCGCGCACGGCGGCCACCCGGGAAGCGAGCCGCAGGGCGACACGCGAGTACTGGTACGCCCGCTCGGGCTCGTCGTCCAACAGCTTGGCGACCATGACGAGGTTCTTCGCGACATCCTCGGCAAGGGTCCTCGGCAGGCTCATCAGCTCCTGCCGCACGTCCTTGTCGATCTCCTCACCGGTGACGTCCTCGGGGATCGGCAGCCGCTTGATCGGCTCGCGGTCACGGTCCCGCCCGCGGTCGTCACGGCGCCCGTAGCCACCGGCGCGGTCGTCACGGCGCTTGAACCCACCGCCACCGGGGCCGCGGTCGTCCCGGCCCCGGCCCTGACCGTACGGGCGACGCGGCCCACGGTCATCACGGCCGCCCCGGAAGCCACCGTCGCGGTCATCGCGCCGCGGCCCGCGCGGCCGGTCGTCCCGACGCTCATCCCGACGGTCGTCCCGCCGGAACCCGCCACGGTCCCGGTCATCACGCCGGAACTCACCGCGGTCCCGATCGTCACGCCGGAACCCACCGCGGTCCCGATCGTCACGCCGGAACCCACCGCGGTCCCGGTCATCACCCCGGGACCCACCGCGGTCACGATCATCACGCCGGAACCCACCGCGGTCGTCATCCCGCCGGAACCCAGCACGATCATCATCACGACGGTAGGAAGCCCGCTCGTCCCGGCGCCACTCGTCCCGGCGCTCGTAGCCACCGCCACCCCGACCGCCACGGTCACGGTCGTCGCGACGGAACCCGCCACGGTCGTCACGCCGCTCATCCCGACGGTCGTCGCGCCGGTAGCCGCCACGGTCATCGTCGCGGCGGAAGCCCGGCCGATCGTCACGGTCCCGCCGGAACCCCCCCTGGCGGAACCCACCGTCGCGGTCGTCACGACGCGGCCCGCGCGGCCGGTCGTCCCGACGCTCGTCACGACGCTCCTCGCGACGATCGGCCCGCCGATCATCACGGCGGTCGTCCCGACGGTCGTAACGGCCGGTGGGACGGCCGCTCCGGTCATCCCGGCGCCCATAGCCGCCGGGGCGGCCTCCGCGGTCATCGTCCCGCCGCGGCCCGCGCGGCCGGTCGTCCCTGCGATCATCACGACGCTCATCACGGCGGTCGTCACGCCGGTCGTCACGGCGGTAGCCGCCACGGTCATCATCACGACGGAACCCGCCACGGTCGTCATCGCGGCGCGGTCCGCGCGGCCGGTCGTCCCGGCGATCATCCCTGCGGTCGTCACGGCGCTCATCACGGCGGTCGTCACGGCGGAAACCACCACGGCCGCCGTCACGGCGCGGTCCGGAGCCGCGGAACTCCCGCCGGTCGCCGGCGTCCCGGCGCCGCGGCTCGCGGCCCGACCGGTCGTCGGGAGAGTTGGTGGACATCGGCGTGACTCCTGTCTTCTGTACTACAGCCAGTCTCCCGCACCGGACTCACCGATGCGGGCCTCAGCAAAAACAAAAAGGACCCTTGGTCCCAGCATGCACGCTGGGACCAAGGGTCCTTCAAAGATTGTTCGGCGGCGTCCTACTCTCCCACAGGGTCCCCCCTGCAGTACCATCGGCGCTGAAAGGCTTAGCTTCCGGGTTCGGAATGTAACCGGGCGTTTCCCTAACGCAATGACCACCGAAACCCTATCGGGTTCTAGCGAACAAGCACACTCTTCAATTGAATAAAGTGGAACTGATTCACCGGTGCGACTGTTCGCAACCCGGGAACCA
>NZ_BBOX01000357.1 GCF_001553455.1 Streptomyces hygroscopicus subsp. hygroscopicus
CATCAGGGCGGCACGGTGATCGATGTGGGCGAGGTGATCGAGGTGGACGAGGTGGGCGAAGTCAACCCGGCCGATCCGCCCCGTCGCCTTCCCTGACGCCCCACAACGGGTGAGAGTATCCGTGAACGCCCCCATTCCGGTGGGGTTCCGTGGAACAGCTCGGTAAACGGCCGCAAACCTTGGTGCGCCCTCGCCCCCGGTCCTGGATCATGGGGGCGGGTGCGCTGACCGACGCACCGGCCCCCCGTTCTCAGGAGGCAGACCCTGCCTACGACACCCGCCGAAAAGTCCCTTCCGATCCGGCTGAACGTCGATGACAGCGATTCGCCGTCGGATGTCGTCGACGCGCTCTTCCTGGGGCGCTTCGCGACCGGTGAGCAGCCGTACGCCCGCAGTCACTCGGTCGACCGGGTGAGGTCGGGTGCGACACTGCTGCCGCCGTCCGCGACCGTGCTGCGGGCGGCCCGGGACGACGACCGCAGCGCGACACTCGCCGAGGGTGACGGCTGGACCCTGCTGATCTCCCGGTGGAACCGGGGGGCGGACGTGACCGTGACCGCCGTCGATGACGCGCTCGCCGAGAAGGTGCTGCGGCAGGCGGTGGACGGCGCGGAGGACGAGCCCGAGCCCCAGCCGGAGAACGTCTCGATGGGCTTCTGGTACGTCTCGCCGCGCCGCGGACCGCATCGCACCACGCGTCAGATCTCGGCCGGGACCTGGGAGGAGATCCGCGGCAACTACACGGCCCCGGTCGCCGAGGCCATGGACGGGCTGATGAAGGTCACCCCGGACGACATCGCCGGCCGGCTCCTGCTGCTGCACGGCCCGCCCGGCACCGGCAAGACCTCGGCGCTGCGCACCCTGGCCCGGTCCTGGCGGGACTGGTGCCAGGTGGACTGCGTCCTGGACCCGGAGCGGCTGTTCACCGACGTCGGCTATCTGATGGACATCGCGATCGGCGAGGAGGACGGCACCGCCAAGGGGCGCTGGCGGCTGCTGCTCCTGGAGGACTGCGACGAGCTGATCCGCGGAGAGGCCAAGCACACCGCCGGCCAGGCGCTGTCCCGGCTGCTGAACCTGACGGACGGTCTGCTCGGCCAGGGGCGCAACGTACTGGTCGGGGTGACCACCAACGAGGACCTGGAGCGGCTGCATCCGGCGGTCGTCCGACCGGGCCGGTGTCTGGCCCGGATCGAGGTCGGCAAGCTGACGCGGTCGGAGGCGGTCAACTGGCTGGGAGGGGAGGCCGACGACCGGGACGGTGTCATCGGACGGGACGGGGCGACGCTCGCGGAGCTGTACGCGCTGCGGCGCGGCACCCGGCCCGCCTCGGTACCGTCACAGTTGGGAGACTCGGACGCGGGGCTGTACCTGTGAGGCGTCTGCTGGTGGGGGCGCGCTCGCAGGTGTGCGCTCAACAGGTAGGCGCTCACCGGTGAGGTGTCCGCTGGTGAGGTGCTTACCGTGAGGCGCCTACCGGTGAGGCGCTTATCGGTGAGGCGCCTACCGGTGAGGCGCCTACCGGTGAGGCGCCTGCCGGTGAGGCGCCTGCCAGCGGTGTGGGCTCGTCGGTGAGAGGCCCACCAGCAGACGGCGAACTTGCCGGTGAGACACCCACCGGGAACGCGCCCGCCGGTCAGACGCCCACCGTGAGACGCGCTTGTCAGCGAGGCGCGCTTGCCGTGAGGCGCCCGCCAGTGGGCCCGTCTCAGGCGTACAGCTCCGGGGCCCGTCTCAGGCGTACAGCTCCCGTAGCCGTACGGACAGGCAGGTCACGCAGCCCTCCATCTTCTCGAACTCGCTGATGTCCACCGGCACCGGCTCATAGCCGAGGTCGGCGAACAGCTCGGCGCTGCGCGGCGCGCTCTGTGCCATCAGCAGCTTGCCGCCACCGAGCAGCACCACATGGGCGCCGGACTCCTCGGGGACGGGGAGGAAGCGCGGAAACGCATTGGGGTCGTCGACCAGCGGCGGATAGCCGATGACGGTGCCGTCCGGCAGGGCGGTGACCGCCGACTTGAGGTGGAGCACCTTGCTGACCGGTACGGCCACCACCCGGGCGCCCAGCGGCTCCAGCGCGGCGCGCAGCTGGCGCACGCCGTCGCCGTTGGTGCGTCCGCCGCGTCCGACGTAGAGGGTGTCGCCGATCTTCAGCACGTCGCCGCCGTCCAGCGTCCCCGGCTCGCGGATCCGGTTCAGCGAGCAGCCGAGCCCGGTCACGGCCTCCTCCGCCGTCGCGGTCTCGGGGCGGCGGGCCTCCGCTCCGGGGTGGGCGATCACCGCGACGTTCCGGTGGACGACCATGGTGTCCTCGACGAACACCCCGTCCGGGCAGTCGTCCAGCGGCGGCAGCTCCACCGTCTCCCAGCCGTGCGCACGCAGCGCCACGACGTAGACCTCCCACTGCCGCAGCGCCAGCGCGGCATCGACCGGCGTGCGGTCGATATGGGTGACGAGCCCGTCGGCGAGGCGGGGGCTGGGGCGTCGGACAAGGGCTTTGCGGCTGGTCATGACTACAGGATGTCAGGCCCGGCCACCACGACAGGCACAGCCGCAGCCACGCCGGGCACAGCCTCCGCGGGCGCGGGCATCACCGACAGGCACGGCCACCACGTCAGACGCGAACATCACGCCAGGCACAGCCGCCGCGCCACCACCAGGCACAGCCGCAGCCGGGCACAGCCTCCACGGGCGCGGGCATCACCGACAGGCACAGCCACCACCGCCAGACGCAGCCATCACGACAGGCCCAGCCGCAGCCACCGCCAGGCACAGCCGCCGCCACAACAAGTACAGCCGCCGCCACGCCTGGCACAGCCACCACGACGGGCGAAACCGCCACGTCAGGCGGAGGCGCTGGCGCTATGCGTCAGGCTCAGGCTCCGGCCTCGTCGCCGTAGACGGCCCGCAGGGCGTCCTCGACGGCGGCGAGCGCGGCCGCGCGGTCCAGGCCCAGGCGGTGCGCCCGCTGGGCGTAGCTCTGGGCGGCCTCGGCGGCCCGGCGCCGGGCCGCGTCGCCCGCCGCCGCGATGAAGGTTCCGTGACGCCCCCGGGTCTCGATCACACCGTCCGCCTCCAGCGCCCGGTACGCCTTGGCGACGGTGTTCGCCGCCAGCCCCAGCTCCTCGGCGAAGCCGCGTACGGTGGGCAGTTTGTAGCCCACGGGAAGCGCGCCGGAGTGGGCCCGCTCGGCGATCTGCGCGCGGATCTGCTCGAAGGGGGCGGTCGCCGCGTCCTGGTCGACGGTGATGTGCAAGGCCACGTGGGGCTCCTGGGGCGTGCGTGCGTGTATACGGTCGTGCATACGGTGCGGTGGTTTGTGGCACCCATTGTCTGCCAGGCCATGGGCCGCCGCACCACCGCTGAGCCGAGAGCCACCGCACCGCCGAAGAGCCATCGCCCGACACACCCCCGAAGAGCCGAGAGCCACCGCACCGCCGAAGAGCCGTGGCCCGCCGCACCGCCGAAGAGCCGAGAGCCACCGCGAGCCACCGCACTACCGGTAAGCCGAGAGCCGCCGCACCGCCAGTAAGTCGTCGGTCATTCGGTGCCGCGGACTGGGAACGAGCTGCGGAAATTGGGAAGCGGGCAGGGCTGACAGGCCGTAGCCTGCGCAACCATGACCATGACTGTGCGCGATTTCCGTGCCGCCGACGCGGAGGCCGTCGCGGCAGCGCGGCGCTCCGCCTTCCCCTATCTGGTGACGACGCCGCGGACGGTGGTCTGGGCGGTGGAGAGCGCACCCGTGGAACGGCACTACCGGCTGCTGGTCGCCGAGGCCGACGGGCGGGTGGTGGGCACCTCCGAGGTCGGGGTCTTCCACGACGGCGAGGAGCCGGGACTGGCCTTCGCCAACACGACGGTGTGCGCGGAGGCGCGCGGCCGGGGCGTCGGCTCGGCGCTGGTGACCGCGGTGGAGGGGTATCTGGCCGGGCTGGGCACCGCGAAGGTCTTCGCCTGGACGCTGGACGAGCCGTACGCGGTGACCTTCGCCGAACGCCGCGGCTACCGCCGCGGCCGCTCCTCCCGTATCCAGCGGCTGGATCTGACGGCGACCGCACTGCCGCCGCTGGAGGCGGACGGCCTCCCGGACGGCGTGGACCTGCACACGGCGGCCGACTTCGCGGACGATCCGCGTCCGCTGTACGAGGCGGATGCGGAGTGCACGGCGGACGAGCCGGGGGACGTGACGACGACCCCGCTGCCGTACGCCGAGTGGCTGGCTTCCACGTGGGAACACCCGGCGCTCGACCGCGAGTTGACCTCGGTGGCCGTGGTGGACGGCGTCGTGGCGTCCTACAGCGTCGCCCACACCGACGGCCGGGGCCGCTACTGGTCGGGCATGACCGGCACCCTCCGCGCCTTCCGGGGACGCGGTCTGGCCAAGCTCACCAAGAACGACTCCCTGCACCGCGCCCGGTCGGCGGGCTGCCGCGAGGCGTACACCGGCAACGACGGCGACAACGGCCCGATGCTGGCGGTCAACAAGTGGTTCGGCTACGAACCGGCGGTCACCGAGTGGCGCTACTTCCGGGACCTCTCGGCGTAAGCCCGTCGCCCCGTCCGGTCCGCGTCCCCGGAGGAACGCGCCCGCGCCCGAAGCGAGATGGCATCCGCCGCAGCACGGAGGGCATCCACCGAAGCGAGAAGGACACCCGCCGCAGCGAGAAGGCATCCGCCGCAGCACGGAGGGCGTCCGCCGACGTGGATCCCCAGGCGCCCCACTGATATGCAGACGTTACTCACCTCTCACAACCACCAGACGTACTGTGTGGTCACCACGCTGGGACAACTCCGTCCCGCCAACCCCCCATTGATTAAGGGACAACGATGTCAGCCATGGCACCATCCGTCCGTCCGCCCAGACGCACCCTGCTCGGCGCCCTCCTGGCCCTCACCCTCGCGGCGCCGGTCGCCCTCCTCCCGGGCGGCACGGCCTGGGCGCACGAAACCGCCGCCGACGACAAGCTCAAGGTGATGGTCGTCGGCGACTCGATGTCCCAGGGTCACGAGGGCGACTACACGTGGCGCTACCGCCTGTGGCAGTGGTTCCACGAGCAGCACGTGGCCGTGGACTTTGTCGGTCCCTACACCGGTACGACGCCCCCCGACGCACCGGCCGCTCCCCAGCCGCCCCGGCTCCAGGACGAGCCGGAGCCCGCCCCGGCCCCGCCCAGGACCAACGGCGGCTACGCCAAGGACGTGGACGAGGCGTTCGACAGCGACCACTTCGCGGTGTGGGGCCGCCAGGCCGCCCAGGACAAGGCGCTGATCAAGGCGCAGGTCGAGAAGTACCAGCCGGATCTGCTGCTGGTGGGCCTGGGCTTCAACGACATGGGCTGGTTCGTCAGCGACGCCCAGGGCACCCTGGACAGTATGAAGACGCTGGTCGACGAGGCCCGCGCCGCCAACCCCGACCTCAAGTTCGCCCTGGCCAACGTGCCGCAGCGGGCGAAGCTGGAGGGCCGGGACGACCTGATCGCCAACACCGACACCTACAACCGGCTGCTGGCCGAGGCGATCCCGGCCTGGCACACCGCCACGTCCCCCGTGAAGCTGGTCGACTGGCGGGGTGACTACGACTGCGCGCCCGACAGCTGCCCCGCCGGCTATGACGGCCTGCACCCCAACGCCCTCGGTGAGTACCAGATAGCCCACGCCTTCGAGGAGACCCTGCACACCGAGTACCACCTGGGCACCGACGTCCCGGACGCCCCCGGGACCGCAGCGCCCCGCCCGACCTCGACACCGGCGGGCGTCAAGGCCACCTCGGCGGGCAGCGGCATCGTCGTCACCTGGGACCCGGTCTACGGCGCCTTCGGCTACGACGTCCGCGCCCGCCTCGTCGGCGCCGCCGACTGGGGCGGCGAGCACCATGTCACCGCCAACCGCTACGACACCACCTGGACGACCGAGGGCCAGAACTACGAGTACCAGATCCGCACCGACAGCGGCGGAACGGTGAAGTCGGACTGGTCGGACATCGTCAGCGCGACCGCTCACCCGAAGACCGCCCCCGGCCCCGCCGACATCGTCACCCGTCCCACCGCCACCGGCGTCGACGTGTCCTGGAACCCCCCGACCGGCCCCTACACCGACACCATCGACCGCTACGAGGTGCTCACCTTCGACCTCGACGCCCCCGGCGCGTTCCCCGGCAGCGTCGGCACCCGGGACACCTCCCTCCACGTGGACGGCCTGACGCCCGGCCACCGCTACGCGGTCTCCGTGGCCACCTGGAACGCGGCCGGCGGCGGCATCCCCGCCGGCGGCCCCGAGGTGGTCATCGGCGCGGGCACCGCGTCGGCGGGAAGCTGACCGTCCGACAGCACACGGTCGCGGCCGGCGCGCGATCACGGCACCGGCCCCATGCCGGTGACGTCGGCCCATGCCGGTGACGTCGAGGTGGGCAGGGCCACGGACGCACACGGACGCATCCTGGCGGCGGCCCCTCGCCGCAGCACACCCACCGCCATCCGGGCACCGGACACGTACGTCACCGGCATGGACGCTAGCCCAGCGGCGTCAGGCGGTCGGGGCCCGCCGGGTCATACGCGATGGGGTCGCCGGGCTCGTGCCAGTGGAGGGTGAAGCGGTGGCCCGCCCGGTAGGCGTCCAGGCCCGCGCGACAGTACGCCACCATGTCGTCCGGCAGCGCGTCCAGCGGGAACCAGCCGAGCTCCGAGCACTTCTCCGGCTCCCGGTTGACCGGCTCGCGCCCGCCCTCCCCCGGCCTCCCCGGCGCCCCCAGCTCCGCCTCGAAGAACCACCCCGTACGGGCCGCTCCCGTCGGCGCCTTGTGCTGCATGACGAGGACGGCCCTCACCTCGTCCGGGGCGAGGGTGATGCCGATCTCCTCCGCCGTCTCGCGGAGCAGCGCGGCGCGGACGTCCTCCCCGTCCTCCACATGGCCGGACGGGGCGTGCAGCAGCCCGTCCGCGTAACCCGTGTTGGCGCGGCGGGCGAGGAGGACCTCGCCGCCCCGGCGCAGGATCAGATGGACGTCGACGATCTCGGCGTGGCGCCGGGCGGGCGCCAGGCACGCCTCCCGGACGGCCGGGTCACGCAGTCCGTGATCCGGCTCGTCGTCGAAGTCCCCGGCGGCGGCGTCCCAGTAGGCGGTGGTCGAGGTGTCGTCACGCATAGCGCGATGGTCGCACCCGCCACCGACAACGCCTCTCATCAGGATGATCACTTTGCCCATGTCGCACACGACATATATCGTGCACGACATGGACGACGCACTGTACGTCATCGAGGTCGAGCCCGAGGTCAGGGCCTGGCTCGAGCTGTTACCCGGCAAGCTCTACCGCAAGGTCGAGGCCTACGTGGAATTGCTGGCCGAGCTGGGGCCGCAGACCCCGATGCCCTTCGCCCGCCCACTACGTGATGGAGTGGGGGAATTGCGCCCCTGCCTCGACGGCGTCCAGACGCGAGTGACCTACTGGATCACGGGCGACCGCCGCGTTGTGCTGCTGACCGTGTTCCGCAAAACCAGGCCGCATGAGGAAGCCCAGGTCAATAGGGCCGTGATGGCGAAGAAGGAGTGCGAGGCCGAGCACGGCCCGGCGCATACTGATTTCACTCGCGAAGAAGGGGACCAGTAATGGAGCACAGCCGCTGGAAGCGGGCGAGCGAACGCAAGCTCGCCGAGGGACACCGGGAGTCCGCCCACGTTGAGCAAGAGCGCCAGGAGCTCCGCCTGTCCATGGCACTGGCCAAAGTCGTCTACGACCGGCGCACCGAACTGGGGCTGTCCCAGACCGAACTCGCCGCCCGTGCCGGGCTGACCCAGGCCAAGATCTCCCGGATCGAGGGCTCCGACACCATCCCCACACTGCCCCTTCTCACGAAGTTGGCCAGGGGGCTGAACGCGTCTTTGAACATCGCCATCGACGAGGACGACGCACAGGTGACACTCACCGCCCACGAAGCCGCGTAGCCAGTACCTCCGCTGCCCTCAGGGGCTCTGCCGCAGCACGAGGGTGACGAAGCCCAGCGTGCCGCGGTAGCCGTTGAGCCAGCCGGTACGGTGCTCGGCGGCGGCCTCCAGCACATCGGCGCTCACCGGGTCCTCGGGGTGGTCCAGCGCCCACTGGGCGGTGGCTCCGCTCCAGGCCCACTCGAAGTCGTTCCACTCCTCCGGCGTGCTCACATGGCCGTGGACCGGCACCCAGCCGTCGGCGACGACGCGGTCAACGGTGGTGGCCAGGTCGTCGTAGTCGTCCGGGGCGGCTTCCAGGACGTCGAGGGTGGCCGTACCGGGGGGCCGCTCCCAAAAGCCCTCGCCCACGATGACGCACCCGCCGGGGGCCAGATGCGCGCGGGCCGCCGCGAGAGTGGGCAGCAGTCCGCCGAAGGCGTGGGTGGCGCCGACACTGAGGACGACGTCGAAGGGGGCGGACGCGGTATAGGCCGAGGCGTCCTGCCGGTGGAGGACGAGCCGGTCACCGGCTCCCATACGCGCCGCCGCCTCGCGGGCCCGCGCGAAGCCGGCGTCCACTACGTCGACTCCCTCGGCCGTCACCCCCGGACGCCCGGCGAGGGCCCGCAACAGCCACTCCCCCTCCCCGCAGCCGAGGTCCAGAACACGCTCATCGCCCCGGGCCAGGGCACGGTCGAGGAGTTTCGCCACGGAGGCGTCACTGAGCGGGCCGACTATGGGGTGGGCGGCGCGGGCAGGGCGAGCAAACGATTGACGATCCATCCGAGGGATCCTGGCATGTGCCCTGCCCCCGGGGCCTCCGTATTTCCTTGCCGTGGCGGCGCCTTGACGGGCGGAACGTCAGAGGCAGCCCTCCCGTTCATGGATCTCGCGGGCTCGGGCCACGGCCTCGGCCGCCGCATGGCCCGCGCCCCGAGGTCGATGACCCGTGGCCGCCGTCAACGGCCCGCCCTTGCGTCGTCGATCGCCGCCAGGACGTCCGATGCGCTCAGACAGGCACCGGCCTCGGCTTCGGCACGAGCCGCGACCTCGGCAAGCGTGGGCCCGGGCGCATGACGCAGCTGCTTCACAGGTCCGCGCGGTCGCGGTGGCGCGGGCAGCGGCAGGGCGGGAACTGGCTCGACCGCAGGGGTTCGAGCTTGTCCTTGACCACGACGACCACCTTGGCGACTTCCTGTGTGACGACCGCGCCGTCCGGCGAGACGCGGTAGACGCGCATCGTCATGCGTGGAGCGGTGGATTCGGTGTGTGAGAACACGTTGACCTGTCTTTCCGGTCGGCCAATTACGTTGAGTGCACACACCGTTGCGTTCCGGCACGTAGGCTGGAAAGAGGCGACAAGTCCCAGCCAAGGTCGCGGGACAAGAAGGGATGCACGATGCCGTTCCAGCCACGCGAACTCTTTCCCGACCGCTCCGCACGCGACCTGTTCGGTGCGGAGATCCGCCGCCACCGCGAGAAGGCGGACATGTCCCTGCGGCGGCTGTCCGAAGTGCTGAACTACAGCAAGTCGCACCTGGCCCGGATCGAGGCGGCGGAGTCGCTGCCGTACGACGACCTTCCGGCGAAGCTGGACGCGTGCTTCGGGACGGACGGGTTGTTCGCGCGGCTGTACGCGCTCGCGAAGAACGAGCCGTTTCCGGGCAAGTACCGGCGAATGATCGAGCTGGAGAGCCAGGCGATCATCATCGAGCAGTACGTGGGCGCCACCGTGCCGGGTTTGCTTCAGACTCCGGAGACGGCAGAGTGCTGGCTGCGATGTGGCCGCCCGCACGCTCCTGACGCGGAGATCGAGACCATGGTGAAGGCCCGTATCGATCGGCAGGCGTTGCTGGATCGCCCCAAGCCGCCGCGTTGCTGGTTCATTATCGAGGAGGCGGTACTTCGCCGTCCCGTCGGCGGCCTACAGGTGATGCGCCATCAGCTGGCGTCCCTGATTGAGCGCGGGACACAGCCGCACGTCACCCTTCAAGTGCTGCCGTTCACGGCGGGCGAGCACGCGGAGACGGGTGGCTCGCTGACACTCTTCACGGTTCCCCATGGATCGTTGGTCGCGTATGACGAGAGCAGCCAGTCCGGGACGATCATCGAGGACCAGGAGACTGTCGCTCGGCGCAGGGAGAACTACGATCTGCTCAGGGCCATGGCCCTCTCGCCCCGCGACTCCGAGGCGATGATCCGAGCCGTGATGGAGGACTTGGCACCGTGCCAACCACCCCAGACCTGAGTGTTGCCGCTTGGCGCAAGAGCAGTTACAGCAACCCTGACGGCGGCAACTGCGTCGAGGTCGCGGACAACCTCCCCGGGATCGTCCCCGTCCGCGACTCCAAGAATCCCGACGGGCCCGTCCTCATATTCCCGACCAACTCCTGGAGCACCTTCATAGCGACCCTGAAGAGTCCTCACCGCAGCAGCAGCTGAAGTCCGCCCAGCACCGTGGCCGCGATCACCAGTCGCTCGAAGAGCTTCTGGTTGATCCGGTCCACGCACGCCTTACCGATGAACGCACCGGGCAGGACGAAGAGCGCCAGCAGCGCGTCCAGCAGCAGGGAGCGGGCGTCGATCAGGCCGAGGCCGACGCTGAAGGGCACCTTGGCCACGTTCACGATCAGGAAGAACCAGGCCGAGGTGCCCAGGAAGCCCAGCTTCCGGAAGCCGGCGGAGAGCAGGTAGAGCGACATCACGGGGCCACCGGCGTTGGCCACCATCGTCGTGAAGCCGCCGAGGACACCGTACGAACCGGCCTTGAGCCGTGCGCCCGCCCCGTCCGTGTCCGGGGCCGCCGGGACCGCCGGGGTCTCCGCACGTGCCGCCGTGCGCCGTCGCCACAGCGTGACGCCCGCCATCAGCAGCAGGATCGCCCCGATCGACGTCCGTACCGCCGAGTCCCCGGCCCACAGCAGGAACACCGTCCCCACCACGACCCCGGCCGCGACCGCCGGGAACAGCCGCCACAGGGTCCCCCAATGTGCGTGCCGCCGATAGGTGCGCACGGCGAGCACATCACCCACGATCAGCAGGGGCAGCAGCACACCGGTCGACTCCCGGGCCGGAAGCACCGCAGCGAAGATCGCGAGGCTGACGGTGTTGGCGCCGCTGACGGCGGTTTTCGAGAAGCCGACGAGTATGGCCGCCGCCGCGAGCGCGGCGAACTCCCAGAGGGTAACGGTGTACATGCCACGGAATGATGGCAGGCCGCCGCGTACCCGCCGCAGCCAGGGATCTCAGCGCACCCAGCCCATGAGCGGCTCGGTGTCGAGCGTGACGCCGACCGGCGCGGGCAGCGTGAGGGGCTTGCCGAACGGCACGGTCTTGGTGCACTCGTAGCGGACGCCGTCGGGCTCGCTGAACACGGTGACCTCACCGGCCTCCCGGTCGACCAGCAGGTAGACCGGAATGCCCGTCTCGGCGTAGGCCCGTGGCTTCTCCACCCGATCCCTGCGGTCGGTGTCGGAGTCGTAGGAGGTGACCTCCACGACCATCAGGACGGAGTCGGCATCGGCCCACTCCCCCTGGCCGACGAACGCGTCACTGTGGGCCAGCGTCCCGTCGGGACGCGCATGGCCATTGCGGTACGTCTCGACTTTGAGGCCCTGGTCGTGCAGCCACAGTTCGGGATGGGCCTGGATGCAGATCCGCGCCAGCCACTGAATGATCCGCCCGTGATCGCCGTCCGGCACCGGCGTGACCCCGATCTTCCCGTTGATGAACTCCCACCGCACTCCCTCCGCCACGCGGGCCGCCAGCCGCGCGTACTCCTCGAACTCCTCCGGCAGCATCTGCGGACGATCGTGGGTCGCGGTCATGACCGGGAGCCTCCTTCGGGTACGGTGCGCTCTCAGCGTAGTCGTTCTCAGTGGCCACCACCTGTGAGACCGAGGTGCACGCATGGTGACAAGGCGAACGCGGGACGGGCTGTTGGAACTGGTGGACTGGCTTCAAGAGGAGTACGGGCCGGTCACCGAGGAGGAGCGCGCCGCCGCTCAAGCAGAGCTGCGCGAGATCGACGCGGAACATGACCGCCGAGCGTGTTCGCCCGCAGGGTGATACTGGGCGCATGAGCAGCCAAAAGTTCGTGCGGGCCGGGGTCGGGCGCGGGCTTGGTGGGATGGTGGTGTCCGCCGTCGGGTACCGCTCCCAGGGGATACCGCCGAGGCTGCACCGGGGACTGCCCTCGCCCTATCTGACGCTGATCTTCTCCCTCGACGGGCCCGTCGTCGGCGGCGTCACGCCAGAGCAGGCGCGGGGGCCCGGCGCCTCGCGGGAGGAGATCGTCGTAGGCGGCCTGCACCAGCGACCGGCGTATATCGTCCAGCCCGGGTGCGAGGCCGGAGTGCAGCTCGCGGTGCATCCGCTGGCGGCGCGTACGCTGCTGGGGCTTCCGGCCGGTGCGCTCGCCTCCGACCTGGTGACGTCCGGGACGGACGTGCTGGGGAAGCGGGTCGCCGAGGTGCGGGAGCGGCTGTGCGAGCAGCGATCGTGGGCGGATCGGTTCGCCACGCTGGGCGGGTATCTGCGGGAGCAAGCGGCGGCAGGCGAGGGCGGCACGCCGGTGCGGAGTGAGGTCGCCGAGGCATGGGCGTGGCTGGCCCGGCATCGGGGAGCCGGGACGCTGAACGGCCTGGCCGAGCATGTGGCACTCAGCCCGCGCCGCCTGACCAGCGTGTTCCGGGCCGAGACCGGGCTGAGCCCCAAGCAGGCGGCGCGGCTGACGCGGTTCCAGCACGCCAGGAACGCGGTGGTCCGGGCCGTGGCGGCGGGCCGGGCGCCGGACCTGGCCCGGGTCGCCGCCGACTGCGGCTACTACGACCACTCCCACCTGGTGCGCGACTTCCGTCAGTACACCGGGGTGAGCCCGACCGCCTGGCTGGCCGAAGAGTGCCGGAATATCCAAGCCGGAGGCCACCTTTACGGCGAAGAGTAGAGCCCATGAACACCGCTCCGAACCAGCAGAAGCAACCACGTGATCCCGCCGTCTGGCCCACCCTCCAGGCCCATGACGCCATCGCCCTGATCGACTTCCTGGTCAACACGGTCGGCTTCCTGCGCACGGCCGTCCACCGGGACGGAGACCGCGTCGCCCACGCCCAGCTCGACTGGCCCGAGGGCGGCGGCGTCATGCTCGGCTCGTACGCCCCGGACACCAAGAATTGGTGCCTGGAGCCGTGCACCTTCGGGGCGTACGTCGTCACCGACCACGTCGACGCGCTGTACGAGCGGCTCACGGCGGCCGGTGTGCGGGTGCTCCGGCCGATTGAGGACCAGCCGTACGGCAGCCGCGAGTTCGCCATCGCCGACCCGGAGGGCAACAAGTGGTCCTTCGGCACCTACCGGGGCGAGCCCCGGCCCGCCGACTGACAACTGTCCGCCCTCATTCGTCCAGGTAGTGGAAGCCCGGCTGCGGATGCATCAGGAAGTCGTGGTGCGAGATGTTCCAGGCGTACGCACCGGCCATCGCGAAGGCGACACGGTCCCCCGCCCGTAGCTCCGTGACCGGGACGCGGCGGGCCAGGACGTCCTTGGGGGTGCACAGCTGGCCGACCAGCGTGACCGGCTCCTCCCGCGCGGCCGGGCGCGCCCACGGCCGGGTCCAGGTGTCGACGGGGAGCACCTGGAAGGGCTGGTCGTGCTGTTTGGTCGCGGGCGTGCGCAGGTGGTGGGTGCCGCCGCGCAGCACCGCGAACGCCTCGCCCCCGCTGTGCTTGAGGTCCAGCACCTCGGTGACGTACCAGCCGCAGTGGACGGTCAGCGCCCGACCGGGTTCGATCCGCAGGGTGAGGCCGGGGTGGCGCAGGGCGAGGTCCGCCATGCCCGCGCCGTACGCGGCCCAGTCGAAGCGGCGGTCCGGGTGGGCGTAGTCCACGCCCATCCCGCCGCCGACGTTCACCTCGGTGAGCCCCAGGCCGTGTCGTTCGGACAGCTTCCGCGTCCAGTCGGCGATCCTGGCGGCCATCGCGACCTGGGCGGGGGCGTCGAGCCCGCTGGCGAGGTGGGCGTGAATGCCGCGCAGCCGGAGGGGGCCCTCGCGGGTGAACAGGGGGAGGCAGCGCTCCACGGCCTCGGGGTCGAGGCCGAAGGGGCTGGGGCGACCGCCCATGGCGAGCGCCGCACCGCCCAGCGCCCCACCGTCCAGCGGAAGGTTGACGCGCAGGAGCACGGCGACCTCCCCGGTCCCGCTGGCCCCCTTGGCCGTCTCGGTCCCCCCGGTCCCGCTGGGCCTCGCGTTCTCCGCCGCCTCGGCCAGCAGCCGCAGCTCCTGCTCGCTCTCCACGTGGAACCGCTCCACGCCCAGCGCCAGCGCCCGCCGCAGCTCGCCCTCGGTCTTGCCCGGCCCGCCGAAGGCCAGCGGCATCCCGGGCACGGCCGCGCGGACGTGCTCCACCTCACCACCGGAGGCGACCTCATAGCCGGTGACGTGGGGCGCGAGCGCCTGGAGGACGGGCGGGGCCGGATTGGCCTTCGCGGCGTAGTACAGCTCCAGGCCGGGTGGCAGCGCGGCGCGGACGGCCTGTGCGTACGTGCGGAGCGCGGCCAGGTCGTAGACGTAGGCGGGCAGGTCGTCGCCGGTCAGTGCCATGGCGAGGGTTTCGACGGGAGTGGTGATCAACGGCTGCTCCCCGGGCGGATGACGTGAGCCGTCTCGGACGCGTGAGCCGGCGTGGACGTGTGGGCCGTGTCAGGCACGTGCGCTGTCGCCGACACCTGCGCTGCCGCCGACACCTCCGCTTTCGCGGACACCTGCGCGGTCTCCGGCACGTGCGCCGTCACGGACACCTGCTTGGTCGCGGACACGTGCGCGACCTCGGGCGCGTAGGCCGCCTCGGCCACGTGCGCGGTCTCGGACTCGTACGCCGCGTCGGACACGTACGCGGTCTCGGACTCGTACGCCGCGTCGGACACGTACGCGGTCTCGGACACCTGCGCCGCCTCGGACAGCAGGGAGGAGGCGAGCGGGCTGGCGATGCGGACGTAGCCCGCGTGGCGGTCGGCCTGCCGGGCCCAGCGGGTGAGGAGGTTGGCCTTGGCGGGCAGCGGCACGCCCGCCACGAGCGCGCGCAGCGCGGGCGGGTGGTCATGGGCCGCCGAACGCTCGCACAGCACCCGGCGGACCGCCGACCACAGCGCCGGTTCCAGACGCGGACAGCGGTCGGCGAGGGCGGCCACCATCTCGGCGATGTGATTGACCAGCAGGCAGTACACCACCCGGTCCCAGCCGCGCTCCCGGTCGTACGTCAGCGGGCGGGCCACGGCCTCGGGCAGCGCGGCGAGCGCGGCGGTGTGGTGCTCGGGCATCAGCTTGGTGCCCTCCAGGTCGCGGAAGAGGACCTGCCGGGGGGTGCCGTCGGAGGGGTCCACGCCGATGACGACGTTCTGGAGATGGGGTTCGAGCACCACCCCGTGGTCGAAGTAGGCGGCCAGTACCGGCGGTACGAGAAGGTCCAGATACGCCTCCCACCAAGCGGCCAGCCGGTCAGGACCTGCGCCGGGGAGGAGCCGGGAGATCTGGGCGCCGCTGGTCGGGTACTCATCGGCGACGGCCGCCGCGAGCAACGCGGTCAGCCCCGGCCGCAGCCGGGCGGCCAGCCCCTCGCGCACGATCACCCCGAAGCCCTCGCTCAGTTGTTGGTCACCGCCGAGGTCAAGCGTCCGGTAGGCGGGTTCGCGCAGCAGCTCGCAGCCGGGGAAGCGGGCGGCGAGATCGGCGGCGACCGGCTCCAGCAGCCGGGTCAGGGCGACGGCACCGGACAGCTCGTAGTCGGCGTTCTTGCGCAGGCAGTTGGTGATCCGCACGTTCAGGCTGAACTTGAGGAAGTCCCGGCCGTCGTAGAGCGTCCGGACCGACGCGGTCGGCGCGAACTCCGTACCGCCGGGCCCGAGGTCCAGCACCTCGCCCCGGCCGAGCGCCGCCCGCAGCACACGGTGCTCGCTGAGCATGGCGTACTGCCAGGGGTGGGCGGGCAGCAGCCGGTAGCCCTCGGGGACCGGGCGCTGCCGGTCCAGCGCGGCGAGGGCCCCGGGGTGCGCGGTCTCCTCGCGGACGTACTCGTGGCGTACGGCGAGATGGCGCAGCGGGAAGCGCGCCCCGGCCTCGGGGGCGAACCGCGACCAGGAGTCGGCGCTGCCGGTGCGGGCCTTGGGGGTGGGGTGGAAGCGATGGCCGAAAAGCAGGGACTGCTCGGAGGCGAGATAGGCGTGCTGGATGTCATGGGCGTTGTCGGCGGCGGGTGGGGTGTCCCGGTTCCGGTTTCGGTCACAGGTGCGGTTTTCGACCCAGTTCGGGTCCCGGTCCTGGCCCCGGTTTGGGTCCCCGTTTGGGTCCCGGTCCCGGTCCCGGTTTCGGCGCTCCAGGGCTTCCAGGGCCGCCGTCATCCCCGCGTGGCTCGAGGTGACCTGGTGCAGGAACTCGTCGTTGTGCACCCCCGTGAGCAGCTGGAGCTCCCGGTGGATGTGCTCGGCCAGTTCGCGCCAGGACACCTCGGTCCAGGTGCCGTCGCGCTGTTCGCTGACCGGTCCGGTGAAGCGGTGCGCGCCGATGAGGGAGGTGCGCCGCAGCCCGACGCGCAGCACCACCCCGCAGCGCGGCAGCCTCAGCCTCAGCCATCCATCAGCCACGGCGGTCTGGTGCTCCGGCCCCGACACCTCACGGAGCAGACAGTTGAGGAGGGTGTGAGCGGTCACAAGGTCGGCGGAGGCCACGGTCGCGACGGGCGAGGAGGTCGTTGGCATGGGGCGGCTCCAGCGGGTGCGGAGGAGGGAGGTGCGGGCGGGGAGGGATGGGAGCGGAAGCGTGGGAGGGGGAGGTGCGGGGTACGGGAGGCGGCCCGGGCGCGGCGGTCATCTGCCGCTTCCCCGCCGCAGGTAGTTGGGCCCGGTGACGTAGTGCTTGTTGATGTCCGCCGCGCCCGAACGCTCCTTGGTGAACAAGGTGCCGGCGGTGACCATCGCCTTGACCGGCAGCCGCTCCGCGTCCAGCACCCGCGCCCGCAGCAGGTCGGCACAGGCCCCGGGCAGGGTGACGGCGAGCCGGTCGACCGCCTCGGTGAGCCGGTCGCGCAGCCGTCGCAGCAGGGTGTCGAGCGGGGCCCGGCCGAGGCGGGCGAGTTCGAAGACGGGGGCCGCCGCACACAGGTGGACGGTGATGGTGGTGAACACATCGGCCACCGGGCCGTCGCAAGGCGTCAGGATTCTGCGGTCGTCGAATCCGCACAGGTCGGCGGCGGGTCCTCCGCCGATCACGGCGGCGAGCCGTATCGCGTGGACCCGGGGGCCGTCGTGGTCCTTGATGAGCAGCCGCAGCCGGGGCACCGCATCGCCGTCCTCGAAGACCAGCGAGGTGTTCTGCTGGTGGGACTCCAGCGCGATGCCGTAGGCGAAGAGGGTGGTGTGGAAGTCGAACAGCAACGTGAAGTAGTCGTCGAGCAGGGCGAGGACGTCCCCGCCGTAGTGGCGCTCGGCGAGCCCGTCGACGACGAGCGCACCGTCCGGGGCGGGCGCGAGCAGCCCGGCCAGCGGCACGATCGTGGCGTTCTCCAGACCGGGCGGGTAGCGGCGCACGAGCGTGGCCAGCAATTCGTGTCCGGCGTGCAGATGGGTGGTCTCGTCGGCCAGCAGCACGGTCGCGCCGAACCTCGGCTCCCGCTCGATCACCGCCTCCACCAGCCGCTGCGCCACCTCGCCGTCGATCAGCGTGCCCGGTTTGACGGTCCGCCGGTTACGCAGTCCCAGGGTGGAGGTGGTAAGCGGCAGTTTGAGGTGGACGAGGGGGTCGTGGGCGACGGCCACGGTGCGCATGGAGAGGGTGGGCCGTACGTCCAGCAGGCTGCGTTCGGCGAGCCGGGCGGTGCCCTCGAGCCCGGCCGCGCGCAGGGCGGTCTCCAGCGGGCGGCCGACGGTGAGCGGATGCACCGGGAAGGCCAGCCAGCCGTCGGCCGGTTCGGGACCAGGGCCGGGGCCGGGGGCGGGGGCGCGTCCGGGGTCGGGGTCGAGACCGGGGCCGCGTCCGGGGGCGGAGCGGGGGCCAGGGCTGGGGCCCCGACTGGGCACAGGGCCGCGCCCGGGGCCGAGACCGAGGCCGGAGCCGGAGCCGAGGCCAGGGCCAAAGCCAGAGCCGGAGCCGGGACCAGGGCCGAGGCCGAGTTCAGCGGGCGTCGGCCACCAGTCGGGCAGCCGGGCCGGGTCCCCGGCCACCGCCTCGCGGGGGAGGACGAGCCAGCGCAGCGCAAAGGCGGGGTGGAACTCGGGTGCGTGGGCGCGTAATTGGTCCTCGGTGAATACGGCCCGGCCCCGGCTGGTCGGATAGACTGGGTGGTCCTGGAAGGCGGCGAGCGTGTCGTACGCCACCGCCCCGGACATCCCCGTCCACCGCGTTCCGTGGCGCGCGGCCAGCTCGGCGACGACACCGGGCCGGACGCGGGTGTGCAGCCGCATGGCGTCGAGGGCCTGTTGGCACTCGGCCACGAAGGCGTCGTACAGCGGCTGGTCCTCGTCCGGCACCGCCGCCCGCAGCCGTTCGAGGACGGCGTCAAGGCCGGTGAGCACGGTGTGGACGGAATGACCGGCCGGATCACCCGGCGCGACGGGCCCGGCGGGGGCGCCGAGCGGCCCGGGTTCCCCTGGGCCACCGAGTGCCCCAGGCCCGCCCGAGCCACCCGGCGCGGCAGGCTCGTCGGCGGTTCCCGAGGTCCCGGGTTGTTGCACCAGCCGGGGCGGGCGGCGGGCGCGGAGGTCGCACTGAAAGCCCTCGGGTTCGACCGGCAGCAGCACGCTTTCGCCCCCCTCCAGCGCGATGCGCAGCCAGTCGCCGTCGGCGAGCCGCACCGTGCCGGCGCGGCTGCGCAGCTTGTAAGCGTCCTCCCGGAGGAGCGTGTCGAGCACTCGTCCGAGAAGCTCCTCTTCCTCTGTCACACGATCTCCCATCGGTGGGCCGCGAGGAACTCCGCCACCGCCGCGTCGATCCGCTCCTGGTCGGTGCCGGTGGCCCGGAGCACACCGAGGAAGTCACGGTTGGTGCGGTGGAGCGGGTGTTCCTCGCCGATGCCGCGCAGCGGCCGGTAGTCCAGCCGTACGCCGTCGCGTTCGGTCACACTCGCCGGAGGGGCGGAGGCGAGCCGTCCGGCGCGGTCGGCCATGACGTATTCCATGCGGACCCGGCCGTCGGTCCGCGCGCCGAGGTCGTCCGGGAGCGGCTCGCCCAGGTGCGTACGGAGGATGTACTCGAAAAGGGGGATGCCGAGGAGTTCGGCGAGGACGAGATCGCACTGGTCGCCTATGGCACGGTAGTTCACCTCGATGAGGCGGGCCCGGTCGCCCTGCACGACGTACTCGGTGTGGCAGACGCCGAAACCGACGCCGAGCGCCCGCAACTGCGCCAGCACCTGGTCGGTGTGCGGCTGCGGCGGTGGGGCGGGCAGCAGGTGCAGCCGTTCCTCGATGAAGTGTGGAGGCGGCGAGAGCTCGGTGCGGAAGGCGCCGAGGACGTGCAGGGTGCGGCCGTCACCGAGGGTTTCGAGGGTGCGCAGCTCGCCCTCGAGGAACTCCTCGATCACGAGCGCGGCCCCGGGCCGCCGGGCACGTATCTCGCGGCAGCGCCGGACGAGTTCGTCCGCGTCGCCGACGAGGACGACGTCCTCGCTGGCCACGCCCTCGCGTGGTTTGACCACGCAGGGGTAGGGCGCGTCGAGTCCGGCGAGGGTGGCGGGGTCCTGTCCGGTAGCGAGTTCGGCAGACCAGACGGGATCGGCAGACCAGACGGGATCGGCGGACCAGGCGGTATCGGCGGCATCGGGGCCCGCGGCGGCGAGGGCGCGCCGCAGTTCGGCCTTGTTCTTGGTGCGCAGCGCGGCGCGCCAGTCCTTGCCCGGGAGGCCGAAGTACGCGGCGGCGAGGGCGGCCTGGGTCTGGAGGTGGTCGCTGTTGGTGAAGACGGCGTGGGGGCGGCCGTCGGCGGCGATACGGCTGATGACCTCGGCGAAGTCCCGTACGTCACATGGGACGATGTCGAGCGCGGGGAAGGGGGGTGGGGGTGCGTCCGCCGCGTCGCCGCGTGGTGCGTCGGCCTGTGGCCCGTCGCTCCGTGGTGCCTCTCCTCGTCGTGCCTCGCCCGGTTGTGCCTCGCCCCGTCGTGCCTCTTCGCGTCGTGCCGCTCCCCGTTGTGCGTCGTCGCGCAGCCCGTAGGCGCGCGCATGGGCGTCGG
Organism: Streptomyces hygroscopicus subsp. hygroscopicus; assembly: GCF_001553455.1. Classification (GTDB taxonomy): domain Bacteria; phylum Actinomycetota; class Actinomycetes; order Streptomycetales; family Streptomycetaceae; genus Streptomyces; species Streptomyces hygroscopicus. The sequence goes on from NZ_BBOX01000357.1 coordinate 20,139, forward strand.
GCTGGTCGGTGAGGAGGGTGACCGCCAGGCCGAGCCGGGCCGCCGCGGGGAGGAAGCCCTCGGTGACGGAGTCGGTGGGGTTGAGGGCGAGGAGGTGGAGCCGAGGGGGGCCGGGGGCGGGGGCGGGCTGGGCGGCCGAGGAGCCGTGGAGGGCAGGGGAGGAGAACGGCCGGGAAGCCGCGTCGAGATCATTCTCGTTCACGGCCCGAGATTAGGTTAGGCATGCCTAAGACTGCTAGTTCGACGCCCCGGTCCGCCCGTTTGGCCCTGATTAGCCGTCAACGGTCGGCAACCAGGTCGGCAACCATTCGCGTCAACGGGGTAGTCCGATACGGCGATGGCGGACGCGGCGCGCGGCGAGCCGCTCGTCCGGGTCCTGGGCGCGCAGCGCGGCGAGTTCGGCGCCGAGGAGGCGACCGAGGCGGCTGAGGAAGGCGTCGGGGGCGTGGGAGGCGTCGGGAGTCAGGGGGGCGCCCCCGGCCCGGGAGGCGTCCCCGGCCCGGGAAGCGCCCTCGCTCCGGGGAGCACGCTCGCCCCGGGAACCGCTCCCGCTCTGGGGAGTGCCCTCGCCCTGGGAGACGACGGTTTGGGATGCGCTCCCGGTCCCGATCGCGTTCCCGGTCCCGTTCTCGTCCTCGGTCCCGTTCCCGTCCTCGGTCCCGTTCTCGTCCTCGGCCGCGTCCTCCTCCACGATCCGGTCCACGATGCCCTGGGCGAGGAGGTCGGCGGAGCGTACGCCCTGGCGGGCCGCGACCTCGTACGCCCGCTCGGTGGTGCGGTGGAGGATCGCGGACGCACCCTCCGGCGGCAGCGGCGACAGCCAGGCGTGGCGCGCCGCGACGACCCGGTCCGCGGGCAGCAGTGCGAGCGCGGCACCACCGGCGCCCTGGCCGAGCAACAGACAGAGGGTGGGCGCGGGCAGGGTCACCATGTCGGCGAGGCACCGCGCTATCTCCCCGGCGAGCCCGCCCTCCTCCGCCTCGCGGCTGAGCGCGGCGCCCGCGGTGTCGATGACGGTGAGCAGCGGCAGCCCGAGTTCGGCGGCGATCCGCATCCCGCGCCGGGCGGTCCGCAACCCGGCCGGACCCAGCGCCTGCCCCTCCCCCGGCCCATCGGCCGTCTCGTCCTTGCGGGCGCTGCGCCGGTTGTGGCCGAGGACGACACAGGGCGTCCCCCCGACGCGGGCGAGCGCCAGCAGCAGCCCGGGATCGTGCTCCCCGGCCCCCGTGCCGCTGAGCGGACTCACATCCTCGGCGGCGACCCGCAGCAGATCCCGCACACCGGGCCGCTCGGCCCGCCGCGACGCCCGAATCGACTCCTCCGCGCCCGGCACCCTGGGCCCGGCCGCCGGCGGGCCGGGGATAGGCGCCGACGCCGGGGCGGCGGACACTCCAGCCGGGGCGGCGGGCCCGGCCGGGTCGGCCGCCCCGGACACACCAGCCGCCCCCGACAGACCAGCGGGCCCAGCCGGGGTGGCGGGCCCAGCCGGGTCGGCCGCGCCAGACACACCAACGGGCCCAGCCGGGGCAGCGGGCCCGGAGACGGGCCCGCCCGCACAGAGGACCCTCAGCACCCGTGCCGCCACGCCCGACAAGCGGCTCAGCGGGAGCACCGCGTCGATCAGGCCGTGGTTCATCAGGTTCTCGGCGTTCTGCACACCGGGCGGAAACTCCTCCCCGTACAGGGCCTCGTGCACCCGCGGGCCCATGAAGCCGATGAGCGCGCCCGGCTCGGCGGCGGTGACGTGGCCGAGGGAGCCCCACGAGGCGAGGACGCCGCCGGTCGTGGGGTGGCGGAGGTGCACGAGATACGGCAGGCCCGCCGCCTTGTGGTCCGTGATCGCCGCGGCCACCTTCACCATCTGCAGGAACGCGACCGTACCCTCCTGCATCCGGGTCCCGCCCGACGCCGGTGCCGCGAGCAGGGGCAGCCGCTCCGCCGTGGCCCGCTCCACGGCCCGTACCAGCCGCTCCCCCGCGGCGACCCCTATCGAACCGGCCAGGAAGCGGAACTCGCAGGCGACCAGCGCCACCCTGCGCCCCTCGATGCGTCCCTCACCGGTGATGACCGACTCGTCCAGCCCGGTGCGCTCCCGTGCCCGCTCCAGGTCGGCCCGGTAATCGGGATCGTCGGTGGTGATCTCCACCGGTTCGTCCCAGCCGTACCAGCTGCCGGGGTCGACGACGGCCTCGATCAGCTCACGGGCCGAGGCGCGGGAGACGCGGGATGAGTTCGTTCCGGTCATGTGTGTCACCTTTCCACGCCGCCGGGCCCCCGCAATCATCGACGATCACCTCGGGTACCCCCGGTCCCGGTCCCGGCCCCAGCCCCAGCCCGAAACCGGCCCATGACCCGGCCCCAGCCCGAAACCGGCCCAGGAACGGGCCAGGCACCGGGCCCAGTGACAGCCCGGGACCGGTGCAGTCTCAGCTCCGCCTGAGCTGCTCCTTAACGGCGCCATAAGACCGGCGGACCGGCCGGTGGGCGCGGCTAGCGTGCTGCGCGTCACCCCCCACCCCGAAGGAGTCCCGACGATGACCGCTCGTGCGACCGCTTACCGCAGAACCGCCCGGATCGCCGTTCTCGGTGTGGTGCCGCTCGCCCTCACCATGCTGGCCTCGGACCCGGCCGACGCGCACGGTTCGATGCAGGACCCGGTCAGCCGGGTGTCGGCGTGTTTCGCGGAAGGGCCGGAAAGCCCCGATTCGGCGGCCTGCAAAGCGGCCGTCGCGGCCGGTGGCACCCAGGCGCTCTACGACTGGAACGAGGTCAACATCCCGGACGCCGCCGGGCGCCACAAGCAGATCATCCCGGACGGAAAGCTGTGCAGTGCGGGCCGCGACAAGTACAAGGGGCTGGACCTGCCGCGGGCCGACTGGCCCGCCACCGCCATGACGGCGGGTGAGCACACCTTCACCTACCGGGCCACCGCACCCCACCGGGGCAGCTTCGAGCTGTACATCACCAAGGACGGCTACGATCCGACGAAGCCGCTGACCTGGGCGGACCTGGAGGCGGAGCCGTTCGCGAAGGTCACCGACCCCACGTTGCAGAACGGGAGTTACGTCTTCACGGGGAATGTGCCCAGCAAGTCGGGCCGCCATCTGATCTACAGCGTCTGGCAGCGCTCGGACAGCCCGGAGGCGTTCTACACCTGCTCGGACGTGACGTTCGGCGGGGCCGGGGCCGCAGCCTCGAAGGGGGCCGGGACGAAGGCGGATTCCGCGCCCACCGCCGTCGCGCCCGATGACGCGCAGATAGCGGCGGGCGCCGAGAAGTCGACGGTCGATCACCACGGCCACGGCGGTGACGACGGAACCGACGGAACCGAAGCCACCCACCAGCCCAGGACGGCGGACGGGAAGAACACGGAGGGGAAGGCCACGGACGGGGAGAACTCCGAGGCGAAGGGCGCCGAGGTCATGGCGGCGGGCACCGGGGAGCGGAAAGCGAGCGCCGCTGACGGGCAGCGACTGGCCGAGACCGGGAGCGACGACTCCACCGGCCCCATGGCCATCGGCGGCGCCGCCGTCCTGGCCGCGGGCGCGGCCGTCCTGTTCACCGTCGGCAACCGCCGCAAGGCGGCACGCCGCGGCCAAGGCTGAGGCCACGCGGCTACGGCCACGGCCCTCGCCCGGCAAGGCTGTGACCACACGGCCACACGGGCCACAGGGCCACACGCCATACGGCCTCAGCCCTAGCCACGGTCGCGGCCCGGCCGCAGCAACAGCCACAGCCAGTGCCGCAGGCAACCGAGCGAGCCGGTTCCGGGGCGTTGACGGCACCCCCGGGACCGGCTCTTCCCGTCCCCGTGCGTCCTTCCCTCGGTAAGCCGCCTCCTGCGGTAGGTCACTTCCCGTGGTAAGCCCCATCCGCCGTCAGTCCAGCTCGGTGATCACATCGCTCGCCACATGCTGGTAGATGATCGAGCTGCGGAAGTCCACGACCTCCTTGCGCCCCGACAGCCGGTCCATCAGGAACGCGTGCAGCCGGTCCACATCGCCCACCGCGACATGCACCAGGAAGTCGTCACCGCCCGCCACCACGTACACCGACAGCACCTCGTCCATCGTGACCAGGTACGCCTTGAACCCCTCGATGACCTCCCGGCTGAGCGGCCGGATGCGGACCGCGAGCAGCGCCTGCACCGGCCGCCCCAGGGAACGCAGATCGACCGTCGCCCGATAGCCGGTGATCACCCCGCGGTTGCGCAGCCCCCGCACCCGTTCCAGGCAGGTGGAGGGGGCGATGCCGAGGGTCCGGGCGAGTTCGCGGTTGGTCTGCCGTGCGTCGCGCTGCAGTTCGCGGACTATCGCCGTATCAAGTTCATCCATGACGATCACTTCCCGGGCCCCACCGAATTTCCTTCGGCGGCACCACTTTTCCTCTGTTCATGCGGCTAGCTTCCTCCGGTGTGACCGTACAACGTGCCCATTCGGCGTCCGCCGCTCCACCCCCGTCCCCGTCCTCTGACCCGCCTGCCCCGCCCGCACCGCCCTCCGGCCGCCGGCTCACGCTCGGTGGGGGCACGGCGCTGTACGTGGGCGCCGTGCTCGGCCCCGGCGTGCTCGCCCTGCCCGCGCTCGCCGCCGCGGCCGCCGGTCCCGCCTCGATCCTGGCCTGGGCCGCCCTGCTGGCGACATGCGTACCGGTGGCCGCCTGCTTCGCCGCGCTCGGCGCCCGGTTCCCGGACGGCGGCGGGGTGGCCACCTACGTCCACCGGGCCTTCGGACCGCGTGCGGCGGCCACGGTCGGCTGGTGGTTCTACGGCTCCGTACCGGTCGGGGTGGTCGCGGGCGCCTGGATCGGCGGGCAGTACACGGCCGCCGCCGTGGGCTGGGACCGTACGGGCGCGGCGGCGGTCGCCGCGCTGCTCCTGGCCGCCGCCATCGCCGCCAACTCCCAGGGGCTGCACCTGTCCAGCCGGATACAGCTGCTGCTGGCCGGGCTGCTCGCGGTGCTGCTGCTGGCCGCCGTGATCGCGGCGGCGCCGCATCTGCGCACCGCCCACTTCACCCCCTTCCTGCCGGACGGCTGGCACTCGGTCGGCTCGGCGGCGGGGGTGCTCTTCTTCGGCTTCGTGGGGTGGGAGGCGGCCAGCCATCTGTCCGCCGAGTTCGCCGACCCGCGGCGCGATCTGCCACGGGTCACCACGCTCACCCTCATCGTCGTCGGCGTGCTCTACCTGGGGCTCGCGGTGACGACGATCGGCGCGCTGGGCCCCGGCGCCGCCACCACCGAAACCCCGCTGACGGCGCTGCTGACGCTGAGTGTGGGGGACGCGGCCCGGCCGGTGGCCGCCGTTGTGGCCCTGTTCCTGTCCTTCGGCGCGGTCAACACC
>NZ_BBOX01000358.1 GCF_001553455.1 Streptomyces hygroscopicus subsp. hygroscopicus
GCTGACGCTGCTGCCGCGGCGTACACCGCTGTGGTGGGCGGCGATCGGCAGCGCGGCGGTGACCTCGACCGTGCTCATCCTCTCCGGTCCTCTGCTGCTGATTCCGCCGGCGCTGGCAGTCGTGGCCTTCTGCTTCCATACGTTCCAGGCGCGCCGGAAGCCCGAGGACTCCCGGACACCTCAGACGCCCCAGGCACCCCAGAGGCCCCGGGCGCCCCAGACCGCCGCAGAAGGGCCAGAAGCCCCAGACGCCCCAGACGCGCCGGGCTTCCCAGGCCAAGAGCGAGAAGAGCCCCGGATGACCCTCTCCTCCCCCTCCGCCCCGCCGAACTCCCCAACGAACGGCGGCTGACCCCCCACTGCACCTGGATGACCGGGGGCGATCTCCGCGCGGCGGTGGTCCACGACGTACCGGGGCCGCGCGGAACACACGTCCTGGCCGCCGTGGCACGGGCCCGAGGGCGCCCGAGTTTCCGGGGCGCCCCGAAGCCCCGCCTCGTCAGGCTCCCTCCTCGCTCAGCGCCGCGTCGAGGGCCGCCGTGAGCCGCAGCAGTCGCGCCCGCAGATCGATCGCCTCCTCCGCCGCGAGACCGCTGGCCTCGATCGCCTTCAGGGGCACCCCCTGGGCACGCTCCTTCAGCGCCGTCCCCTCCGCCGTCAGCCGGACCGTCACCGAGCGCTCGTCGTGCGCGCTGCGCTCGCGCTGGACGAGTCCGGCCGACTGCATCCGCTTGAGCAGCGGCGAGAGGGTACCCGAGTCCAGTCGCAGGAACTCCCCCAGCCGCTTGACCGGCATCTCCCCGTGCTCCCACAGCACGAGCATCGCCAGGTACTGCGGATAGGTCAGCTCCGTATCGCGCAGCACCCGGCGGTAGAGGCCGTCGAAGGCACGGGAGGCGGCGTGCAGGGCGAAGCAGAGCTGCCGGTCGAGCCGGAGCAGGTCACCACCGGGCTGCGGCTCCGGGGCGGCGCGGTCGGCGGCGTGATCGGCGGCATGCTCAGCGGCGCGGTCGGTCGTCGGGTCGGTCGGACGGTCGGGCTGGTGCGACATGTGTCCAGCGTACCCTTTAGTTGTGCACAACTTAATTGTGTGCTGTACTTCCGTTCGGAGGCAGGGAGCACCGAGCACCCGCCTCGTGACTGCCTGAAACGAAAGGGATGGTCTTCATGGACGCGCTCTACACCGCGGTGGCCACGGCCAACGGACGCGACGGCCGGGCCGTTAGCTCCGACGGACAGCTCGACCTGGCACTGGCCATGCCGCCCGCCCTCGGCGGCAGCGGCCAGGGCACCAATCCCGAGCAGCTGTTCGCCGCGGGCTACGCCGCCTGTTTCGCGTCCGCGCTCGGCCTCGTCGGCCGCCAGACCAAGGTCGACACCAAGGACATCTCCGTCACCGCCGAGGTCGGCATCGGCAAGGACGAGGCGGACGGCGGCTTCGGGCTCAAGGTGACGCTGCGCGTGGAGCTGCCGAGCGAGCTCGAGAACGAGAGCGGCCGCAAGCTGGTCGAGCAGGCGCACCAGGTGTGCCCGTACTCCAAGGCGACGCGGGGCAACATCGAGGTCGAGCTCGTCGCCGAGTGAACGAAGCAATCGGCTGACGGCGTAGCCGGGTGACCCGGGAAACGGATGGGCCACGCGCGCCCGGGGATCAGCTGGGCCACGCGACGCCCACGAAACGGCCGGACCAGGCGACATCCGGGAAACGGCCGGACCACGCGACGCCCGGCAAACGACCGAACCACGCGACGCCCGGGAAGCGGATGGGTCACGCGACGTCCAGGAATCCGGCGGGCCGGACCGCGGAGGCGCCGAAGCGGGCACGGGCCCGGTCGGCGGCGGCCTCCAGCCGGCGTGACTTCTCGTCCGCGGGGTCGAACGTCAGCTGGTGGGGGGCGAGTTCCGCGTCCATCAGCCCCTCGACGCGCAGCGCCACCGACCGCACCCGGGCCCGTTGCAGCCCGAGCGCGTCATGCAGCGCGTACGCGGCGGCGGTCAGCGCCGGGGTGTGCGCGGTCGGCTCGGTCAGGGTGCGGGAGCGGGTGGTCGTGGAGCGGTCGGCGTAGCGGACGGTGAGGCTGATCGCGGCCGCGACCTGTCCGCTCGTCCGCAGTCGGCCGCCGAGCCCGTCGGCGAGGGTGAGCAGCGCGCGGCGCCTGCGGACCGGATCCAACTCGTCGTGACGGAAGCGGTGTTCCGCGCCCATCGCACGGGCGGGGGCGTTCGGGGTGACCGGCATCGGGTCGATGCCGTGCGCCCACGCGTGGACGCGGCGCGCGGTCGCCGCGCCGAGGATCCGTTGCAGGGTGGACAGCGGCGCGGCGGCGATCCGCGCGGCGCTGTCCAGCCCGTACGCGCTCAGGGTGCGCGCGGTCGCGGGGCCCACCCAGGGCAGGGCGGTGGGCGGCTTGCGGGCCAGGAACGCGGCCACGCCGTCCGGATCGCCGGGAACGGTACGGACGGATCCGGCCGGACGGCGGGACCGCCCGCCCCCGGGACCGGGGGCGTCGGCCTCCTGGGCCCCTTGGACCTCCTGGGCCTCCTGGGGCCCCTGGGCCTCCTGGGGCCCCTGGGCCTCCTGAGTCGCCTGGGTCGCCTGGGCTTCCCGGGCCTCCTGAGCGGCCATGCGGGCCAGCATGGGGTTGGCGGCGACGCCGATGGTGCAGTCCACGCCGTACCGGGCCAGCGCCCGGACCCGTACGATCTCGGCCAGCCCGGCCGCGTCCCGCCCGAAGTACCGCAGCGCGCCCCGCACATCCGCCAGCGCGGCGTCGGGCGGCAGCGCCTCGACGACGGGCGTCAGCTCCCCGAGGAGGGCGAGCAGGCCCTGGTACACGTCTTCTGCGGGCGTGGGATGGAACCGCACGTACAACACGTGCGGCACGTCCTCGGCCTGCCCCGGGC
>NZ_BBOX01000359.1 GCF_001553455.1 Streptomyces hygroscopicus subsp. hygroscopicus
GCGCGGGGGATGTGCGGGGCGTGGTGGGGGCGTGCTGTGGGGTGAGTGCGCCTGTTCCGCGTCGGTGCTCACCTGCACCCCCTCGCACCCGTCGACACCTGGTTCACCTGACTCCGTCCGGTTCGCCGTGCCGCCGCACCGCCTTTCAGGCAGGTCGGCCCGTATACGGACAACACGCCCCTGACCTGCCGGTCGTGGCGTGCGCGACACTCTACGGGCAGCGGGGGCCCTGCGCACCGGCTGCCCTCTACCCAGTGGTAACGGCGGTCTGGCAAGCTGCGTCCATGTCCGCTGCCGCCGCTGACCGGGTCCGGTACGACCGGGCCACCGCCCATCTCGAAGCGCCCGTGGCGATTGTCGACCTGGATGCCTTCGACGACAACGCACGGAATCTGGTCCGCCGGGCGGGAGGCAAACCGATCCGTGTCGCCAGCAAGTCGGTGCGCTGCCGGGCGCTGTTGGAGCGGGTGCTGGCGCGGGACGGCTTCGCGGGGATCATGAGCTTCACGCTCCCGGAGTCGCTGTGGCTGGCGCGCGAGGGGTTCGACGACGTCCTGCTCGCCTACCCCTCCACCGACCGGGACGGTTTCGCCACCCTGACCAGCGACCCCAAGCTGGCGGCCGCGGTGACGGTCATGGTGGACGACCCCGCCCAGCTCGATCTGATCGACAGCGTGCGCGCCGGGACCGAAGAGGTCCGGGTCTGTCTGGAATGGGACACCTCGCTGCGGCTGCTCGGCGGCCGGGTGCGGGTCGGGGCGCTGCGCTCACCGCTGCGCGAACCGGAGCAACTGGCCGGGCTGGCCCGGCTGATCGCCCGCCGTCCCGGCTTCCGGCTGGTCGGGCTGATGGCGTACGAGGGTCATGTGGCGGGCGTGGGCGACGCGGTGGCGGAGCGGCCGCTGCGGTCGCGCGCCATCCGGCTGATGCAGTCCGTGGCCCGCCGGGAACTCGCGGCGCGCCGGGCCGCGGCCGTACGGGCGGTGCGGGCCGAGGCGGACCTGGAGTTCGTCAACGGCGGCGGTACCGGCAGTGTGCAGCACACCGCGGCGGAGGACGCGGTGACGGAGATCGCCGCCGGGTCCGGCCTCTACCAGCCGCGCCTCTTCGACCACTACACCTCCTTCCGCGGCCGTCCGGCCGCGCTGTTCGCGCAGCCGGTGGTGCGGCGGCCGGGGGTGGGCGTGGTGACGGTGCTCGGCGGCGGCTATCCGGCGTCGGGCGCCGCGGGCCGGGACCGGCTGCCGGTGCCGTACCTGCCGGAGGGGCTCGCGTACGACGCGATGGAGGGGCCGGGTGAGGTGCAGACCCCGCTGCTGGGCACGGCCGCCGACGATCTGCTGATCGGCGACAAGGTGTGGTTCCGGCACGCCAAGGCGGGCGAGCTGTGCGAGCGGTTCGACACGCTGCGGCTGATCGAGGGGGACCGGGTGGTGGCGAGCGTGCCGACGTACCGGGGCGAGGGCAGAACGTTCCTCTGACCGGCGCGCTTCCGCACACAGCCCGGTGGGGCGCTCGCTGACCGCCGCGCTTCTTCGAAAAGCCGCGTGGGACGCTTCGCTGACCGGCGCGCTTCTCCGACAGCCCGGTGGCGCGCTTCGCTGCCCGCCGCGCTTCTCCACCCAGCCTCGTGGGACGCTTCGCTGACCGGCGCGCTTCTCCGACAGCCCGGTTCTCCGAACAGCCGCTTCGCTGACCGGTGCGCGCCTGCGAGGGGCGGGTTTGGCCGAAGGTCGCGCTTCACTGACCGGCGCGTTGCGCTGAGACGCCCCGGACGCACGCCCCGTACGGCGGCCCCCTACACGGACCGGCCGTCGCCCGCCAGCGCCTCGATGCCCTTGACGATCTTGTCCATGTCGCTGAGCGGCGGCGCCTCGTCGCTCACGTCGAAGCCGAAGCGCACCACGACCATGGTGTCCGGCACGGTCGGCGAGGGGAAGGCGACCGACTGGACGATGCCGTCGTCGCCCTTCTTCGTCACCACCTTCCAGCGGACCAGGTAGCCCTTCTCGCCCGCGACGTCGACCGCCGACTCCTTGAGCTGCTTGTGGGAGGTGATCCCGCCGTACGCCTTGCGGTCGGTGTTCTCGTCCTGGCCGTAGGACTCCTCGGCGTTCTGCGCGATGTCCTCCTCGGCTATGCCCTTGGCGGACGTGGCCTTGTAGCCGTCGGCGGTCCGGGAGAAGGCGCCGCCGCGCACGCAGTCGGTGGACGGGTCGCCCGGGCAGGGGTAGCGGGAGGTGGTGACGCCCGCGCCGCCGGAGCTGCTGCGCCCCGCCTGCCAGCCGGAGAGCACCGGCAGGCTGATGCCGTTGACGGGGTCCGGGGCGGTGTCCGGGTCGTAGCTGGGCTGCGCGCTGGGCCCGTCCGAGGGGCTGTCCGGGGTGGGCACGCCCGGGGCCGGGTCGCCGCCGTCCCGCGGGGCGGAGGAGCTGGGGGCGGGGCCGGACCGGGCGTTCCCGCCGCCGCCGTCGCCGTCGCCGCCGTCGCCCAGCAGCGC